>JAGGSE010000036.1 GCA_021159225.1 bacterium
GGTAAAAGGCTGATCTTTTACCTTTTTATTCTTTTTTTTTAATGGTAAAAACTGATCATAATCTTTATAAATAAAAGCATCTCTGTACATCTATGCAAGATTTGACCTCTGGAAGCATAAGGAAGAATGTAATTCATCTGGCATGGCCTGCTGTTATCACAATGCTTCTTCAGATGGTTGTTGGGATTGCAGATATTGCAATGGTTGGAAGACTCGGGGCTGATGAACTTGCCGCTGTTGGACTGGGGAGACAGATCGTCTTTTTATTTCAGGGGTTGATCTCGGGCGTTGGAATAGGAACAACTGCGTTGGTGGCAAGATACGTAGGGGCGAGAGATAAAGAAAAGGCAACACTTGTTTCAGAACAGTCGATCATCTTTGGAATAATACTCTCTCTCCTGATCGGTATCCCTGGATTCTTTTATGGGGATCTCTTTATCAAAGTTCTGGGTGCTGAGGATCTCGTTGTATCCATAGGATATGATTATCTCCAGATAATGTTTTTAGGGATCTTCACAGTCTTTATTACCTTCATAATAAATGCAATATTCCGTGGAGCTGGAGACACAAAAACCCCCATGTATCTGATGACATTCATAAATATCCTGAACATCATTATGAACTACTTTCTTATCTTTGGAATATGGAGATTTCCCTTTCTCGGTGTAAGGGGTGCTGCAATAGCCACTGTGGTCTCACGGGGAATAGGAATAAGCATAGGTTTTTATCTCCTTCTCTCAGGAAAAGAAGGAATAAAACTGAGATTCTATTATAAACTCGATTTTTCAATAATAAAAAAGATAATCAGGATAGGATTTCCTGCATCCGGTGAAAATCTGATAAACTCAAGCGCTGGTATAGTCTATACAATGATCGTTGTTTCCTTTGGAACATACGCAATAGCGGCACACCAGGTGGCTCTTCGTTCTGAGAGTTTCTCTTTTATGCCTGGTTTTGGTTTTGCCATCGCAGCAACGACACTTGTTGGTCAGAATCTCGGTGCTTTGAAACCAGATAGGGCAGAGAAAAGTGCATATGAATCTCTGAAGATGGCACTCCTTGTCATGGGATTTATGGGAGTGATGTTCCTGATATTTCCCGAATACTTCGTGAGATTATTCACAGGTGACCCGAATGTTATAAAACTTGCTGTTCCATGTCTCATGATAATCGCTGTTTCAGAGCCTCTGCTTGCGATCACCTTTGTTCTTTCCGGAGCATTAAAGGGTGCTGGAGATACTGTTTTTCCGATGATAATAACAGGGATCTCAGAGTGGTGTGTAAGAATACCGATGGCCTATATTTTCGGTGTTGTGATGGGATACGGTCTCATAGGTGCATGGATTGCAATGAGTGTTGAGACGGTAGTGAGAGGATTGTTATTCTATATAAGGTTCAGAAGGGGGAGATGGAAAAGTATCAAGGTTTGATATCGTATCTCCAGACATATACCCTGGGAGAGTAAGATTTCACCTTCTGGATATCAATCACATTATATTTTATTTCTTCTTTTTGTTTTATGGAGTAAAGATGTATTATCCCATTCTTTTTTATCTTTTTTAGAGCTGTATCCATAAAATCAAGGGAGGACTTTGGGAGATTCATTATTATTCTGTCAAAATCCGGTAGTTCTTTAACAATCTCTCTGCAATCTCCCAGATAAGGAAAAACATTTCTAACTTTGTTAATCTCGATATTCTTTTTCAGATAGTAAAAAGCATCTGGATTTATATCTATGCTGTGAATCTCCACGTTCTTCTTTTTCGCAATGAGGATTGAAAATGGACCAACTCCTGCAAACATATCAAGTATCCTCTCCCCATCTCTAACTTTTTCAGCTATCCTGTATCTCTCTGTTGCGAGCCTTGGATTGAAGTACACCTTTCTTATATCAAGCATATATCTGCATCCATACTCTTTATGTATTGTTTCAGTATTTTTTTCACCCGCCACATATTCATACTTCTTTATTCTGTAAATTCCCTCTGTATCTCCTGTTTTTCTGTAAACAGATCTTATATTTTTCCTTTTCAATATTGAAGGATCATACTTATCCTCTATTATGGCAATATCACCGATCATCTCAAACTTAAAATCGTACCTATCCCTTTTTTCCAGTAATTCAAACTCCATCTCTACAATATCGCCATCAATCCTTTTACTTATAGGAAAGACTAAATAATCTCCAAGATTTTTAATCCTGTATCTCCTATCCAGAATCCCTCTCTGAATAAGCTTTTTCCTTGTTTCTTCTCCATCTATCTTTCTAACTTTTAACCCTAACATTTTACTCCCTTCAAAACTCTGTAACCACTTTCCCTATCAACTGTTTCACTCTTTCCGAAGATCTCTGCAATCTTTTCTTCATAGTTTTTGGAACCCTGTTTTGTTCTGACAACCATATAAAATCTTCCTTCATCCTTTAAAAACTCTGGAACTTTCTCTATTATTCTGAAAACATACTCCTTCCCCATTCTAAAGGGAGGATTTGTAGCTATGATGTCAAATCCTCTTATCTCAAGTTTGAAGAAATCTTTTTTCAGTACACTGACATTGGTGCATCCATTCAATACCACATTTTTTTTCGTTAATGTGACAGCTCTCCTATTTATATCTATCATATAAACGTTTTTTACGAATTTCGATAGAACTATACCAACAACACCATATCCACATCCTATATCAAGGAGCGTGTCCTCTTTCTTTGCCTCAATGGATTTTGCAAGGAGTTTACTACCCTTATCGACTTTTTTCCTCGAAAATACTCCTCTATCTGTCAAAAAAGAAAATTCAATTCCTCTTATATTCTCCGTTATCTTTAATATCTCATGTTCTGACTTCTGCTTTTCCGAGAAATAATGATCCATATAGATAATTTATAGAAAACTTTATAAACAATTTTCAGTTCTATTAAAATGGTGAGATCATGGGCATTTATCAGGGAAGATCGAGAAGAAAAAAAACTGGAGGAAAATATATAAGATCCAGAGGTAAAAGGAAATATGAGATGGGAAGAGAACCCATATTCACAAAAATAGGCGAAGAAAAAAAGAAGATAATCAGGGTAATGGGAGGAAATAGAAAAATAAAATTAAAATCAGCATTGTATGCAAATATAAGTACTCCTGAAGGCATAAAAAAAGTCAAGATATTAAATGTAGAAGAAAATAAAGCCAATAAGCAGTTTACGAGAAGAAATATTTTAACAAAGGGTGCGATAATACAGACAGAGATAGGAAAGGCAAGGGTAACATCAAGACCGGGGCAGCATGGTGTTGTAAACGGTGTTCTTTTAAAGGAGTGAAAAGTTTTTATATAAAAAACAGGTAAAATACATATGTACTATGGGATTGATAGAGTTAAAATTGAGAAAAGGAAGGAACTCTATTCTTGTGTTATAATGAATGTCAAAATTACCAGAATAGTTCTTCCCGATTATTTAGAAAATATAATGAAATTGATAAAGAAGAGTTATATAAGATCAAAAAAAGCTGACAATCTGGCAAGAAAAGTGAATTCCTGGATATACTATGGGCTATCCTTTGAATACCCCTTTGTTCTTAGAGGTACTGCGTTTGAAAAAAAAGTTTATACTCTTGCATCAAAGATCCCGAAGGGAAAGGTGGCATCCTATAAACAGATTGCCGATGCTCTGGGATCTCAGGCATATAGAGCTGTTGGTAATGCAATGAAGAAAAATCCTGTTCCTCTCTTGGTACCATGTCACAGAGTGGTCAATACAGACGGAAAGCTTGGAGGATATGGTGGCGGACTTGAGATGAAAAAAAGGATACTCATGAAGGAGGGTGTGGAGATAATAAATGATAGAGTTCCTGAGGAGTACTTTGTGAAGAGGCTTTGAGTGTTAAAGTTTTACGAACATTTTCTCCCAAAAGATGTTTAAGAGCTGAAAACATCATTGATCCTCTGATTTTTGTATAAAATATAAAGTGAGAGAATCAAGGCAAAAATTGTCCCAACTTTTGGCAATACCATCTGCACAGTATCAATCCCAAAGTTACTGATATATTCATATAATTTCCATAATTCAATTATAAGACCAGATCCCAGAGCGA
>JAGGSE010000223.1 GCA_021159225.1 bacterium
CGAGCTTGAGCTTGAGGAATCCGGCCTCTTGCTCCATGATCTCGACTGGTCCTTCGTCTCCCAGCTCGACCCAGGAAGGCGTGTCCTTCGTAGGGTTGAGATCGGTCCCCGGTTCCACATTGCGGCGCTCCTCCGTCTCCCAGAGCTCCCGCCACAGGTCCATGTCCTCCGAGAAACCGGCCACCGCCTCCCTTATCCGCGGGTCGTTGTCCAGGCCGATGAGCCAGCGATCGGAGCCGACCTTGATCAGGAGATGGTACAGCGAAGCGCTCGGGCCCCACCTGATGATGACCGGACCCCGCCAGTGCTGGGCGATGAGTTTAAACTCTCCTTTTCGCAACTTCACGACCGGGAAGGACTTCTTGGCTCCCGACTCGAAGAACTCCGCCAGCTTTTCCCTGGCCTCGAGGGCCTTTTCTCTGTCCTCGATCGTCCAGAACCTCAGTTCCTTCGGGGCTTCTTTCTGGAACTTTTGCGGCAAGGCCGACGCGGGCCTCGGAGGGAGCCATTTCTTTTCGATCGCTTCCTCCGAAAGGACGTAAGGATGGATCTCTCCCGGCGGATCGGGAGTCTGGAGCATCCAAAAGCCGGGAAGCTTGGCTTCCTCCTCCGCTTCGGCCGGCGGCAGGACTTGCTTCACGATCTTGGCCCCGCCCGGCCCGTCCACGATGAAGAACCGGGAAGCCACGAGCTCCTGCCAGGCCGTGGACTTCTCGGCCTTTTCGCGCGTCACGAGGCGGAAACAGAGCCTGCCTTGGAAGAATTTCCCTCGCTCGACGTGGTACTCGAAGAACCACGGGCGACGGGCCCCAGGCGTGTACAAACCGTCCTCGAACTTGTAGAAAACTCCCGGAAAGGCCCGCGTGGCCCCGACCGGGACTTCCTTGACCTCCCATTTCTCCTTCCCGTCCAGGATCGCCCGAGCCCGTTCGGGATCCCAGCCCGCCTTGCAGAGTTCCGCCCTAACGTAGGAAGGCCATTTGTCCCACCACCCCAGAACCGTCTTCGGCCAGTCGGGAGGGAAAGGAGTCCGCCCCTCGACGTCCATCCACTCCTTGGGGATCACGGCTGCCTTGGGAGTCGCGAACAGGTTGCCGGGGCGCACCACGATCCTCGTTTTGCCCCGGATGGTGGTCCTCACTTTGCGGGGCAGGATCTTGCCGGTCTCGAGGTCCACTTTCCACGCCCTCTGGTCCTCGTGGAGGGCTTTGAGTTGCGCCAGGGTCACGATGGGGATCTCGATCGCGCCTTCCACGTTCGCGTTCACGGTCCAGCCTTCCGCGACGTCGTTCAAAGCAAAGCGGAAGTCCCAGTGGTTAGAGTTATGAGCGACTACACCGCCCACTCCAGCCACGAACGTGTGGGAAGGAGTCTCGATATCGTAAACGAACCTGCGATGCGAGTAGACTAACGGCCAATAAAGCTTAAAGGGTAACTGCGACATGCACTTACCGTGCCTAAAGTTTGGGTTTTTCGGACCCGCTATATCAGCTTTTATGAAATCGTGGATCTCGAGAACAGTCGACGGGTCTTTGGTCCGGTTATGCTCGCTCTTGATCGGAGAACATCTAAGTAACGTCTTCCCTTGCAATGCTACGCTGAACCCGCTTCCCAGATCCAGATCAGCAATTAACACTCGCAGACCTTCCGCTAGAGCGATTGAAGAAGTCGAAAAGGCGAAAGGTTGGGTCCCGTGATCCCCATCGCCAGCCAAAAAGCCTTGGAAGAAAGCCATCCTGGCCTCTGCCGGCCATGCAAAGATGAAGGGCGGAATTATCTTGTATCTTGCTTTTCTTTCCCTCTTCAGATGAGGACCTTGCCAAACAAACTGCTGGAAAATGCGGAGTCCCTCAAAACCAAGTTTAAAAGCCTTCTTCTTCCCACCCGACCTAGGCCGGTCCCCGTAAATATGAGCATGGCACCCGTATTTCCTGACAATGCTTTCGGCTCGCTCCAACAAAGCCCTGTCCGTAGATGTAATTTCGACTTCTTTTTCATCTCGCTTCCAAGAGCCTTCCGCTACCCATAAGCCGAGAAGCCATGCCAGGTCCTCATCAACCCGAGACCACTTCGCGTGCAGATTAGGGACTTCCTGAAACAGTTCAATGCGAGATCCTTTCCCAAGGGCCCCTGCTGGACAGGCACGCTCTTCTCTAGATGCGCCCTGGAAAAGGTCAGGTGCCAAAAACAGCGAATGATCCTCCGTAACGTCAATCAGGCTTTGAGACGTTCGAATGCGCCTCAATTTTGTTGTCTCCAAACGGTGACGATAAATGGCGAGTACAGGCTCCCAACCGTTTGCGGTCCATACTTCCAGATCGCTGTCCTTCGGGAATCGATACTCGTTCTCGCGGATCTTAGGAAACAATTTCCCAATCGGAACTACCGAAACGAACCCATTTTGCCTGATGATGATCGGAGTCCAATCCGCGACGCTCTTTCCTCTAGCGTGACTCTGCACGATGAACCGCTTCGGCTCGTTCGGTTTAGGCGGATATTCGATCGAAGGTCCCTTTTGCTTTTCGATCATGGCTTCCACTTCCTCCACGCCAAAGGTTGGAAGTCCTTCGGATTCAGTTTGTAGGCGCGCAAGGCGGCTTCCACGCTCCCGACCGGCGAACCCGGTTCTTTGGGGTTCGGCGACAAGGGATGCTGCCAGGAAATGTGCCACTTCCCGTCCTCGCCTTTGAACGGCCTGAGCTCCGCGGGCCGGACCGTGATCACCAGGCCCTTCTTGAGCCACGACGGATCCTCTACCTTGCAAGCGTACGTGTTGCCGTATGCCAGCTCGCCGGCCTTGCGCTCCGGCCAGCCCGGAAGCATGGTCCAGTATTTGGGATCGTCCGTCCCCTTCCACGTTTGCTTTTCCTCGTCCCAGTCCAGCTTGAGGTCGGACTCGGAAAGCTCGTGGTCCCCTTCCAGCGGGAGCCACAGGTTCGGGTCTTCCTCGCTCCGGAGCGCGCACCGGAAGATGTAAGTGTTCGACTTCTCCAGCAACTTGGGAAGTTCCTTGAAAGCCTGCTCCCTGGTCCAACGCACGTGCGGAGGCTTGCCCGCCGGGACCTTGCGCCAACCGATGGCCAACGTGTCGAGTTCCGGAACCGTCTTGTACTTCACGACCCCCCCTAGGACCCCGGTGTCGTACTTGAAGGACAAGAACTTGCACATCGCCCCTTCGGAGTTGCATCGCCGCTGCGAATCGGCCCACTCGAGCGCTTCCAAGAGACCTCTCTTGCCGGTCGCGATCTTGGTGGGCATGACCACGATCCGCAACTTGCCCGCCCTCACTTCGTCGCCGATCAGCTTTCGGAGGAGCTTCAACCGCTCGAGATAAGGGAGGCCGCAGATGTTCTTCCCGTCGAGCCACAGGATGTCGTGCGCCCAGAACGTGACCGGCTCGTCATGCGGCTCCTTCGCGGACCCGATCCAGGCCATCTCCCACCGGTTCTGGGGGCGTCTCCATTCCGGATCCTTGTAGGCCATCGCCTCCACGTCGAGGATGCATTCGCGGCAAGGGAGCTTCCCGATCAACTTCGGGAAGTCCGGGAAGGCGGCCGAGCGCTCGAGGCCCTTTTCGGTGAACACCGCGAACTCCGATCCCTTCTTGTGGAGGTGCACCCTGAAACCGTCGGCTTTCGGCTGCACGCAGATCTTTTCTCCCCGCTCTACCGCGCGCCTGGCCCATTTCTCCCAAAGCTCTTCTTCCTCCCCCCCGTAGAATTCGCCGGCCGCCTTGTAATGGGCCACCGGCTCCAGCGGCTTGGTCTTGGAGATATCTTCCTGCACGGCCGCCTTGTAGAACCGTTCGGCGAACCCGGGCTCCGGCAGCGAGCGGATCTCGAACTCCGGGTTCTTCACCGCGACTAGGGTGTAGAGGGGCAAATAAGCCCAGGTCGGCCCCTGGGGCTCGAGGGAGAACTGCACGGGAAGACTTTCGCCTATCGCCTCTTTCAGGGCCCGCTCCAGCTTGAGGAGCGAACCGGACGGGGCGTCCGCCCGGAGGACGATGTCGATGTCGTGCGGCTTGCGGTTCT
>JAGGSE010000219.1 GCA_021159225.1 bacterium
GGAATGGGACCTCAGGTAGCAGAAATGGAAATAAAAGAAAGACCGGCGGAGCCATTTGTGATATTTGCCGCTGATAAGACCGAGCCCGGCGCCTTTAATCTCCCTCTTTATCTGGCGTTTTGCGACCCAATGTATACAGCAGGGTTTTTATTGTCTCCAGAACTCAAAGAGGGGTTTGAGTTTACAATTATGGATGTTTCCTATACAAAGGGAGACAAGGTGGTTAAACTAAAAAGTCCGGAGGAAATCTATGAGATAGCCGCACTTCTGAGAGACAATGGAAGATTTGTTGTAGAATCAATACACTCAAGAGCCACCGGAGAACAGGCAGTAGCAGTTTCCACAACCCGGCTTCATAATATCGCTGGGAAATATGTAGGCAAGGACGACCCGGTAATGATAGTAAGGACACAGCACGATTTTCCTGCCACTGGCGAGGTGCTTTCTCCTTTTTCCATCGGGCATTATGTTGACGGATTTATGAGAGGAAGCCATATTGGGCCTTTGATGCCGGTCAAAAGGAATTCTACCATTTCCTATTTTGACGGTCCTCCGGTTGTCTCTTCTCTTGCCTTTTCAATGAAGAACGGAAAACTGACAGAGCCAGTGGATTGCTTTGACCATCCCTATTGGGATTATGTAAGAGAAAAGGTTTCTCAGAAAGCAGAAGAAATTAGGAGGCAGGGATTTTCCGGTCCAGCGATGCTACCGATGACAGAATTGGAATATACAGGCGTGGTAAAGGTGTTAAAGGACATGGAAAAGAAGTTTTTCATTAGAAAAGAAAAATAAACCGATGTTAAACCTTTCTGCTCAGATTAGAAATGAAAAAGGAAAAAAGGTAAGAGGTTTAAGAAAAAGGGGGATACTGCCCGCGGTTTTGTATGGCCCGGGAATTAAGAATCTAAATTTAGAGGTAGAGAAAAAGGAATTTGAGGCGGCCTACAAAAAAGCGGGCAGTAGTTCTCTGATTTCTCTAAATCTAAAAGACCAAGGCAAAAAATTCTTGGTTTTAATCCATAGCGTTCAATATGACCCCTTAAAAGGCACCCCCCTTCATATTGATTTTTACCAGCCGAAATTAGAGGAAGAGGTGGAGGCAACGGTTCCTTTGATTTTTAAGGGAGAGGCACCGGCGGTAAAAAATTTACAGGGGACATTGGTAAAAGAAATTTCCGAGATTGAGGTAAAAGCCAAGCCCCAGCAGTTGCCGCGTCAGATTGAGGTGGACATATCCTCTCTTAAAACCTTTGAAGACAGTATTAAAATTTCCGACCTAAAGGTCCCTGAGGGAGTAAAAATCTTGAAAGAAGGGGAAGAAATTGTTGCCCTGGTTACTCCTCCGGAAAAGGTGGAGGAAGAATTGGAAAAACCGATTGAAGAGAAGCCTGAGGTAGAAAAGGTGGGAGAAAAAGAGGAGAAGGAAGAAGAAACGGAGAAAAAGAAAGAAAAAGAAGAGAAAAAATGAGAAAAAAGGCATTCTTATTGCTCTTCTTATTGGGATTTTTTATCTTTCCAGTTTCTGTTCTTTTTGGCAAGGAAAATGCTCAACAGGCAAGAGAGGATGATTGTCAAACAAGGGAAGAATGTGAAGAACTTCTGAAGAAGTATGAGGCAGAAATTGCCCAGTACGAAAAAGCGGTGTCAGAGTCAAAGCAAAAGAAGAAGACCTTGAGCAGTAAAATTTGGACATTGGAAAGAAAAATAAAGAGATTGGAGTTGGAGATTCGCCAAAGCAAAGCAAGTATCAAAGAGATTGAGTTTGAAATTGCTGATACCCAAAAGTCAATTGAAAAGACAAGCAAGGAGATTGAAAATTCTAAAAAAAATCTTCTTGCTATCCTCCGGGAGATTTATAAAGAGGACCAGCGTTCTTATATTGAGATTTTATTTACCGAGAAAAAACTTTCCAACTTTTTTAATTATATCAATAACCTAGAGAACCTTAACAAAAAGAACCAGGAGATATTAGCAGATATCAGGTCTTTCAATGAACTGCTCAAAAAAGAAAAAATGTCTCTGGCAGAAGATAAGGAGGACCTAGAAAAAGCCATTAAAATTCAATTACTTCAAAAAAAGGAAAGCGAAGAGTCAAAAGAAGAATACTCGTTTTTGAAAAAAAAGACCGAAGCGGAGTATCGCCAATATTTAGCCAAGAAGAAAGAACTGGAAAAAAAGGCCTCTAAGATAATGTCAAGAATTGCCCAGTTGTCTCTGGCTGGGATGAAGACGCCAAAAACCCCGGAGGAGTTATACAAACTGGCAAGTTGGGCAGGAAAACTTACCGGGGTGCGGCCTGCCCTTATCTTGGGAATTATTGAAGGAGAGTCCGCGTTAGGGGCTAATATTGGTCAGTGCAATTGCGCCAGTCAGCCCTATTGCAAGCATCCTGAAATTAGTTACAAACAAGTAATGTCTCCTAAGCAATGGCCTGCCTTTCTTAAAATTACAAAAGAACTGGGATTGGATCCAAATACTGTTCCTGTTTCCTGCGTGGTTAACAAACGAGGAATTGTTCAATCAGGAGGAGCAATGGGTCCAGCCCAGTTTATGCCCAACACCTGGCTAAATTATGGTTATAAGAAAAAGGTAGAGGAGTTGACTGGAATTAAACCGGCAAATCCCTGGCGGCCAGCAGATGCCTTTTTAGCCGCTGGTTTGTACCTGGCTAGGTTTGGAGCCGCTAGCAAAAATCGTAAAGCAGAGGAAGGAGCAGTGACTGCCTATTTATGCGGCACTACCAATGTTAATGCCCGTAATTGCAGAAGAGCCGGGGGTCGCTGGTACACCTATAGTTATATAATGCCCAAGGTTGATTTTTGGCAGAAACAGATTGACCAAGGAGCATTAAAGTAAAAATTAATTCTTTTTACAATTAGGTTTTAAAGTTTCTTTTCTAGGGTTGAAATTATTGAGTCTAACTTTCCCTCCATTATTTTTTCCAGATTATGCCAACTTTTTTTAATTCTGTGGTCGGTCACCCGGTTTTGGGGAAAGTTATAGGTCCGAATCTTTTCTGCTCTTTTTGCCCAGCCGATTTGTTTTTTTCTATCTTTAGCAAGTTTCTCTTCTTGAGACAGACGGCTTTTTTCAAATAGCCGCGCCTTAAGAACAGATAAGGCGTTTTCTTTATTTTGAGCAAGATTTCTCTCGCTTTGGGAGGAGACGACAAGACCTGTGGGAATATGGGTGATTCTAACGGCAGTCATTCTTTTGTTGACATATTGACCTCCAGCGCCTGAAGATTTAAATGTCTCAATTCTTAGGTCTTGGGGATTTATCTTGATTTCTGCTTCTTTTGGTTTAGGGAGAACAGCCACCGAGGCAGTGGAGGTATGGATTCTGCCTGATTTTTCAGTGGCAGGAATTCTTTGGATACGATGGACCCCGGCTTCGTACCTCATTTTTGAAAAGACGTCCTCGCCTTTGAGTTCAAAAACTATCTCTTTTAGTCCACCCAGTTCAGTGGGGTGAAAACTTAATGTTTTTACCTTCCAGTTTTTCTTCTGGGCGTATTTTGAATACATATTAAAAAGGTCATTAACAAAAAGAGCCGCCTCTTGGCCGCCTACCCCTGCTCGGATTTCCATAATCACTGACTCCATATTAGTTAGAAGTTGAAAGGTTAAAGGTTATGTCTCAAAATTCAAATTGAATTTCGAATCACTTCCATACTGGCTTCTTAGCCTTCTTACCTCCTTTTCTTAGCCGCTTCTTTGGCTTTAGCCAGTTTTCTTTTGAACTTTTCTATTCTGCCCATTGTGTCAACCAGTTTTTCTTTGCCGGTATAAAAGGGATGGCATTTTGAGCAAATCTCAATTTCAATGTATTCCTTGGTTGAGCCAACCGTAAAGGTATTGCCACAGGCGCATTTAACATGGGCATTAGGATAGTATTTCGGATGTATATTTTTCTTCATAGTACTGCCTATTATATAATAGAGGACTTGAAAAATCAAGGGTTATGGTGTATATAGAT
>JAGGSE010000063.1 GCA_021159225.1 bacterium
CCATTTGATTGGCTCTGAGCCCGCTTTTGACATTAGCGGGCAAGGGCAAAGGTGTTTCCTTCCAGATTTCTTATCCTTCCTTCTACTTCCAGTGCAGAGAGATTAGCAGCAACAACCGAAGCGGGAAGGCCTGTCTTTTTGATGATTTCATCAATGTCCAACGGTCCTGTTTTTAGTTTTTCCAAGATTAGATATTCCTCCCTGCTTTTTCCTTTTGTTTGGTCATTTTCCTCAGGGATTTTTAGGTTTAGATTTAGTTCTTTCAGGATATCCTGGGCGTTTTCAATCAGTTTTGCTCCCTTTTTTATAAGATAATGGCATCCCCTGGAGTTGGGAGAATGAATGGGGCCAGGCAGAGCAAATACTGGCCTTTTCTGTTTCTTTGCGTAATCGGCAGTGATAAGGGCTCCTGATTTTTGCTTTGCCTCTATTACCAGTGTTCCCAATGCCAATCCAGAGATAATTCTGTTCCTTTGGGGGAATGTAAATTTATTTCCCCGGGTACCCGGGGGATATTCGGACAGAAGACAGCCCCCTGCTTCAATTATTTTTTCAGCCAGTTTGATATTATCTCTTGGATAAATACTTTCTTCATCCAATCCTGTGCCTAAAACAGCAATGGTTCTTCCTTTTTGCTCAATTGTTGCCTTGTGGCTGGCAGTATCAATGCCTGGGGCTAATCCGGAGACAATTGTCAGTCCCGCCTGTGAGAGAGCGCTGACAATCTCAAAGGCGGCATTTTTCCCATAGGCAGAGCAGAGCCGTGTTCCTACCACTGCAAGACAATTTTCCTTTGGCAGGATTTTGCCCCGATAAAAAATTACCCTCGGCGCATCTTTTATTTTTTTCAATAAGAGGGGATAATTCTTATCATTTATTGAAATTTTTTTTATCTCGCTTGCCATTGCCTTTTATACAATTTAAGGGTTTTTCTTGTCAAACAAGGGAGGTTGTTTTAGAATATAATATAGTATATCCGTTAATACTATGCCAGAGAAGATGTCTAAAGGTCAAGTTAAACAGCGGATTGAGAAACTAAAGAAGTTAATTTCTCATCATCGTTATCTCTACCATGTATTAGACCGCCAGGAGATTTCTTCTTCTGCCCTGGATTCCCTCAAGCATGAACTCTATAAACTGGAGCAGAAATATCCTGAATTTATTACCCCTGATTCTCCTACCCAAAGAGTGGCTGGAAAGCCCCTGAAGGGCTTTAGAAAGGTCAGGCACAAGGTTCCGATGCTTTCAATTGAGGATATCTTTGACCAAGAAGAACTACGGGACTGGGAGAATTATCTCCGAAAACTGAAGCCTGAGTATTATCCTTTTGAGTATTTCGCCGAACAAAAGATAGACGGATTTGGCATTTCTCTTATTTATGAAAAAGGAAGACTTAAGGTCGGCTCAACCCGAGGGACAGGAACAATAGGGGAGGATGTCACCCAGAACCTAAAAACAATTGAGTCCATTCCCCTTACATTGGAACTTCACAGGAAACTTCCATCAAAAGAGATTGAAGAGAGGACAAAGCGGTTAATTAAGGAATCAGAAATAGAGATTCGGGGCGAGGTTTATATGGATATAAAGGACTTTCAGCGTTTGAATGAGAAGTTGAAAAAAGAGGGCAAAAGGACATATTCCAATCCCCGGAATTTGGCTGCTGGTTCTATTAGACAATTGGATCCCCGGCTTGCTGCTTCTCGGCCTCTGAAGTTTCTTGCCTATGACATTGTCACCGACCTAGGCCAAAAGAAGCACTCCCAAGAGCACGAAATTTTGCCGGCCTTGGGATTTAGAACAAACAAATCAAAAATCTGCAAGAACATTGATGAGGTGATTGATTTTTGGAAGAAGATTGAGAAAGAGAGAAACCAGTACCCCTTTGAGATAGACGGAGTGGTGGTGATGGTAAATGACAACCTTCTTCTTCAGCAATTGGGTGTGGCTGGTAAGTCGCCCCGAGGAATGAGGGCTTTGAAATTTTCCCCCAAGCAGGCAACAACCATCTTAAAGGATGTGAAATTTCAGGTGGGAAGGACCGGGGCAATAACCCCAGTGGCTATTCTGGAGCCGGTAGAGGTCTCGGGTGTAAAAATTACCCGCGCTACCTTGCATAATGAAGATGAGATAAAAAGATTGGGGGTAAAAATTGGCGATACCGTTATTATAGGTAGGGCGGGTGATGTTATTCCTGAGGTGGTAAGGGTATTGCCCGAATTAAGAACCGGAAAAGAAAAGAAAATTTGTTTTCCTCAGAGATGTCCTGTTTGCGGCACAAAACTTGTTAGACCAGAAGGTGAGGCGATTTGGCGTTGCCCCAATTTAGATTGTCCTGCCAGAAAAAGAGAGTATTTCTACCACTTCGTTTCCGCTTTTGACATACTGGGCATAGGACCAAAGATTATAGACCGATTTTTGGACGAGGGATTGATTTTTGACCCGGCTGATTTGTTCTTATTAAAGGAGGAGGATGTTTCACATCTGGAAAGATTTGCTGAAAAGTCAGCCCAGAATCTTATTTCGGCAATTCAGTCAAAAAAAGAAATCTCCCTCCCTCGGTTTATTTGGGCATTGGGAATTAGAAATGTGGGTGAGCAGACCGCTATTGATTTGTCAGAGCACTTTGGCTCATTGGAAAAATTAAAAGATGCCTCATTAGAGGAACTTCAGAAGGTTCCGGATATAGGACCTGTGGCAGCAAGGTCAATAAAGAACTTCTTCCAAGAAAAGAGGAATCTGAAACTTATTGAGAAACTAAAAAGGGTGGGGGTAAAAATAAAGCAAGAAAGAGGCATTTCTCCCGGCAAGGAAAAGAAGAAGGGGCAATCTCTGAAAGGGAAGATATTTGTTCTGACAGGGGGGCTTGAGACAATGAGTCGGAATCAGGCAAAGGAGAAGATAAGAGAGGCAGGAGGAAGGGTTTCCGAGTCGGTTTCAAAAAAGACAGATTTTGTGGTTGTAGGCGAAAATCCGGGTTCAAAGTATGAGAGGGCAAAGCGTCTGGGAGTAAAAATTATCAACGAAAAGGAGTTTTTGAAACTGCTGAAAAATATCTGATTACATTTCTATTTTGGACTGTCAAGTGTCTTGGTTGGCAAGCGGGCATTGGCTGTAGCCATTGCTCTTTCTATTCCCTGATTTAGAGCAATTTTCAATACCCTAATTGTTTTCTTTATCACTTCTTTTATTATCTTTTCCTCCTCGGCGCTGAAATTATTAAGGACAAAGTTGTTGAGACTTTTCGGCTTTCCTTCTTTGGGTTGGATGCCAATTCTAAATCTGACAAAATTTTTGGTCTTTAATTCTTTTACTACGGACTTTACCCCTTTGTGTCCCGCAGTTCCCCTGTTTTTTACCACCTTCAGATATCCCAAGGGCAAATCAATGTCATCGTGAACAAGGTAAAGGTTTTCTTTATTTAACCCTAGACCGGAAAGCAGTTTTTTAACTGCCTTTCCTGATTCGTTCATATATGTTTCCGGCTTTGCTAAAATTACCTGCTTGCTGCTGATTTCTCCTTTGCTTATTTGGGAAAGGAGTTTTTTTGATAACCTGAACGCCGGGAAGTTGTTTTCTTCGGCAAATTTCTCAACAATTCTTGAGCCCAGATTATGCCTTGTCTTCTCAAATTTTTTTTCTGGATTTCCCAGACCAACGATGAGAAATATATCCATATCAACAATCTTATTTTATCATGGCCAATTTTTCAAAACAACAAACACCTTTTTCAAGGAGGTTAAGAAAAAGCCAATTGGTTAGAATCTAAAGTTCTAAATTTATTGAGATTCATTTAAGGAAGTGTTAGAATTAAAAAATTGTCAAAGAAGAGATTTTAAGAGAAGAACCTAAAAATGAGAAGATTTTTTGAGAGGATTGGTCAATCCTCTTTACCGATACTCTTTCTGCAATCAAACTCCATCTAATTGCCAGACTAATG
>JAGGSE010000238.1 GCA_021159225.1 bacterium
ACCCTCATAATTGATTGTCTGGATTGTCCTGAGTTTGTTGGATTGAGAAAAATTAAGTGAGGTGTTTGAAATGGAGCGGTGGGGTTTAGTCTTTGTTCTGACCTCCTCCCCACCCCTTAGGGGGGTGAGCCTCCGACACGGAGGCGTTACCCATGTGGGCAACGGAGGTTGCGGTAGACCGCATACGGCTCGGTCAGAGAGCCGTCCTCGGTCAGCATATAGCTGACCGAATCATCGATACTACTGCAACCGATAGATTGATAAACTTTTTGGTTCAAATGAGTAACATGAAGCTCACTCAAAAGTTTAAATTGTTTGAGCTTAGAAAGAGGAAGAAAGAGTTGTTAGATACAACAATAGCTCGATTCAAGGAATGTGTTAACGAGTGGTTGAAGGCAATTGATAGGTTAGGAGAATATCCTAACAGAAGAAATGTTCATCAATTTGCATATAAAGAAATTAGAGAGAAATTCCAAGATTTGCATTCGAATGTTGTTCAAGAAGCAATGAACAGAGCAATCGAAACTTATAGAGCATGGTTGAGAAATCCTAACAAAGGAGACAAACCATGTTTTAAAGCAGACGTGGTATCCTTCAAGGCTGTAGATGTCAAAATTGAGAGACATTTCATAAGTGTCCCACTAATTAACAACGAGAGAGTTTGGTTACCAATGCATGTTCCTCCAAAGTTTAAGCAATTGCTAAAACAGAAAATTGGAAGAGTGCAGATTTCTCGTATAGGAAACGAATACTATGCTTTCATAAGTTTTGAAGTTCCAGAACCTGAACCCTATGTGCCTAAAGGTTGGTTGGGCATTGACATCGGAATTAAGCACATTATAGTCGTTTCAGACACTAAAGGTAAGATTAACAGGTTCTACAACAACGCCATCAACTGGAAAAAATCTCTTGAGTATAAGAGAGCAGATATGCAAAGGGCTAAAGATAAAAGGCATAAGAAGAGTGCTTGGAGAGTTCTTAGGCGATTAAGCGGTAAGATTAAGAATTTGCAATCTTATATTAACCACTGTATAGCAAAACAGCTCGTTTTAATGGCTAAGGAGAGAAGGTATGGTATTGCAATTGAGAACTTGAAGGGTTTAAGAAGAGGTAAAGTCGGAAAGAGGCATCGTAAGAGATTGCACAAATGGGCTTACAAGGATTTGATAAACAAAATCGTTTACAAAGCTAAGTTGCATGGAGTTCCAGTAGTATTCGTCAATCCAAAAGGAACATCAAGAACTTGTTCTAAATGCGGTGCTAAAGGAGTTGTTAAAGATAGAATTTTCGTTTGTAGGAAATGTGGGTTAAAATTAGATAGAGATTTGAATGCTTCGAGAAATATCGCAAGAAAAGGAATGAAAGAATTTAATGAGCGGGCTTTCCTCTTCTTAGAGGCTTCCAGCCCGCAAGGAGGTGAGCACCCTTGAGAAAAAATAAGTGGGAGCTTGTTTTATTAGTTGTATTGCTTCTTGCTGTTGGGTTGAGTGTTGTGAAAATATTTGAGGAGTGGAATGTAGTAGGTGCTACTGAAAGAGTAAATGCAACTATATTAGATGCTCTGCCAACACCCAACGGAATCGTGATAATCGTTTCAGCAGGTGATAATATTTACAGAATCTACACGAACGCAACAAAGCTCAACACGTCTAAACCAGTAACTCTCCACTTTAAGGATGGTTATATAGAGGTTGTGGAGCAGGATGGTAAAATATTCAAGGTTATGGAGTTCGAGAAGTTGAAAACTCTTGAAAAAATGCCAGAGGTGAGAAGATGAGGAAAGTTATAGTGGCAATTTTGCTCGTTTGGGCTATCATAGCCACAGCAGTAGCTTTCCAGCAGTATCAGAACGTCAATAAACTCAAAAAGGAAATAGTTAGCCTCAAGTGGCAGGTGTATTCAAACAAGACTACCATCAAAGAGCTAAAATCAGAGAAAGAAACCCTTGGAAAGAAGATACAAGACCTTGAGAGCGAGAACTGGAGATTGATACAGCAGATAGATATGCTGAGAAGGGAGAACGAGGAGCTGAGAAATCAGCTAAGCGAGTTGCAGGTGAAAATATCGGAACTCGAAGACAAGTTAAGGCTATACGAGCAAGTTCCACACGGATATTATTCAACCAATTTTTTTCCTGAATACGGGAACACGGTAGAGGACTTGAAGGCTTTCCTGTCAAAGCTGAAAATCCCGCATAAATACGAAAGAGAAACATTTGACTGCTCGGAAATATCAGCTTACGTGGAGTGGGCTTTAGAAGATGCGGGATTCGATGCGTATATCGTTCTGGCTGAAGACCATGCATGGAACATGGTCAAAGTAGCAGGTGCTACATATTACGTTGACATGTCCTCTGGAAAACCATACATCTTTAAATCGGATAAACGCTATCCCAAAATCGTAAAAGTCTTCAAGAACATCTATGAAGCTGTAGATTATTACCACAGCGTTAAGGAATGGGATTGGTGGAGCGTTGTTGGATTTCCTCCTAAAAATATCGTAAAAGGTTAAGGGGGTGTGTTGGATATGGGAAAGGGTTTGTTGGCTTTGGTTTTGGCTTGGGCATTAATAGCAACGGGATTTGCAGTGTATAAAACGGTGGAGTTACAAGACGTTCTAAATAAAGTTCAGAATATGGAAAAGGAGCTTGCAACATACAAAAAGCAGTTGGCAAACGTTACGGAGTTGCAGGATAGGGTAGATTTCCTTGAGAGGTCGAGCAGAATGTATAAAGAACTATTTGAGGACATGAGAGCAAAATACTCTAAGCTGAAGGAGATGCTCGATTCCAAGAATAGAACGATTTATGTGCTGAAGAAAAAGATTGAAGTATACGAGAAAGTTCCATACGACTATTACTTCGTGGAAGTGTTTCCAAGATACAACAACACTCTATCGGAAATGAAAGAGTTCTTGAAGAACCTGACAATACCAGAAAACCTGAGTGACACCGAAACGGAAGCTTATCTGGAATGGGCTTTGAGAAACGCTGGATTCGACGCTCACATAGCCTATGGAGAAATTGAGGATGAGGAAACTGGGAACGAGACAATGGATACGTGGCTCGTAGTGTTCCTAATAAATGGAACATATAACATTGATATATTAAATAAAACAGTGAAAGTGTTCAACGCAACAGAAGAACTTGAGATCGAGGAAAACGGTGTTGAAGTGGAATACGAATACGAGCCAGTGACGATTTTCAAGGACATCTACAGTGCTATAATGTTCTTCGGTAGTGTAGATAGATGGGATTGGTGGAACGTTACGGGATTTCCTCCAGAAAAAGTGTTGTCTTAATTTTCCTTATTTTTTAATAAAATGTAAAAAATTGTAAATTATTTCAATCTCCTGAAGAATTTGAACTCGCTTTCCATCCTTGCAAGCGTTTTAGCCTTTGTCCTCTTTGCGAGGTATATAGCTCCAGCAACTACCGCAACTAACCCAATAGCAATTCCGACGAAGATTAACAGCTCTGTAATCGTCATCTCCTCTGGAGGAGCTGGAAGCAACTGTTCAATCGTGAAAGTCTTCGTGGTAGATGTTCCAACGTAAACGTCGTCACCAGCGAACTTATACGTGACCTTGTATTCAACCCCTTCTGCCATGTCAACATCAATCTTAAAGTTTCCTGAAGAGTCAGTCGTAACGTTGTAAATTCTCGTGAAGTTCGGAGATGCAACCTCTATCTTAATCGTTCTGTTCGGAACTGGAGCGTTGTAGAAATCTCTGAGCGTTCCTTCAAGTCTTACTATTGGGGTTTCTTCCTGAGCTGGCTTACTTTCAGAGAGGAATGGGAACGGGAACGGCAACCACGGGAACTTCGTCTTCTGTATCCTCACTTCCTTGGTTTCAATCTTCGA
>JAGGSE010000038.1 GCA_021159225.1 bacterium
AGTTCTTCAGTCATCCCCATCACCCTTCATGTGGGCACTCTTCGCCCGCTTCTTTTCTGCGTCCGTAATTCTTTTTCTCCCCTACTCTCCTATACGAGTCACGAAACGGTCCGCTGCCATCACGGACAGCACGTCGGTCCTTTCCCGTCTTGCATCACCTCCTAATGTTATATATTATATTTTTATCATATTTTTTTCTTCTCTTTTTTCTCCTTCCAGTATCGCGCCGCCGTCTGCCCCAAGCCTATGATATTCATCGCACCGTCCATATCCGCAGCACCTCCTAACATTCAGTGAACTTTTTATCTCGTCTGCATCAATTCTAACAACCCTCGTCTCTTCCGTGATTGCACCTTTGAGCTTGTTCAATATTGTGAGCTTCTCTTCTTCACTCAGTTTCGCATCCTTCAAAGCTTCGATAAGGTAAAAAGCAGCATCTTTGAACTTGTCCAAATCAGCACTGATAACAACTTTGCGATAATGCTTGTAGAAGAAGTAAATAGCGATAGCGGTTGAGCATATTGCAGTTAAGAACCCGGAAAAGAAAGATGTTAGTTCTATCATTATTTTGTTGAAACTTCGGCATCACTCACATTGGCATCAAATGTGACAGATGCCCCGCAAACTATGTCCGTATCGAGCCTACCATTTTCAAACCTTACCTCTTTTTCACACCGCTCCAAGCTTTCGGGCAGTTCAGGCGGTGTGGCAACGAATATCAGTGTCCCGGTGAGCCCCGCGGCATCCTCCATGTGCACATGCCACCCAATCTTCGGCGACGGCAGGTCTTCGGCATAGTTCCGCGTCTCGTCCAAGTACTCACCGCGAAAACAATCATAGATTTTGTATCTTGCCATTTTCACTCACCTCCTACATACTTATCTCTGTTTGATGGTTTATTTTTGATGGAAGGCTTAATATATTCCAAAAACTTTATTACTTCTTGTTTTCTTCTTAGTTGGATAGTGTAAAGTATATATGAATAACCTCTTTTCTTTCCGTGCTCTTCATAGAGTGTGGGATGGAAACCAAGTTTTGAAATTAAACTGTATACTAGATGAGTTAACTGGAGGTCGGTGTTTCGTATGCAAATTTTGTATTGTGGAGTACTCCAACCCGCTTTGTTTTTTCTACAATACATTGTATAGCTCCCTTCCGACTCATAGAAACCTCTGATGAACGCAGACATTAATTCATTAGTTGAAAGCATATTTTCAAGCTTATCGTAGCTTAGCTCTCTAAACCACTCCTCAAACCTCTTTGAGGTAGCAACAACACTCCACATCATAGAACCACCATTTTTATTCCAATTACTCTTTATGAATCTAAGCTTCTTGCTGGGATTAAGCCCAATATTCTGCAAAGCTTTAAAGAAACTATCAGCGAAATTTTCAGAAGATTCGTGACATTCTAATCGAATATGAGCTTGCTTGCTCACACTACCATCCCCAAATAAAACGCCAAGAACATACGCTAAATCAACATCCATAACTAAATTAGGTTTAATTGCTAACTTTTTCGCAGTTGCATTTGCGCTTTCATTTCTTTTCCTTATATATTCAGGATCGGCATCTCGACACTTTATGCTACAATATTTTCGTCCGCGATAGGCTTTACTTCCAGTTATAAGTTTTCCGCAAGTAACGCATCGGATCTTTCTGCTTTGTGCCTCATTTAATATGCGAGCTAAACTATCTAAACTCCCTCCATAACCGGGGTGTCCTTTAACAAATCTTCCTTTCTCGTCTCTAAGCTTTAACATGGTTAGATAACCTGTCTTAACTCCCATTGTCTCACCCTCTGCCATGTTGGCGGGTCATCTGCCGGCAGCAATGTGCCATTGTTTCCATATCCAGACTTGTCGTAAACCGTTAGCCCGCTCCCTTCCTCAAGCGGAAGCCAAAGAACAAGATACTCAGGATGCACCGGGTTGTGGTAGTTGAGCACCATCCAACGCAGTTCTTCCGGTGTGAGAGCCACACCGTACCAAACATAGATTGCGGCAATGTCGCCGTACAGCAAATAGTACTTTGGAGGTTCATCATCTGAGCATCCCACAGTGGTTATTACACATGCGGACATATCCACTGCCGTGTTCATTGCCGTTGCCGAAGGCCTCAAAACTCCGTCTTTCACGACTCTCAATTCCGATCCGTCATATCTTCCGCCGTAAAAGTGCCAACCCAACTCGGCAATGTCGGGTTCTTTAAGATCATAGTAAGTGGAGCCATCCCGGAGCAAGAAACGGAGATCGTCACCCTCAAACCACAAACCGAAACCGCTATTGGTGACCATTGACCAGATTATCGCTTGGTTGTCGCTCAGCTTTTTCAGATTAACACAAGCAAGAAATGTACATTTGTTTTTGCCATCCAACTGCGTCAGCACCGGCAACCTTATCCAGTTATTTGAGCCGTTGAAGCCCAAGGCATACCTCGAAAAAAACAAGCTCCTCGGCATCCTCTTAGGCATCCTAGTATATTTCTGCGTCGGCAAGCTCTTATACATCATTCACCTCCCATCCTGTACCAAGCCGTGACGATAGCGGCAGTATCAAAGCTGAGTCTGATCCCCCTTGCCTTCCATGTCGGGGTGTAAACTTCCAGCGTGTTCGCCGCTATGGAAACCGTGTCAGCGGTGTGCCAGTTGCCGTCGGGTTCTTGGACCTGCACTGAAAGAGTGCCAGCCGTGTCCGAAAGGAAGAATATCGTCAGAGGGGCAAGAATCGGGATACCATCAGTATTGGCATCAGCGGATATACTCTTTGCATTCCACACCCCCGAAGAATCCCTGAAATAATCTTCGACCGTCTCGCCCGGAATTACCGCCTCCGCCAGCCCTATTTGTTCAGCACATGACCCGGAAACCCCGGCTGTGTAGAACAAGTAAAGCTTGTTGTGCCACATGAAGAGAGTGGGTAAGCATATCCGCTCACCGTCCCACCCCTGCTTGTTCTGGTGAAGTATGGACATCGGACGTATTGCCCAGTTTACTCCATCAAGGCTATATGCCAAGCTGCTATGGTATCTCCCCTCCCGTGGTAGCCTTATGTCCTCAAGCTCAACGGCCCCGAGCCAGAATCTTCCGATCTTTATGACGTTGAGCCAGCCAACCTGCGCCCACTGTTGCGGAGCGAGAAGATTCTGGAACAAGGGATTGCCCGAATACGCCTCCCAAGAAATTCCGTCGGTGGATTTAAAGAGGTAAACAAGATAAGGGTCAGATGAAGTCAGCCTAACGCTTGCATACAGCCAGTAGTATCCGTCCACATACAATATGCTCGATGGCCATATCTCGCGGTAACCAGTTATGAGGGGATTGCATGTGTCTTTGGTCCAAGTCTTGCCGTCAAAGGAGGTAGCGTGGCCGACACCCCCTGCCGTGAGTCCCCCATTCATGCCTCCGTACCACATGTGGTAGGTGTTGCTGACTTTTAGAACTTGTGCGTTTGCTACTATACCTTCATCCCACTCACTGCTACCACCTAGGGTGAGGATGGGGTTGTTTGCCTCCCTTGTCCAATTAACCAAGTCGTTGGAATACGCCAGCCCTATTTGAAATTTTTTGGGTCCAGAGGCGTGGTAATACATCCAGAATTTACCATCCTCACCGAGGAATATCGAGTCTCCCGCTTCCACATCATTCTCATCCCACTGACCTGCCGAGCCAAAGGGCAGGACCGGGTTTTCTGGATGTTTGACGAAATGCAGAGACAAGAGCTGGTTTAACAATAGACCGGGAGTTTTGTCCAGCTCTTCTCTTATTGCCTGATTTACTTCCTCCGGTTTCAAACTAAATCTATTTCCAGTTCCCGTCTTAATCACCCCCTACGATGCACCGATTTTAAACTTATCGCCCAACA
>JAGGSE010000207.1 GCA_021159225.1 bacterium
AGATATCAGAGATCATAGAATAACTATTTAAATAAAAAACATAAAGGTATCTATATGATAGAGCCAAAGATAGTTAACATTGTTGTTTCTGCGGATATTCACACCAATCTTGATCTGAATTATATCACCCGTGAGATTAAAGGCACCGAGTTCGAGCCTGAGCAGTTTCCTGGACTTGTTTACAAAATAAACTCCCCAAAAACATCCACACTTGTATTCTCTACAGGGAAGTTGATATGCACGGGAGCAAGATCCATAGAGGATGCAGAGATCGCTATTAAAAAAATAGTAAAAAGTCTTAAAAAGATAGGGTTTGAGATGAAAGGAGAGCCCGAACTGAGACTTCAGAATATTGTTGCAACTGCTGATCTTGGTATAGAGATAGATTTAGAGACATTGATCTTTGAACTCCCAAACTGTGAATACGAACCTGAGCAGTTTCCTGGACTTGTTTACAGGGTGAAGAATCCAAAAGTTGCTATTTTAGTCTTTAATACGGGAAAGATAGTATGTGCTGGTGCAAAGAGTGAAGAGGATGTAAAAAAAGGAATAGGGCAGCTTGTTGAGGAGTTGAAGGATCTGGGGATGTTTGATTAGAAAAGTTTTTATAATATCTTTATTTTTTTAGATCCATGAAAGAAGAGATCATAAGAAAGATCATACATTCTTCAGGTTTATCCGTGCCTGTTCTGTATTATCTTACAAACAGGACAGTAACATTGATTTTTATTGGTATATTCCTGATTCTTTTTTTTATATTTGACTATTACAGGATAAAATATCTGCAGAAAATACCGGTGGTCGGATATTTTCTCAATAAGGTAACAAGAAAACATGAAAAAAATGGTCTGGGAGGAGAGATATACTTTACACTGGGTGCCTTTTTCGTTGTTTTCTTTCTTGAAAAAAATATAGCCATAGCTTCTATCCTCATGCTGGTCGTGGGTGATACCTTTGCAGCAATAAACGGTCAGCTTTTTGGAAGAATAAAAATATATAAGAACAAAACAATCGTTGGAACAGCTTCATGCTTTATTTACTGCTTTATCATAGGCTATTTAATTCTTGGCATGCCTGCTGCTATAATAGGAGCTTTTGTAGCCACAATCTCTGAATTACAGGATATCATTAATGATAACTTTGCAATTCCAGTCTTTACGGGTATTGTCATACATTTCCTATCTTTTTAGGAAGTTTAACTCTGAAAACAGTTCCTCCATCAGGCGAGTCTTCCACCCACACCCTTCCTCCATGCAGCTCCACAGCCTCCTTCACAATTGCAAGCCCGATACCTGTACCCTTTGTTTCTGAATCCAGTCTTTTGAATTTCTCAAATATTACTTTCTTCATCTCATCGGGAATTTTTGGACCATAATTTTTTATATTAACAATGATATATTTTTTTCCATTCTCTGAATATATCTCAATCTTACTGTTTTCTGGAGCGTATTTTATGGAGTTCTCCAGTATATTCTGAAAAATATTCTCCAAGACACTGAAAGATTGAATATAAAGATCTCTGAGATTCATAACAACTTCGATGTTCTTTTTGTTCAGCTCTCCCTTAAAGTTTTTTACCAGATTTTTTATTACCTGATTTATATTCCTCTTCTCAGGAATCTCTGAGTATCCTGCCTCAAGTTTGGAGTAGAGTCTTGCCTTATTGAGTATATCATTGATCTTTTTAACATTATCTTTTATTATCTCCGAATACTCCCCTTTCCCCAGAAGATCAGAGTATCCCATTATGAGCTGAAGAGGAGTTTTGAGATCATGAGAGATCATCGATATAAAAAATTCCTGCATTTTTTTCTCATTTTTCACCTTCTCATAGAGATACGAGTTCTTAAGAGCTATTTCGATCTGATCCCTCAAACTTCCAAGTAGAAGAATATCCTCAGGAGAGAAAAAATCTATTTCGTTGCTCTGAAAATCCAGAACACCGAACAATTTTCCATCTGTGAGAATGGGTATCACAAGTTCAGATTTTGTTTCTTTGAAATGTTCATGGTATCTGGGATCCTTTGAAACATCCTTGACATACTGAATTTTTTTGTTTCTGGCGACCCATCCAACAAGTCCCCTTTCAGGATAGGAGATAAGAGGTTTATTGCTGTTCTCAAACTGAGTGGAGTAATGCTTAAAAATGATATTCTTTCCATCAAAGATTCCGAGGCCTACAAAGGGAAGATTGTATGTTTCTCTGATCAGCACAGGGATTCTGTAAAAAAGATTTTCCAGATCTACAAGTTTTGACAGTTCTCTACTTATAAGATTAAGAATATTGAGTTTTTCTATAAGTTTTTCTATTTTTTTCAGTTTTTTCTCACTTTCTATTGCTAAAGAAGCCTGATCGGCAAATATTTCAATATTTTTCAGTATTTTCTCTGTTGGTCTTTTGCCTGAAATAGGTTCATCCAGAGATATCGTGCCTATGATCCTCTTTTTTACTCTGAGGGGAACTATCAGAACATCAAGAGATTTCCATTCTCCTACAGGGGCTCCAGGAAGTACCTTTTTAAGAAGAGGATTATCCTCCTCTGGTACAAAGTATGAGTTACTTATCCTGTACTTCTCATTCAGTATAAGTTTTCTTTCTTCCTTTGACATTGTTCTTTTTTTTAAGAGCTTTATCTCCTCTTCACTTAAACCATAAAATGTGAGATAGGATATATCGAAGTTATTATCCCAGAGTGTGAGAGTAACTTTTTTAAATCCAAATAGCTCTCCAATCGTGGAAGTTATTTTATTCAGAATATCCGGGAGATCTTTTTCTTCAAGAATATCCTCAAATATCTCCAAAACTGCTCTTGTGGTCATTTTTCTGTCATCCATAAAAACACTTCATCTCATCTGAAAGAACAAGAACTGTATAGATCACAGTTGTCATGATATACTTTTCAGCGATAAATTTAAATAGATTTCCTTAAATATGTGCAAAGGTGTTGAACTTCTTAGAGAAAAATTTTTAAAGGGATCCTCCAAAAAAATTGAGGTGATACCATGGACGAACTGGAAAGAATAAAAAAAGAAAAACTTGAGAAGATGATGGAAAGGGTAAAAAATCCCCCTATTAAAAAACCAGTGGAAGTCACAGATGATAATTTTAATGATTTTTTAAGAAAGAAAAAATATGCAATAGTGGACTGCTGGGCTTCATGGTGCATGCCATGCAGGATAATAGCCCCTTCCATTGAAAAACTGGCAGAGGAGTATGGTGACAGAGTAGCTGTGGGAAAACTCAATGTGGATGAGAACAGAAGAACTGCAGCAATGTTTGGAATAATGAGTATACCAACAGTACTCTTTTTCAGGGATGGACGTCTTGTTGATAAGATTATTGGAGCCGTTCCAAAACATATTCTGGAAGGAAAGTTAAAACAAGTGATGGAATGAGATTTCTTAATGAGAATCTATGCTCAAAGATGCAGCTGGATTCTCTAAGTAGAGATGAGCTTATTTTTTGTCTTCTGGGATTGAATGAGCTGGAAGGGAAAGTACTGCTTTTCCTTCTTAAAAATCCCAATTCCAAGGTCAGAGAGATATCGGAGTCTCTCGGAAGACACAGAACTTCTATCCAGAAAACTCTCACCCAGCTCATTAACAGGGGATTGATAATGAGAAAGCCTGTTAATCTGAGGAGAGGATATAACTTTGTGTATACCTCAATATCAAGAGAAAAAATAAAGAAGAATTTAATAAGAGACGTGGACACATGGTCTGAAATGGTTAAAAAAAGAATAATGGAGTGGTAATATGGATAATATTATGAGAAGAATAATCCCTGTTTTAATCTTCAGTGTTTTAATTTTCAGTGTCTTAGAG
>JAGGSE010000089.1 GCA_021159225.1 bacterium
CAGTGACAGTAAATGGATAGTAAAAAAGAGGAGTTGTCTCAAATGATATTAAATTCAGGACAAAAACAGGGAAAGAAATCTGGATCCGTGATACTGAAAGAGTGATTCTCGATAAAAATGGAGAAATTTCTTACATTGATGGTACCGAGGATATTACAGAAAGAAAGGAGATAGAAGAAAAGCTCAAAGAATCAGAGGAGAAATACCGTACTTTTATTGAATCTGCTCCATATGGAATTGCTGTAATAGATCTGAAGAGGAATGAAAAATTTATTATTTTTAATTCTCAATTGGAAAAAAATCACAGGGTACAAAAGAGAAGAAATACCCGATATGAGAACATGGTTCGAAAAATGTATCCTAATAAAAAATATAGAGAATCTGTTATCAAAGAAAACAAAAAAATTGTTCCTGGAGAAGATCTCCGTATAAGAGAGGCAGTGATATGTTTAAGCAGAACTAAATAGTATGGAAATATTAAAACCCCAATCGAAAGGTTTATAAAGAATATATGTATATTTAATAAAAATATAGCTTAAAAAGGACTGAATTATGCCTCTCTGGACCAAAAGGTGATATTATGGTAGAAGAAGTTTATGATGTTGAGGAGTTCTGGAAGTTTAAAATGAAAGTGGGCTCTGTGAAGGAAGCGGAAAGAGTACCGAGAACGAAAAAGCTTTTGAAGCTTAAAGTAGATTTTGGGGACGAAAAAAGAACGGTCATAGCTGGAATAGGGGATCAGTATGAAGAAAAAGATCTCTTAGGAAAAAATATGATATTCGTCACAAATCTTACGAGAAAGAAGATCGCTGGTATAGAAAGTGAGGCAATGCTTATTGTTGGTGAGGAAGATAACGGAAAGGTTCATCTGATAACAGTGGATATGCCCGTAGGGACGAGAGTATGGTGAATTACCATCCATTTTTTGGCATACCCCCACCAATAACTCAAATTTCTATATCCTTGGGATTCCATGGGACAGATCCTCTTCTTTCAGGAAAGGAGCAGAAGGGACCTGAAGAGATAAGAAAAGCTACAACAGGATAAAATTCAGAACAAATTTTGAAAAGGCTTATCTATCATTTGACCTTGATGTTCTGGACCCTGCCTATGCACCTAGAGTTAGGAATCCTGAACCAGGAGGATTATCAACGAGAGAGCTTGTGGAGATAATCCATAATCTGGATATTGAAGTAATGAGCTTTGACATTGTTGAGCTATCCCCTTCGTTTGGTCATAAAGGAATAACAGCATTCACTGCTGCAAAGATCATAAGGAAAGTTCTTGGAAAAATTCATCCTGAGGTCACTTTATAGATACTCCTTTTCATGTTTTTTTATTCATCGAGTCAAATTCAAATGAGATGTAGTAACTTCCTTCTTCCAATCTACTTTTTATCTCATATCCACTTTTATAGAAGATGTCCAGCATTCTTCTGTTTTCTGGAAGTACTTCCGCTGTAAAACCTTTTATATTATTGGCTTTAGCTATTTTTATAAGATAATTCAATAAAAACTTCCCTATTCCAATCCCCTGATAATCATCATGAACAAGAAAAGCCACCTCTGCCATATCCGAACCTCTTGAAGCTCCATATCTCCCTACGGCTATGAGCTTTTCCACACCTCTTTCCTTTACCAATCCCACTATTGCCATCGTCCATCTGTAATCAACATTTGAAAAGTACTGTAATCTCTTATGTGGCATGGCTTTAACTACAGTGAAAAACCTGAGGTATATACTTTCTTCCGACAGAGAATAAAAGAATTCTTTCATCAGAGGTTCGTCTGTAGGTTTTATTGGTCTGAAAAATACCAATGTTCCGTCCTTCATTATTGCCTGTGTTTCCCACTGTTTAGGATATATAACATCACTTTTCAGACTTATCTCAAGCTGATCCTTATAGATATAATTAAGTTCCTTGGCTTTTTTTAAAAGTTCTGTCCTGAATTTTGGATGTGCTATATTGATTAACTCCAGAACTCTTTCCCTTATACTTCTCCCGTAGAGGTATGCGATTCCATACTCTGTGACAACATAATGGATATCTCCTCTCGTCTCAACAACTCCAGCTCCCTGACTCAAAAACGGGACAATTCTTGAGACTTCACCATTCATTGCCGTGGAGGGCATCACTACAATCGGTTTTCCTCCCTTAGATCTGGCAGCTCCCCTCATAAAATCACAGTGCCCTCCTATACCCGAATAAAACACATGACCCATTGAATCCGCACAGACCTGCCCCGTAAGATCTACCTGTAACGCCGAGTTTATAGCCACCATTCTATCATTTCTGGAGATAATAAAGGGATCATTCGTGTAATCTGAGGGATGAAACTCCACCATTGGATTATTATCCACAAATTTATAGAGTTTTTTGCTTCCTATGCAGAAAGAACCTATGATCTTTCCTCTATGTATAGTTTTTTTCTCACATGTTATCACCCCCTCATTTACAAGATCCACCACACCATCAGAAAACATCTCTGTATGAACACCGAGATCTTTTTTATCATGCAAACTCTGTAAAACTGCATCAGGTATATTTCCATATCCTGTCTGAATTGTGGCTCCATTCTCTATGAGTGCAGCAACATACTCGCCTATTCTATTCGCCACCTCGTCTTCCTTATTGGAGGGCCATTCTGGAAGAGGAAGATCACTCTCCACTATCGTATCGATATCATCGATATGTATAAGACTATCGCCCAGTGTCCTTGGCATCTGTTTATTCACCTCTGCTATCACAGTATCTGCTGTCTCTGCAGCACTTTTCACTATGTCCACAGAAACTCCAAGTGTACAGAACCCATGATCATCCGGAGGCGAGACCTGTATCAGAGCTACATCTATGGGCATCAATCCAGATTTTATTATCTTTGGTACCTCTGATAGAAATATGGGAGTATAATCTGCTCTACCCTCCTTTACAGCTTCTCTGGCATCTTCACTTATGAAAAAAGCATTATGTCTGAAGATATCTGCAAACTTTGGAGAGGTATAGGGAGATACACCCAGTGTAAGGGTATGTACGATCTCTGTATCCATCAGGTACTTTCCCCTGTTTACCAGAGCCTTTACAAGAGTCTGGGGCTGTGCAGCTCCACCTCCTATAAAAACTCTATCCCCATTCTTTATAATTTTCAGTGCCTCTTCAGCGCCTTTGATTTTGGATTTATATTTTTCTCTCCAGCTCACTTTAACCACCTAAATTAATTTCTCTTTAAATTTTTTTATTAAAACAGGATCTGCATTTTTTCCATATCTGACTGCGAAAATATTGTAAGGATCCATCTTTATATTTATATCATTTATGAATTCCTCCACAAACCCTTGGGCATGTAGGAGATGTAAAATCTTTTTTCTGTATCTCTCCACTGTACATTCTGTAGTATCCCAGTGCCAGGAATAACAGAAGGTATAGATAATCTTATCATCAAAAAATTCATCTTCAAATAACTTCATCAGTTCTGTGGCAATTCCCATGCCTCTGTAATCTTTACTCACCTCTATGGATCCTATCTGATAAATTTTTTCAAGATTGAATCTCTCTTCCTGTGGTGTGAGTACTATGAGGTAACCTATTATCTCATTTTTTTCATTGTATGCTACAGATACTATATTATTCTGTCTTACTAAAGTCTCAAGCATATTTTTAGTCTCTCCCACTGGATTCTTAAAATTTTTAAAAAAAATTCCCATTTTTTTCTGCATTTTTAGGTATTTTATGAGTTTTAAAGTAGCTTTTCTGACAATGTGGATCTT
>JAGGSE010000001.1 GCA_021159225.1 bacterium
ATCTGGAGGATGTTATCCCAGGGATATAAAAGGCATCAAACATGAGAAATGTGGGGATGAGTTCATGGAGACCCTGTACATACTCATTGTTGGGACCGTCTGCTACTGTAACGGTATCTCCTGTCTGAAGATTATAAGCGTATATATCTGCATTTGATGATGGAGAAGTATCATGCTGGTATACCACCCAGTCCCCATACAGATGACAGAATTTTTCATCGGCAGCAGTCACTGCTGCATTTATATATGTTCCGGTATTCAGATCATATACCACCACATTTTCATCTCCTGTGGCACTTTCATTGGTAAGTGGAATAACATACCTTTCTCTGAATATGAATCCATATTCCTGGGATCCAGACCCTGTAAAAATGGGAAAAGAGGTTTTTGTTGAGATTTTGTATCCCCATACATCCGTATCAGAGCCATTATCAACATCATATATTATATATCCATTCTTAAGGTCAGTAAGGATTTTATCACCTGAGGGGAGAGGCACCATCCATTCTTCACCGGTGACTATATTTCTGCAGAAAATATCTCCTCCGAGAATACCATTTTCTTCTTTCTGGTAAACGGCATAGGGCCAGTCTACCAAACATCTGAATATAAGATCCGGTGTATCCACAATCTTAAATTTTTCCAGTTTATATGGTTTCGCTGCCTCTGAAGATGGAAAGATTCCAAAAACAAAAATGATAAACACTCCCATTACCATGATCCTTTTCAGCTGTGCTTTCTTCATGCCGATTCCTCCATTAACACTGAAACGAGATCTCATCTGGAGTATTTAAATCTTTCTTTTCAACTTTTGTAGAACAGTTTGACAGAAGATATTCATCCCCCTATGGTCATGTGGTGATGAGAAAATTTAGTGCCAGAGACCATTCATGAAAACATTTTTAAACTCTCTCCGTAAGATTTAAAATGCATTATATTTTGGAGGAAAAGAAATGAAAATAGAAGAATTAGGTCCGAGAAGTAGAGAAGTAGAAACAATTTTTAAAGTTGTTTCCCTTGGAGAAGAAAAAGAAGTAGTTTCCAGAATGGATGGATCCTCCCATAAACTGGTGGAGGCTCTTGTTGGAGATGAGACAGGAACGGTCATAATGACTCTCTGGGACGATGATGTAAACACAGTGAAAAAAGGAAAAACATATAAACTGGAAAACGGATACACAAGCCTGTTTAAAGGATCTGTGAGATTGAATTCTGGTAGATATGGAAAAATAGAGGAAGTAGATGAAGAAATAGAGGTTAATTCTGATAATAACATATCAGAAAAGGAATTCAGAAGAGAATACAGAAGAAGATACTGAAACATTCAAGTTTAAATGATTTTCAATGTCTGAAGAAAACAGTAATCTTTTTAAATGGAGGGAAACATAAGAAATTTAAAGAACAGAAATGAGAATTCGCTTCTGCAATTCTGTTTTTGTTCTTAAAAAGTTCAGAGTGCAAACTCTGAGGAGATGAAAAAAATGAAAGGAATAGTAAAATGGTATAATTCCAGAAAAGGATATGGATTTATTGGTGGAGATGACGGAGTAGATGTCTTCGTTCACCGAACATCCATACCTGCAGGAACCTTCCTCAATGAGGGAGATAAAGTTGAATTTGAGGTAGAAGATTCGGAAAAAGGGCCAAAGGCCGTTAACGTGAAGAAGTTATAAGACCTGGGGGTTTTACTTCTTTAGCTTTTTACTTCTTTTTTATTATTTTTAGTTACCGCTGGATCTCTTCTCTTCTGAATCTATGCTCCATAAAATCTACAAAGAGAGAGAAAGTTGCTGGGATAAGGTAAATCCAGTTCATTGTCTTACCTCTTTAAACTCAGAATGTATATTATTCAGATACGTACATCTCTGTTCCTCCTCGGTATACGTCATAGTTTCATAGCAGAAATGATTTAAATATTTTATCATTAACCCAAAAAATATATACCCCGAGAAGAAAAGAAGGATCAATGAAACATCAGTCCTTCCTCACTCCACGATGCAAAATATTTGTGGATATATACAAGTCCACAGATATAAACAGGGAAAAATGTGTTGTCTGTAAGGGTAGATTATTTTGCGGGCTTTCAAAATGTCCTATTCTTGCACAGATAAAGGTGCAGAAGAGAGTGAGTCTTGATCGCGAGTTTTTTGGACCTTCGCCTTCTTTGTTCGTCGGCTGGAAAAACTATCCTTATGTTTATTATGGTCCTCTTTCCCTCCCCTTTGAAGATAACGCAGAGATTTATGATAATCCTAAACTGTGGTATGGAGAAGGTTTTGAAGAGATAATCAACTACAGATCTTCTCTCATAAGATCGATGGAAAGAGTAAGGGTGGATAGAGAAAACAGAATTGTGGAAGATGTTCAGGAGATCGTCCTTTCAGAGAAGCCAGTGGACATAGAGGTAAAACTCAGGAAAAAACCTAAATTCAGGATATTATTTTCCGCAGTATCACAACCGATGGGACCTCTCGGAAAGATAGAGGAGTTAAAGATCACCGAGAATCCGAAAATACCGAAAAAAATAGATAAAGTTGTGAACGATGATATAAAAGCAGAAAATGCTCTTGATATCCTCTATAAAGAAGGATATGATGTGTACTCTCTCACAAGATTTCTCAGTTCAGGTGCATTGGGGATAGAAAAGAAGATAGTTCCAACGAGATGGAGTATTACAGCTGTGGATGACATTATCGGAAAAAAACTGATCTCAGAGATAAAAGATTTCAAAATCATAGATAAATACATCGTTCTCAGCAATTCTTATCTTGGAAACCATTTTGAAATCCTTCTTATCCCCAAAAAATGGGAGTTTGAAATACTGGAGGCATGGATACCTAATACATTCTGGACCATGGGTGCGAAGACAATAAATATAACATCTGAGTATGAAACTTACTTCGGGAGAAAAGAGTATGCGATCAAACAGGGAGGAGGCTACTATGCGATAAGACTTGCTGTTTTAGAGAGGCTTAAAGAGTTGAAAAGACAGGCCTGTGCATTAGTTTTCCGAGAAGTAACTCCAGATTACTTTCTACCTGTGGGAGTCTGGGAATGCAGAGAAAATGTAAGAAATGCTGAAATAAATAGTTTTGATACCATGAATGAAGCTCTGAGTTATATAAGATCCAGATTGACCACAGATTTCGATCTCTGGAAGAAAAAGAGTGTTATTCTGAATCAGAAAACATTAGAAAGCTTTTTTTAATATGAATCCTATATCCTCACCACACTCTTTTTTATCGATCATCTTAAATATTCTAAGAGCATTGATTAAATCTTCTTTATATGTTTTTTTAAGAGTCGTTAAAACAAAGATTCCTCCGTTTTTTAATACTCTGTAAGCTTCAGAGATCATTTTATAGGAAGGTAAGTTCTGAAGTACTGTAAACGAGAAAACAAAATCAAAGACACAGCTTTTAAAAGGTAAAAACTCACAGTCTCCAAGTATTTTTTTGGCGAAGCCTCCTTTTTTTAGCATTTCAAGAGATATATCCATCCCTGTATAATTTTCATATTTCAAAAAGTCATACAGAAGTCCAGTACCACACCCAATATCCAGTATTTTTCCTTTTACTGGGAAATCTATCATCTTTTTATACTTATCTTCCTGTATCTCCCTGTATCTCTTGTTATAGAAAGGAGCAGTTTTATCA
>JAGGSE010000194.1 GCA_021159225.1 bacterium
TTATTGAAAATTGTGGCAAAGATGAGATAAAATCTATGATAAATGCTACAAATTCAGAAATTATTGGCCTCTTCCATTGCAACAAAAGGAATATAAGTTTATTAACTGGTTCTTTTTAGAATCATAAACCCATCTTTTTCATATACTAAATCATAGCGTTTTTTGGTTTCCTCTACAAGTTTTAATTAAGCCTTTTAAAAATTTTTATCCCAGATTTATCAAATACCTTTTTAAATGTGTTATCTTTTAAGAGTTCAGCATAAGCCTTGTGCAAATTTACCCTATATGCCTTTTTAATGGAAAGATTTCCTGCAGGGAATTCACTTCTTAAATCTAAAATAATGTAATCTGCAACTTTCCAATTTGGACTCGGATAGAGCTTAATAGGTATATTCCTGTGAACTAAATGTGGGGTATAAATATCATTAGTAAGTTCTATTTTTAAATTTTGATCCGGAGGCATAATTTTGTCTACTTCTTTTAATGCCAGAGTTTTTTTATCTGAAAAGTAATTTTTGTAATAAAATGCCTTCGGAACGCCTTCTTTTAGCCAAAAGTTTAAAGATATAGGCATTGGGCTATTGGCAATATTAAAAGCAAGAGTTTCTATTAAAACCAATATTGATATAGTCTGAGCTAGCTTTAAATTATATTTTATTTTAATTTTCCTTAGAGAGAAAATATATGCTATGAAAAATGTGGCAGTGATGCCAAGAGTATAATGTCCATCTATTGCATAATGTAAAGGCTCTTGAGAAAGCAAACTTTTAGAAAAATCAGGAATTGCAACTATCAAAGCCAAGGGAGACAATAATGGCATTAATAAAAAAGGTCCTATCAAAGAAAAAATAAAAAATCCCTTTTGCACATTTAGCATGCTTAATAATATTTTTTTAATATTTCCACTCAATAAAATGGTATAATAAGAATTTGAGGAAAAGATATGTTTTGCGCTCCATGTTGAACCCATGTGTGGCATCAGATAAAATAGCAGAATTGTGAAGAAACTTATACTTGAAATACTGACTAAACTACCCATAAACCATTTTCTTTTATAAAAAATCATAAATATGCCAAAAAAAGAAACACCTGGTATCCATGGCTCACTTGCACTACAAGTAATTAAAAGGCTAATAATTAAAAGAATATATTTATCCTTCTCTAAAAAGTAAAATGCCCAAACCATAGCCAATAAATAAACATGATCAGGGTGGAATCCTAAAATATCATTAAATCCGACTGGAGGGTAAAGAAGGTAAGTTATAGAAACAATCAACGATAAAAAATAATCGTTTGTTTTTTTGTAAGTTAAGAGATAAAGAGGTATTGGCACAGAAGATAATGCAAGTGTCTCAAGAAAATAGGGTATTAGAGGGGTTGGCTTGATATGATAAGATATTGAATAAATTAGGATTACAGGCTGAAAATGTCCACTGAATAGGGCTATTAAAAATTTTTTATTAAAATCGGCATTGGCTATTCTCCATAATTTGTGATCATAAAGACCTGCGTCAAAGATTTGGTAATGGCAGGTATATAATTTAAAAAACTTTAAAGTAAATAATATAAATATATAAGAAAAGATAGAAAATAATAGAATTTTTAAGCTATTTCTATATGTGAGATAATGGCCAGAAATAGGTTTATGATTGTAGAAAAACATAGCAATAAGAAACCCTATTATTAGAAAAAGTAGGGGAATTTGAAAAAATCTTAAGGTTATGATTACAGGGGAGGAAGAACCAAGTTTTCCCACTATTCCCACAACTCTATAAGACAGACACAATAAGGATAAGAGTACTACTGGAATAGCAAATTTTAGATACCTTTTCATAAAGATGCCTTACAGTTTTTACTATAATATCCTAATATTCAAAACAACAGTTTTGTTTTTCTTTCTCCGGTTCTGTTTTTTTAGAATAGACCACATATAGATACATTTATATCTACAAAAAATTTTTTAACTTTTATCTCTCCTCTCTTTTAAATTTCCTTTAGTATCAATTTGCATCTGGTCTGCTAAAATTTCTTTTTCTCCATCTTTTGCAGTGCTTATTCTACTTTATTGCTTACATCTTTCTCTCCTATCCTGTTATTTTCTTTTTTCATTTCTATATTACAAACTACAGCCTACTTTCTTCCTTTGCCCCACGCTAGCATCTCCCCGATCACTGACCACCAATTTTTTATTCTTGCGCCAGTCATAAATTAAATAGCCTATGCACCCTATAAATGTAAGTGCTGAGATTACTAATCCAATTTCAAACCAGTCTTGAGGCTTATATCTAATAACTATCTCAAGATCACCAGTTTGGTCTATCCAAAAACCGTTAATTACTGAATATACATGTCTTGAATGGACAACTTCAAGCTGTTTGGTATCTTTTAATACAATAGCTTGCCAATTTGGGTCATAAGTTTGTTTGAATACTAAAAGAAATGAAGAAATGGCATTCAGTTTAACAATGTATTTAGTTGGATTGATCTTTTTTTCTTTATATATCCAGCCTTTTTGTTTAATTATAGGGAAAATAGTAAATAATTGATTTGAAGCATTTAAATTCTTAAAGGAAGTCAAATTTTTAAAAGATTTTGTGAAAACGACAGACTCTAGTTTTAAAAAAGGCAGCATTTTGCTTATATCTTGGTCTGAGAACAAAATACTTCCTAAATAAATAGTAAAATCGTCTTCTATTTCATTATTTATTTTTCCAAGCAACCAAAATTTTTTATCATAGAGAATAGTAGTATATCTTTCTATATCCCTCTTGGTCTTCCTATAAAATTTTTGATTTTGGTCTCCGTGTAGGGCTATATAGCCAATTCCCAATTTAGATAAAAGTTTATAAAATTCACGATTTTTGAACAGATATAATTTAATGGGAACATGGCCTAGATTTTCTGTTATCCAGCTATAATTCCATTGTGTATCATAAGTACTTTTACCTGAGCATCTGATATCAAAAGGAGAAATAGGAGAAGGAGAAAGGAGGATGTGAAAAAAAATAGAAACAAGGAGTATTATTGTCAGTAATTGGTAGTTTGTGGTCGGTAGTGGGTGATCGATTGTTGAAGATAAGTTATAAGGGAGTTTAATTTTCGGTGTAATGTGTCTATTTCTTTTATTAAATTTTTCACCTTCTCTTGTGGTAATATTGCAATCTCCTTGCAGATTAAAATCAATGTCTTTACTTCCATTAAACTCCCTCTTGCTTGGAAGAGAAATTGTAAAAAAACTTTGTCGTATCCTCTGCCAGAACCCTCGGCAATATTTAAAGAAATAAATATTGCTGCACGCCTGAACTGAAAAGTTATTCCATACATCTCCTCTTTGGGGAAAGATTTTAAAATTAGCTATATACCTTTTACTAACTCCATTGCCAACTGCCATACCTCCAGATTTTCGAACTTGCTCTTCTCCATTTTTTACCCCCTCTTTTTTTTCGATGGCCTGTGGTTGGTAATCAATTTTCTTTTGTCTACCGTCCATTGACCACTGACCAAATCTTTGTCCACTGACAACTGACAACTGACAACTCTCCAAATCTTTGACAACTCTCCACAGACGGCCTGCCCTCGGCAGGCCCTTTATAAATGCCACAAAGACCGGCACAATTAGCCCTGCGGTGTATTGTGAGCTTAGGG
>JAGGSE010000060.1 GCA_021159225.1 bacterium
ATATCTTCCAGTGTATTTAAATTATCATATATTTCCTTATACAGTTCATAATTCATTGTTTTTCACCTTATTCAGATAATAATAAATAGTTCTTCTCGGTATGCCAAGTTCCTCTCTTATTCTGCTGACGGGAATTCCTGCCTTATAAAGTCTTACCATCTCCTCTATATCCTCTTTTTTATACTTCACAGGCCTTCCAGCCTTAAAGTTTCCTTTCTGGAGAGAGATACCCACCTTTTTAAGAGCATTCTTTACCCTTTCAGATGTCAGTTCATAAAGACTGGGAGGGCATAAAATTGTTCTTATATTTGGATCGTTTTCTATGAGTGCGACGATTACATCTATCGAAGGTCTTATTGAGAGATATACCACCTCGTCTTCAAATCCCTTTTCTATTTCCTTTATAACTTTCTCTTTATTCGTAAATTTTATTATTTTCAAAAAATCACCTTTTCAGATACTTCAGGAACTTCTGAGTTCTTGGTTTCAGGCTTTTAGTGCTGAGAAGTCCTATTGTTTCAAACTCCTCCAGTTTTCTTTTTAATTTTTTTTCACTCATATTGAAGTATCTCAGGGTTTCTTCCATGTTCCCTGTGACTTTGTAATACGCTATTCCACCTATAGTAAGACTTTTTTCAAATCTTCCTAATTTTTGAAGTTCTTCTTCCATTCTTTCTTTTAATTCTATTATTTCTCCATATTTTCCAAGTTTTTCATGAGGGATCTCACTGGAAAGTGTGGGAAATATCCCTGAGTATCTCTCTCTTTCATATTTTCCTTTTTTTAAATAGAACATTGCAAGATCAAAAACAAAAGTTTCTATGCCTATGGGGGCATATGAAATAGCGAGAATCTTCCTGATATGTCTGTCTTTGATTAATCCTCCTTTTTTTCTGTGTAGTTTGGAGGATTTTATACTCATTTTATCTTCTATAAACTCTTTATACTCTTTCAATGGAATATTTTTCTTTTTCACCCCTGTTTTGTATCTCACATAAAAGCTTACAGAGCTTACCCCTCCTTTTTCTTTATCGATTATACTGAGTATCTTTCGATAGTTTTTTCTTTCTTCCTTTGTAAACTGGCTTAGTTTTACCATGTAATCTCCAGATAAAGGAAGAAATCTCAGGATCTCAAGCCTGTAAACACCTTCTTCATTTCTGCAGAATTTGAGATCTTTGTTTATATACTTTAGAGCTTCTCTTCCCGTGTATTTCTTATCATTTTTCAGCATTATGGATTCTTTCAGATGCTCCAATGCTATTCTGTGTGCTGAGAGTGCATAGGAGTTTCTTTCATATGTCAGCTTTTTCAACTGGGCTCTGTTTCTGAAAAAAGGTTCAGAACCTTTAAGTCCTTTCAGGGGATAGAATGGATTTGGAAATCCATAAAACTCCATTTCTTCTTTAAAATTCTCCATTATAGATAGATTTTTTGATATTTTGAAATATACCTCCTTAAAATATTCTTTGTCATCCAGTTTATCTATCTCAAAATCGTATTTAAGAGAATCCAGGAACTTGTTCACCCTGTAGGTAAGGCTCATCTTATCCCTTTCACAGCATTCACTATCTCTTTCAACTTATCAAAGTTCTCCTCTGCAATTGTACCTGTAACTAATATATCAGCGATTCTGGATATTTCCTCTGCTTTTTCCTTTTCTTTTATCCCTCCACCCACAATAACAGGTATATCAACTGCTTTTTTCACGTATTTTATCATTTCTAAGGGTACAGGTTCTGAGGCACCGGATCCAGCCTCAAGATAGACAAATCTCATCCCCATATACTGTGCTGCAAGTGCATAGGCTGCTGCGATCTTTGGCTTGTTTCTTGGAAGAAGATCAGCCTCTCCTATGAATCCTGCCGTTTCACCGGGAGAGACTATGAGGTATCCCATTGGCAAAGTTTCAAGTCCTGAAGATTTAACCTGAAAGGCACCAAGAGCCTGAGCTTTTGTTATGAAGTATGGATTTCTGGAGTTCAGAAGGGACATGAAGAATATGGCATCTGCATATCTGCTTATACCTCCAACTCCTCCCGGAAATATTATTATAGGGACTGTTGTGATTTTCTTTATGGATTTTATGATATCATCCAGTTCCTCTCCTCTCACCTGCGTTGATCCACCAATAAGTATAGCGTCGGTATTGATCTCCTTCAGCAAGCTCAGTTTTTTAGTATCTTTTGCAGTCTCTGAGTCAGGATCGATCAGTGTGAAATGAAGTTTTTCTTTCCTCAGTCTGTTTTTTATGTATTCCTCTACATTCATTTTATCACCTAAAAATTTTTGCAATCCCCGAATATAAATTTTTGCATGATCACAGAAATTTCAGATAACCTCTGAGAACTGTGTCTTTCTTCAGTTCCTCCTCGCTTTCCTTCAGAGTTCCAGGTAACTCTTCTATACCATACTCTCTCAGTTCTTTATCAGAAAGATTATATACATCTCTCTGTACAGGAGGAAGATCTTCATCTCCGGAAAATCCAGCATCCAGAAGAGCAGAGAAGGCAAGATACGGATTGCACATTGGATCCGGTGATCTTATCTCTATACTTCCTGAGGGAGGAACTCTTATAAGTGCGGATCTGTTTGAGTACCCCCAGCAGATATATCTCGGGGCTTCTTCACCTCCCTTAAGCCTTTTATATGAGTTTTCTGTAGGATTTAAAATTCTGGTGAGTGCGGAAGCATGTTTTAACTGTCCTGAAATAAATTTTTTCCCTTTTTCAGTCAAACTTTTTTCATAGAAAATATTTTTTCCATTTTTGATCAGTATCTGGTGAAAATGCATTCCAGATCCAGCTTCATCCATGAAAGGCTTGGGAAGAAAACATATCTGGACACCGTATTTATCTGCAATTCTCTCTGCGATCTCTTTAAAAAGTACTATTTCATCCGCTATTGTAAGAGCATCCTTTGGGAAGAACTCTATCTCATACTGGCCTCTTCCGTTCTCGTGATGGAATTTTTCGATATCCATACCAATGGACTCCATGAAGAGAACTATCTCTTCTGTGATCCTGTGTCCTGTATCATCAAAGGATGCGTTGAGGTATGTGTTATCATCGAGGGGCTTCCCATCTTTTATTAAATAATACTCCAGTTCTGCCTTAACTATGTACTTATAATCAATGCTATGAAGTTTGTTCTTCAGAAGAGTTCTTGTGCATTTTTCGTATTGTTTTCCATCAGGGTATTTTATATCACATATGAATGATGCTTCTTTTCTTTCATATGGAAGAACTTTAAAGGTATCAGGATCCGGGAATAATTTCATATCACTCTCATAAATATTTGAAAATTTGGGTATGGAAGAACTATCAAAGCTTATTCCACTATGCAGTACTTTTTTTAATTTTTTTCTGGTTGTGGACATGCCATAGATCCTTCCCGATGTATCCACAAACTTAAATCTTATTATTTTTACATTTTCATCTTCAAGAGTTTTCAATATATCCTTGATCATACTC
>JAGGSE010000231.1 GCA_021159225.1 bacterium
CGCCGGACGGTAAGAGGAGGCGCCGCAAGCGAGCAAACTGAAGCGCTTGCACGCGCACGCGTATAAGCCAAACCATTAAAAACTTTATTTTTTTTCTGTTTCCACTCGCCGTCTCGGTATAAAAACGAATTTTATGAAATAAAATGAAAACAAATGGTTTTGGAAGATTAGATTTTATAGTACGGCAGAAAGGACGGGAGATTCTAAGGATAGTGCATTTTGATTCGCTTGGACTGTGGTTCAAGCAGGATGGTGCTGGCAATGTGATGCCAATAACAGCAGAGCAGGCGTTGAGGCTGATAAATGTATGGAAGGAACACCACAAGGATGTAAAAGCGAGCATAAGTGGAGGGTTGATACCGTATCTGCAGACACAAGAGATTACGAACATTGAAAAGCGTATGCAGGAATTGAAGAACGAGAGAAGCGTTGCTATAAGCGGGTTAGTTTTTGGCGGGAGGTGATGCAAAAGATATGGGATTGGAATGGAAATTAACATTAGTTGATACATATTCATACGACTCAGCGATGACTTGGGATTTGCTTGCTTGGAACTCAACCATCAAGGGAATAAAAGAATATATAAAAGAGCACCCTATGCCCAAAAGCGTTACCTATAAGAATGCAGACGAGATAATCAAGAACATAGAAAAAGTAAAAGACGGTATTATAACCATAGCCAACAACGAGACCGAAGAATTTAAAAGCTGGTTTATAGAACTGGTAGAAACATGTTGCTGGTGAATTTGCAAAAACGAAAATGGCGAATAAAGAAAGAAGGTGAGAAAGATGCCCGGTAATTACAGATGCGTGAATTGCGGACATACAGACTACTACTATAGCAGTCTGCTATGGGTCCAAAGGTGCCGAAAGTGCCACAAGCCAGTAGGACTGAAGATCTCTGACGAACAGGTTGAGAAGCCGAAGCAAGAAGGCACAGTTACATGAAAAACGGAACTGACGTAATGAGGTGATAAAATGGGAAAAGTGAAAGGTAATGCTATCGGGTTAGGGATGCGCTGCGATGGTCTGGCGAAAGACCTTGTGCTAGCGGACACAGAGACATTGCTAGAGATTAAGGACAGCCTTGAACGGCTAAGTCATGTCGTCGAGAATGCCTTATTCGACTTGGAGTTGCTTGAAGACAAAATCGAACAACCGTGCTTGGAAATAGTGCGAGCGAGCATAGCGAAAAACGAAATTGGTGAAATAAGTTAGGAGGTGATAAGAAGTGTATCAATGCAGACGCTGCGGAAAGAAGTGGGAAGGCGGTTCCGGGTGCATCTGCTACACTCTTTGCGAAGAGTGTGGCAAGAGAGTGAAGCTAGAACTAAAAAATGTCAAAGTAGAAGGTCTGCGTAAGTAGGTGATTTTTTTTAAAAAAAACATGAAAAGAGAAGAAATGCTAAGGAGACTGGAGAGAGGTGATGATCCGCTCGACCTGTCAATTCAGAAATGGCAGGATATAGTGGACTGCTTGCAGAAGATTCGGAGTGTGCGAGAATTTGATGAAGACTTAGAACGCGGCGGAGATAACTGTGCACTATGCGAAACATTTCCAGATTGCACGGGCTGTCCAGTATATGAAAAGACTGGGTGCACAGATTGTGCGAAAACAGAATACTATCGGTTCCGGTTAGCTTGGCGGAGAGCTGACTTATGGACAATGCGAGATGCGGCGGAGAAAGAACTGAACTTTTTGAGGAATCTGCAACACGAACTGATATATGGCAGTCCTAAAGTATGTGGAGAAAATCTAGCAAAAAACGAAAAGGGTGAAAAATAAGTTAGGAGGTGATGTGTATGAAAATAGAAGAACTGAAACAAAACTATACCGCGATTGCCCGTCTAAACCTACTGCCAGAGAAGTTCACAGCAAAGATAGAGTCAATCGAAGAGCGCGAAGATGCAAAGTTCCCAGGTTACGACGCATTATACATCCGCGCAAAGATTACCGATAAGAAAGTTGTCAAAGCTGTTAATGGCGATGTGGTAATACAGAAGTTCCGCCCGATGCATGTAACAGAACTTCTTGTGCCCGCAATGGAGAAGTTGGGCATCCGCAGCACCGAGGATTTGATAGGAAAGACATTCACATTCACAGCGCAGTCGCCATCATTCGCGGGTAGTAACCCGCGATGGGTTCCCACCGAGCTGAACGGACGGGCGCGCGGGAAAAATAAGAGCGCGAATTAAACCGCTATTTGGAAGGTTTGTAAAACTGTTTTTTCTTTTTTATTTCTTTTTTTTGCTTAGGTGAGCTTATCAAAAAACGATAGTAGTGAAATAAACAATGTTAGGAGGTGATGTGTATGAAAAAGAACTTGCTAAAAGAAACACTTGAGATATTAGAGCAACACAACAAGAAGCCAGAGGATGTGAAGTGGTGTGGCATTCCCGGATTTGGCTACTGCAGTTGGAACGAGTTTGCTGCAATAGCGGATGTGGAATATGATAGTGGATATGGAACAGCTATGGTAGCAACCGATTTGGTAATTGTAGGAGAAGACTGGTGGCTCGAAAGAGAAGAATACGATGGTGCCGAGTGGTGGGAGTTCAAAACTCTCCCGGTAAAGCCAAAGGCGCACCGGCAAATACCGGTTATTAAAACACTGTTTTAGGATTTGTATTTTTTATTTTTTATTTTTTGTTTTGCAATTCAAAAAACGAATTTTATGAATTATGTACAAAATAGCTTTCACTGGTCACCGTCCCGGTAAGCTTCGTGACATATCTGCTGTTAAATCCCAAATTCGCCAGTTCCTTTCGCACCAATTTGAGTTACATCCCGACTTGCTGGTTATCTCCGGTGGTGCTCTTGGGGTAGATCAGCTCGCCGCTGAGGTCTGTATTGAGCTCGGTATTCCGTTTGTTTTCGTTCTCCCGTTCCCAGTCCGTGTATTCACTGCCCGCTGGAATTCTTCCTCCCGTGCACATCTCCGGTATCTCATCTCCCACGCTGTTCGTACATTTGTTGTTCAGTCTACATTCAGTATGGCTGGGTACATGCGCCGTAATGAGGTCATGGTTCGGCACTGCAATCTCCTGTGTGCAGTTTGGGATGGGTCCTCTGGGGGTACTGCAAATACTGTCAGGTACGCGCAGTCCATTGGTCGTGAAATCCATTTCATTCAGCCATGAGTATCTATTTAAAAACGATAATTGTGAAATAGTGTTAGGAGGTGATGCGTATGAAAGGTTACTATTACAACGTTGTAGCACAAACCAGTGATGGCAGGCTAGAGCATTTCGGGTTCTTCTCACCTCAGATGCTTACCAATGACGAAATATATAATACAGTACTTGCAGTTTCATCATGTCACAAGCTCATATCAGTAAACATGGAAATGCTGTGATTTCTCTTCACTCTTTTTTATTATTTCTTTCTCTTTTAGGTGTTTTAAAAACGAATTTGGTGAATAAATAATGTTAGGAGGTGATATGGAAAATGAGAATAGAAAC
>JAGGSE010000220.1 GCA_021159225.1 bacterium
TTCCAAGAATTTCTTTTGAATCTTGAGTTCCTTAAGATTCAAAAGAAATTCTTGGAAGGTATTAATGAGAGAGAATGGGATGAAATAAGAGAAAAGATTATGAGAGAAAAAACCCCTCTTTTCAAAGCTGAATGGAGATTTTTTATGGACGAAGAAGAACTAACCAAAATCTCCCAGGCTATCTCCCTTTTAAAAACGCCTCCTCCTTATAAAGAAACCTTAGAAATTTTAGAAGAAAGGTTGGAAGCAAAATAAAGGAAAAACGAAAAATAGGAACGCGCACATTCTCCTCTCAGAGGCCCTCTCTCCTATCTCCCCCAAAATTAAAAAAACTCCCAAAATGGGAGTTCTGGGACCTTATTGTTTTTGGTCTTCTGGTTTTTCAGGTTTGGGCTCTTCTTCGGTCTTTACCGGCTTTTTCTCTGATTTTTTATATTTGGCAATTTTTTTGCCCTCAAGTATCTTCTCCGAAACAAACAGATTATGAACCGTAGATGATACCTTAGCCCCCACTGAAAGCCAATATCTAATCCTCTCCTTTTTTAGCCCCCTTTCCTTGGTCAAGGGATTCCAAAATCCTACCTCTTCAACAAAACGGCCTCCTCTGGGAGGGTTCCTTTTGTCGGTCACTACTATCTTAAAAGCCGGCTGATTTCGCCTTCCTGTTCTAAACAAACGAATAATCAACATAGTTTATATTTGTCTGTGTTTTGCTTAATGCCATCCCTTTACCTGAAAGGCCTTTTGAGCCGCCTCTTCCTGTGCCTCTTGCTTGGAGGAACCGCGACCCTTAGCAACTAGTTCCTCGCCCAAAAAAACTCCCACAACAAAAACCTTGGCATGGTCAGGTCCCCACTCCTTCAAAACCCTATAAGAGGGAGTAATTCCCTCTCTTTCCTGGGCAACTTCCTGAAAACGGGACTTGGCGTCTTTGAAAAGACCTTTCTTAATAATCTCCGGCAGTTTTACAATTAGATGTTTTCTTATAAAATCCTGGCAGGCATTATATCCCTGGTCCAAATAAAGAGCACCAATAAACGCCTCAAACGTGTTAGCCAAAATATACTGCCTTGCCTTACCCGATTCCTTTGATTCTCCCTTGGAAAGCAGTAAAAAGTCATTAAAGTTTAGTCTGCTTGCTATCTCCGAAAGCATCTTAGCATTGACCAAGGCAGACCGCCAACTTGTCATGGTTCCTTCCGACTCTTTGGGATAGTTCTTAAAGATGTCTTCGGTTACCACTAATTCCAGAACCGCATCTCCTAAAAATTCCAATCTTTCATTATTGCCCAGGCGAAAGTCCGGATTCTCATTTAGGTAGGAACGGTGGCAAAAGGCCTGAATAAGCAAATCCTTATTTTTAAACTGCAGATTAAGATTTTTTTCAAGGACATCAAAATTCCTCATCTTTTTTTATATCTTTATACACCCCTCCCAGCACTCCGTTGACAAACCTTCCTGAATTTTCACCGCCAAAGGTTTTGGCTAATTCAACGGCTTCGTTTATAGCCACCTTCGGCGGAATTTTCTCTTTACGCCCATACAAAAATTCAGCCAGCCCGATTCTCAAAACATTCCTGTCAATAATGTTCATTTGGTCAAACGGCCGTTGGGAAGCCCTTTCTTTTATAATTTTGTCAATCTCTTCAAGGTGAGAGACAACTGTATCAGCCAGCCAAAAAATAAAATCAACACCTTTTACTCGGCCGGTTCCAAACTCTTTCGTGTTTCTTTCTAAAATGGTTTTAAGGTCAACCTTCTTTGACCAAAAATCCCATTCATATAAAGATTGTAAAACAATCGCCCTTGAAAAGCGCCGGCTGGACATAATTAAGAAGACCGAGAAAGTTTGCTTAAACTCAACGGTCCTCTGCCTTCTTTCGCTTGTTCGGCTTCCTTCAATTTCATCTCTTTCCTTTTCTTCTTTTTCTCCTTCTCGCTCAATTTCTTCAAAACATCAATTACCTCAACCCCTTTGTAATAACCACAGTGGGGACAAACCTGATGCGGTAAAATCGCTCTTCCGCACTTGGAACACTTAACAAAGACAGGTGTCCTCAAAAAAATATGCATTCGGCGCTTATTTCTCCGTGATTTGGTATGTCTTTGGGTGGGAACAGCCATTGTCGAAAGTATAGCAAAAATCCTTTTCAATTGCAAGTTCTTTTCTTACTCATACCTTAAGGCCTCAATTGGAGAAAGTTTTGCCGCTTTTTGGGCGGGATAAATGCCGAAAATTAAACCGATAATGGTAGAGACCCCAAAAGCCAAAATGACCGAGGTTAAAGAAATGCTAAACATCCATTTTAGGCCCAACATTTTACCAATTACTAAACCGCCCAAATAAGAGCCCAACGCCCCCAACAAAATCCCAACTGTTCCGCCGAAAAGGGTCAGACACATCGCCTCTAATAAAAACTGTATTAATATGTCCTTTTTCCTTGCCCCCACCGCCTTTCTTAATCCAATTTCTCTGGTCCTTTCAGCAACCGATACCAACATAACATTCATAATCCCAATTCCTCCCACTACCAGAGAAATTGCCGCTATGCCAGAAAGAAAGATGGTCAAAATCCCCGCTATTAAATTAGAAGAAGAAGCAATATAATCCTGACTAAGAATAGTAAAGTCATCTTTATCTGCATCTCTAATTTTGTGCCTTTCTCTTAAAATTAACCTTGCCTCCTCTACTGCCGGGTCCAAGACCTCTGCTGAGTTTGCTTGCATTATAATGGCATTTACATAATTGATTCCTAACATCTGTTTTTGAGCCACTGATAAAGGAATAAAAACCCTATCATTAGGATCAAATGTTGGGTCTTTCATTCCTTCAATCTCTATTACCCCGATTATCTCAAATTTTCTTCTATTTATCTTTATGGCTTTACCAATAGTTCTTTCCTTGTCAAATAATTTCTCTTTTACCTTTTTTCCGATTACTACCACCTTTTTCATTGATTTCTCTTCCTCTGGAGTAAAAAACCTTCCCTCCAATATTCTGTTCCCTTTAATCTTTTGATAATTGGGAAGAACGCCAATAAAATCGCGCTTTCTCCTGTCTCCCTTATAATCTAAAATACATGTGCCGAAAACCAAAGGGGTGGCGTCTTTGATATAAAAACCCTGTTTTTTAAGAACCTCGGCGTCTGAATTTTTAAGGGTTTTAATGGTCATCATTCCGAAAGAAAATTGAGGAAGGCCTTTTTCTTGTTTTGTTCCTCCCGGAATAATAAAGGCGATGTTATTCCCCATTGTTTCTATCTGAGAAAGAACAATCCTCTGGACGCCCTGACCAAGAGAAAGTATAACAATAACAGCAGAAATTCCAATAACAATTCCCAACATTGCCAAAAAAGAACGAACCTTATTCGTCTTTAGGGCAACAACAGCCGTTCTAAAAGAATCTGAAAACCTCATAATAATTTAAAATCTCAAATGTCAAA
>JAGGSE010000135.1 GCA_021159225.1 bacterium
AGAAGAATCAAAAAAGAGAGGAAGATTCCGAAAGCAAAATTGCCAGGATGGCTCCGAGAACTTTTAATAGAAAGAGACCAGAAAATAGAAATTAGAAAAAGAGAAGAGGGGAGAAATTTTTATCTTTATTTTGGCGACCCAAATGTCCCAAAGGATGCAATAATAAAGATATATGTAAAAAGAATTGAGAAAGAACCAATGGCAGATCTCACGATTAGAAGAGGAGAAAAGGAAACCTTCTTTTTCCTAAAAGGAGAAAGGGCTGAGGAAATAATAAAGGAAGCGGGATTTTTAGGGATGGCAAGGGATAGAAAAGGAAGGTTGGTGATATTGAAAAAAGGAAATAAAAATAGGGGATTTACCCACATTATTGAAAAGCATTTTCTTTCATTTTTCGAAGAAGGAAGAAAAGGAAAGGAAACAGTAGGAGAGATAAGAGATTTGATACTTTCTTGTATAAAAGAAGCGGAAGATATAAGATTGGACAGGAAAGGGGGAGCAAGGATCTATCGCCATGTGATTGAGAAAGGAAAGGTAATAAAAGTTATCGTTGACTCTGAAACTGGATATGTGCGTACTGCCTATATAGAACAATAGTCAAATTTTAATAAATAATTAAAAGAAATGAAACCCAAGGTCTTAATATTAGAGGGATTTGGGGTAAATTGTGAAAGGGAAACAGAATATGGCTTTTTTTTGGCAGGAGCAAAGCCAGAGAGGGTTCATCTTACTCAATTAATTAAAAAACAAAAGAAACTGAGAGATTATCAAATCTTGGTTTTTCCTGGCGGCTTTTCTTTTGGCGATGATATTTCTGCTGGCAAGGTAATGGCTCTAAAAATAAAGACCCATCTGGAAGGTCCCCTGTCTGATTTTATTAAAAGGGGAGGGTTGGTTTTGGGTATTTGCAACGGATTTCAGGTTTTGGTCAAGATGGGGCTTTTGCCTGATTTTAACAAAAATGAGCAAGAAGTATCGTTGACATTTAATCAGTCCGGCAGATTTGAGGATAGATGGGTCTATCTAAAGGTTAATCCCTCATCTTCTTGTGTTTGGACAAAGGGTATCAAGACCCTTTATCTGCCTGTAAGGCATGGAGAGGGAAGGTTTGTCTGCCGAGATGAGGCGGTTAGGAAGAGGTTGGTTTCTCAAAATCAGATTGTCCTTCAATATGTAGATGAAAATGGAAAACCTGCCGGCTATCCCTGGAATCCTAATGGCTCGGAAATGAACATTGCTGGAATTTGCGATAAGACAGGAAGGATATTTGGCTTGATGCCTCATCCTGAAGGATTTCTTTTTCCTCAAAATCACCCCTGTTGGACTAGAGTAATGATAAGGCAGGGGCAGGGAATAGAAGTCTTTAAAAATGGAGTGAAATGTGGTAAGATATAAAGTATGAGAATAAAACCTAAATTTTTGGGTTTTATTTCTATTATTGCCGGTTCAAGGTCGGACGAGAGGGTTGTTAAGGATGTGCTTTCTGTTCTTAAGAAAGAAAAGGTCAAAAAAGAGGTAAGATATATCAGCGCCCATCGTCAGTTGAAGGAACTGGAAAAATATATCAGAGAGGCAAACTCGCGGGTTGATGTTTATATCTGTATTGCTGGGCTATCGGCTGCCTTGCCCGGAATCGTTGCTTCTTTGACTGACAAACCGGTTATTGCTGTTCCGGTTAATGTAAAACTTGAAGGATTGGATGCTTTGCTTTCCTCTTTGGAGACGCCTTCTGGTGTGCCGGTTGCCACAGTGGGAGTGGACAATGGAAAAAATGCTGCCTATTTGGCATTGAGGATATTGAGATTAAGGCGCATTAATTCAAATGGCAAAGAAAACGGAAAATAAAGGCAGGGACTATACTGCCAAGGACATTTATGTTTTGGAGGGGCTGGAGCCGGTTCGGCGCCGGCCAGCCATGTATATCGGCTCCACAGGCCCGGATGGAGTTCATCATCTTTTAGTGGAAGCAGTGGCTAACGCTGTTGATGAGGCAATAATGGGTTATTGTGACCAGATTAAGGTATTTCTTTTGCCGGGCAACAGGGTAAAGGTTGAGGACAACGGACGGGGGGTGCCGGTGGACATTCATCCTAAAACAGGCAAATCAGCCCTGGAGACAATAATGACCACCCTTCATGCTGGAGGAAAATTTGGAGGAAAGGCATATATTTCAACCGGCGGCTTGCACGGGGTTGGAATTTCGGCTGTTTGCGCCCTGTCAGAGTATATGCGGGCTGAGGTTTGCCGAAACGGAGGAAGATACCTTCAAGAGTATAAAAGAGGAAAGCCAAAAGAGCCGGTTAAAAGGGTGGGAAAATGTAGCCAAACAGGCACTACTGTTCTTTTTCAGCCCGATGCTCAAATTTTCAAGGGATTTGGCAGGTCATTCAGTTTTAACCGTAAGAAAATCCTTAACCATTTGAGACAGCAGGCATATCTGACCAAGGGACTGAAGATTACCCTAATTGACCAAACCATAAAACCTTCTCAATCCTATACCTTTTATTTTGAGGGCGGACTGGTTTCTTATGTTAAATATCTAACCCGGGGTGTTGTTCCTCGGAATCCTCATATCTTTTACACCTTTGGCAAAAAGGATGATATTATTGTTGAGGCCGCTTTTCGCTACACTGATGAGTATGAATGTTATGAAGAGAGTTTTGCCAACAATGTCTTTACTCCAGAAGGCGGAACTCATCTGGCTGGTTTTAGGGCTGCTTTGACAAGAAGGTTTAACGACTATGCCAGAAGGAACGACCTTCTGAAAGAGAAAGATGAGAATTTGAGTGGGAGCGATATCAGGGAAGGATTGACCGCTGTTGTTTCTATAAAAATAAGGGAGCCCCAGTTTGAGGGCCAGACAAAGGTAAAACTGGGAAATACAGAAGCAAAAACAGCGGTTGAGCAGGTTGTTTCCCAGGGGCTGGAAGATTTTCTGGAGCGAAATCCTAGCGATGCCAAGGCGATTATTGAGAAATGTATCCTTTCCCAAAAGGCGAGAAAGGCGGCAAAAGCGGCAAAAGAAACAGTTTTAAGAAAGGGGGTCTTGGAGGGATTATCTTTGCCTGGCAAGTTGGCTGACTGTTCTTCAAGGAAGCCAGAAGAGTCGGAGATATACATCGTGGAAGGTGAATCAGCCGGGGGCAGTGCCAAGCAGGCAAGAGACAGGCGGTTTCAGGCAATACTTCCCCTGCGGGGCAAAATTCTTAATGTAGAAAGAGCCCGCTTGGATAGAATTCTTGCTTCAAAAGAGATAAAGTCCCTTATCATTGCCTTGGGAACCGCCATTGCTGATGATTTTAATTTAGATAAACTCCGATATCACCGCATCATTATAATGACCGACGCGGACACCGATGGGGCCCATATTCGGACCCTTCTCTTGACCCTCTTTTACCGTTATTTTCAGCCGATAATTGAGAAGGGTT
>JAGGSE010000169.1 GCA_021159225.1 bacterium
CATAATATTCGTGTCCTAATAGCTCAATATCAAATCCTTGAAATCGTATGAAATGCTCCCAAAGGAGGAAGTTTCCCACAGCCAATAACGCTCCAGATACAAGCCAACGATAATATTGGAAGCATGGTTTTGCAAAATCACTTCTTCCGGTCATTCTTCCTCTCCTGTTGGCAATATAACTTTAGGCTTGCTATATCCCGTTGCCGTGAAGCCTTCCTTTAATGCTAATCTCCTCGCTATAACCTCTATCAAGTCTAAGAGCTGCTTCTCACTTAAACAAGCATATTCTCCTCCGATAGTGAATTGTATGCAATATCTGTTTCCTTCAGGACCCACAAATGCAGTCAACTCTAAGTCTTTAGTGTTCCCATATCCCTCCTTCATAGTCCTATATATCCTAATGTCTTGGCTCATGTTCCACTTCCATCATAAAACATATCTTCTCTCGTATTTCATTTAAAGACATCCTATTGAATTCTTCTACACTTACTCCATCCCTATAATGGTAATAATACACTTCGGGATATCTTTGATAGCTAGTGAGCAATACTCTTTCTACAAATGCTTTCTCTCCCTTCTTAATTATTGAACCACAGGCTTCACACGTGTGTTCTTTTCTTACCCGAACTATTTTTATCCATCTGCTCATTTATAAAATACCTCCTTCAATATTATCCTTGCATATTAGGAGTTGTGGAGTTCGGGGAGTGCCATTCTTAATTCTGTCCCGTGAGAAAATGTGTCTAAGACCTAACATGGATTTCTCACTGTTTGCATATATCCTTTGCTCACGCAAATTTCCTCATCTCCTTAATATTTTTCTATGTCCCAAACATAAAATTTCGTTATATCCCAAATATGTGCATCTGGTGCAAATCTTACATAAAATTCTTCTCTATCTCATCAATCGAAAAGAGAGTCAATACTCCAATTATCATTTCAAGAACTTCTTTTTTCTTTCTCTCATCGCCAAAAACAATCGCTCCTTTTACAGAAGCGGTTCGTAGCATTCCATCGGTAAGAGGGACACCCTCCATCGTAACCTCTTTGAGTCTATTATACAATGATTTATCATAGGTAGAATGAATAGTAAAACTAAAAACATTCTTTTTCTCATCGTGTATGGTGTGTATTCTTCTAACGCAGAGAGAAAAGAAAGAGCCATCTATATTAAGAATCAACGAAGCATTTATTTTGTCCAAGCAGTATGTTTGGGGAGGAGGAGCAGCAGAATCAATAATAGAATGACGATAAATTGAGTACAGGAATTTCTTTGAGAACGGAAGAAAATACGCATCCCACATTTCAAGATTAGAGGAGTTTTCCTGGAAGAAAAATTCAAAATTTGGAGTAGCGAAAAATACAATTCCCATCTCACATAAACTCCTTGACGATTTCTTCGGGTGAATAAAGATTTAATAGCCCAGCAACAATCTCAGAAATCTCTTTCTTGTCTTCTCTTTCATCATAAAAGACGATGACACCTGTTATATCTCGAGCAATTCTTATTTCTCCCTCACCCCCTTTCATATAATAATCGGTTAAGCTACTTAAATATTCATAAATTTCACCATTATATTCGGTGAAGAAATCAAGTTCATAACCTTTCATACTACATTCTCTTACAGGAAACGAAACCAGCGAATGATTTATATTGAGGATTAAAATTAAATTTGCATCCTTTATAGTGAATCTTGGGAGGAAAGGACCATCATTACGGAATGACTTGTCTAAACTCCGGGAGATAGCAGAGAGAAACTCTTCTGAAAAGGAGAGACACCACCGATCGAAAATCAGGAGGGTGTGGTCTTTATTCTTAAAGAGGAATCGAAGATTTTTCGTAGCAAAGAGTATAAATTTCATATTACATAAATTTTTCCTCAATTTCTTTAGGTGAGAGAACGCTTAATAGACCACTTCCAATTTCAATAGCCTCACTTTGCTCTGCTTTATCACAATAAATCAAAAGACCCGTGATGCCACAACGCATTCTCACTTCCCAAATTTTTCCGTTTCTCATTCGTCGTATTCCTCCTATCAAGAATTCTCCCAACTCTTCGGGCGGGGCTTGGCGACACCCTACGATAAATTCTATTCCCTTTCGACATCGGATACAGTTTACAGACATTGATAATATCTCACTATCCTTGTTGAGAAGAGTGAAACCTTCCACAGAGTGAATCTCAAATTGAGAAGGCAAAGACACCTCATTAATGTTTAATTTTCGCTTATGAAAATAAATCTGCGAAAGAAATCTTTTAAAGAGAGGAAGATCAAAATAATCAATGAGGTAAAGAGTATTGCGTTTGCCAAATCTAAATATTAAGTTTTTGGAGTAAAACGGAATTGTTCTCATGTCTTTCTTAACAAAGTTAGCATCCCTATTCCAATGTGCTTCGTGTCTTCTATACTCTCTTCTCTCTCCCGTTTTATGATTATCGCTTTAAAATCCCAAAGTTCATAACAAAAGCCTTCTATTATTTTATTTGTGTAAAGAGAATTTAAGGGACAAGTCGCCATAACCTTGTGTCTCATGCTTTCATATTCGTTATTATTTGGTATAACGCACTGGAGATCCGCTTGTCGAAATCTTATTTCCTTCCTATAATATGTGTCTCTCCAGAGACGAATCTCTTTTAGCCGAGCAATAAAAAATCTATCTTGGACGCTAAACATTATAAAATAACTTCCCTCGTGTATTTCTGTTGTTGGAAGAATAGAGAGATTGTTAATAGCAGGCTGCCTCCACATATATCCTAATCCGATTAAGAAGGTTTGCCATGTCTCTTTTGTGAATGGAAGCGGAGGAAGAACTACAAATTCAGAAGGAGATGAAATAATAATCATTCCCGCAATATGAGATATCCAACACCTAAATTTTTTATGTTCTCTTCTGAATCCTCGTTAATGGGAAGCAATACACCATTAAAGTCCCAAAGTTCAATCTTCCATTTTCGTATCTTCCAAAATCCTTCTCCATGAGATTTGAAGAAGAGTAGCTTTATTAGTTCATCCCATCCTTCTCGATCTGCTAATTCTATATCAAAAGTAAATTCAGCAAAATCTTGATATCTTTCTAATTCTCCACCCAGAATCTTCGCTATGAAATATCCTCGTTCCTTTTTCCAATTCGGAAACACAAGATTTTTTACCTCAAATACTACATAATAATTTATTAGTAGCCCTGAGGACATCAATTCTGAAAGTTTTGCCAGATGTTTATTCCACCCAAAAGAGTAAACCACGATTTGCATCGTCTTCCTAAAGCGATTTGCACTTAATTCTGCTCTATATCCATAAATGGGAATTGCCTCATTCACTTCTCCCTTTACCACCATCGTAAAAGACGATTTTACCAAATGGAAGCTTCTTGTGATATCTACGTAATTTCTCTGGCACTAACCAAACTACTGGGAAATCGGGAGATT
>JAGGSE010000198.1 GCA_021159225.1 bacterium
GGTTTATATCCCCACTCGTTATCCGACTGATGGTTACATCAAGGCTTCAAGAGAGGAGGCTAAACATTGTTTAGAAATTGCCGAGAAAATTATAGATTTTATAAAAGACAAAATAGACCTTAGCATTTATTATCAGTAGTTATATTCGGGCCCATAGCTCAGTTGGCTAGAGCGCCGGCGTGGCACGCCGGAGATCGTGGGTTCGAGTCCCACTGGGTCCACCTCGCCGGTTTAATTTAGGATGTTAGATAATTTATAATGCTCGCAAGGCAATAGTTGTTCTCATTTTTACAGCGGAGTAGGTCAGAAGCCAAGGGCAGTTATGAGCCCAAAAATCCATTAATAATCAGATTGGTGGCTTCCTTCTCGCTCAAGCCCCTCATTCTTAAGTAGGTCAATTGTTCTTGGGCAATCTGTCCAATTGATGCCTCGTGGGTTATTTGGGCAAGTTTATTCCTGCAGTCTAGTTCGGGAGTTAAAAGAATCTCGGATTTTTTGTCAGTTAACAATCCCTGACAATCCAGGTGGCCCTTAGCCTTTGAGTCAGCGACAATCCGGGAGTGGGCCAAAACCTTAGATTCTTTCTTTCCAACCAATCTAAGATTGATTATTCCTGAAGACCCAATTCCTTTTAGAACCATAACATCTTTTATCTCTGTTTTGGTTTTAACGCAATTTGCCCCTATTTTTACATTACAAACTGCTCCTGCAGACAAATTAAACAGGTTGCTTGCCTTGAGTTTATTAGGAGTGAAAAGAATTCTATAGGAGTAGTTCAGTTTTGAATTTTTTTCAAGAAAAAATTCATAATTTGTTTCAACAATGTCTTTCTCTTCCCACAAGTGAATATGGTTATATTTCAAAGAAGACCCTTCTCTTAAAACAATTTTCCCTTGGGCTTTATGTATCCCGAAGAGATTTTTTTTCAGGGTGCTGCAGGTTCCCTGAAGATGAATTTTTAGGCTTTTCTCTATAACTAAAAGATTCTGGAGTTTTTGGCTGACATTTTTACCGGCGATAGAGACGCAGGTGAAAAGGGGAGTGTTTACCTGCTCTTTGACCCAAATAAAGTATCCTTCCTTTGGCTTTCCTGAGAAATAGTTTCTTGTCCATTTGTATTTTTTCCATGCTTCTGGACTAGAAAGGATAATGCTTCCTTTTGCCAGATAGATATTTTTTATCCTATGGTCAATCTGCCAGTAGTTTACATTTTTTGCATTTTTCATAACCGTATTTTTTAATTATCCTTAAAACCTTTTTGTAGTTTTTCTCTTGGCAGATGATTTTGCCTTGTATCATTACATTGACCCTGTCCGGTTTTAGATAGTTAAGAAGTTGTCCTTGGTGGGTGATAATCAAGAGAGCGATTTTTTTCTTTTTCAGTGCCTGTCTGATTGTTTTTGAAATGTATTCCAATTTTTTGATATCCAATCCCGAATCTATTTCATCAAGAATCGCCAGTTTTGGATGTAGGGCGATAACCTGAAGTAGTTCTGAAATTTTTTTCTCCCCTCCGGAAAAATTAACATTTATTTCTCTTTCCAAAAGTTCTTTTCCTTCATTTATTTGTGGTTTCTTTTTTGAAATTTTTGGCAGAAGCGAAGATAGTTTAACCCCCTTTATTGTCGGTGGTGCCTGCCATGCCAAGGCAATTCCTAATTTTACTCTTTTTTCAGGTGAAAGTTTGCTTATATTTTTGTTTTCAAAGAGAATTTCCCCTTTGGAAATTTTATATCTTTGGTCTCCGGCAATAACCTGAGCCAAAGTGCTTTTTCCTGAGGCATTGGGACCTAACAGCGCCTGAACCTGCCCCTTTCTGATTTGAAGATTTATGCCTTTTAATATCTTTTTCCCCTCTGCCTGAACCTCTAAATTTTTAATCTCCAATAGTATCGGCATTATTTTTCTCAGTTTTCTATTTCTTTCTTGCCCGGCTAAAAGTTGCCATTATTATGTCTGGCACTAATTTTTTCAAGCCGGCAGAACTAATCCTAAAAGAGTAATTGTAATCTCCAGCAGACACAATTATCTTGGGATTTTTTGTCAAACCCTTGTCTACAAAAGTGGGGAGTTTCCAGAGAGAGCCAAAAGGAGGAACCGCCCCTATCTTTATTCCTTTTAGATTTTTTTTCATCCAATTCTCGGTTGCCAGACCGATTTTTTTAATCAATTTCTTTCCTTCTTTTTTGAGTTTGGCATTTACCGCTTTTTTAAGTTTCTCTTTGTCTAAATTTTTATTAGCCGGAATTAAAACTATGGCAAACATCCTATCCATTTTCACTACCAACGTCTTTCCAATAATCTTCTCAGGTACCTTTAGGGTCTTCGCCTTATCAAAAGCAGTATAAACTGTCCTATGTTGAATGACTTCGTACCTAATCTTGGCACTATCAATAAATTTAGTTAACCTTTTTGGTATCGGCATATGGACCTGTCGAGGTTTGACCTCGACACTTACTCGAGGGACCCGTCGAGGTTAAACCTCGACTTACCTCCTCCACTTACCTCGACTTACTCGAGTTAATCAATGGTCAATTTACCTAAGATTTCTCGGATGTTTCGGACCAAAAGGGCATCTCTGACGAATTCTTTATAAGTTTTTAAATCAGGAAAGGTCTGAGTCAAAATATCTCGATCAATAATGCCAAAATTTCTCTTTCCGAAAGCCTCACCTAAACTACAAAAGGGATCCTTCAAAGCAAATTCAAACGCTTGATCAAATTCTTTTAATGCCCTTTCAATACCGCCTGGGTACTCTTCAAAGGCATTGAAAACCTGAACGTAAGCATCGAGATAATGAAGATTTTTTATATCTCCTCTCGGTGTCTTTCCTTTATAGGAACCCTGAAAGATTCTTCCTTTTTCTTGGTATTTGAGATTGAAGAATACTGTATAACCATCGCCTATTTTTTTCATTAATTTACTAATTCCCCCTTTAATTATCTCTTTCAAAAGCAAGTGAAAATGGTCTTTCTTTAGCTTATAACTTAAAATTTTTACTAAAGGCTTATGGGGCGGCCAATGTTTCGGCCAATTAAAACTTTTCCCTACCAAGGGATTCAGTCTGTCGAGGTCAAACCTCGACTTTTCGGCATCTTTAATAGGGTGGACCGGAGAATACTCATCATTAAAAAATCTAAGAATTTTCAAAAAGCGCCATTTGTCATTAACATCGCGGAAAATTGGCATTCCTCGATTTCCTCGATTATAGACGTGCACAAAATCTCCAACTGTAAATGGTTCTACCCTCATAATTTCACTTTACTTTAGCAGAAAAATCAGTCGAGGTCAAACCTCGACAGACTCGACAGATCCTCTCGACGATTAGTCGAGGTCAAACCTCGACAACTCGCTAAAAGGAGTTGATTATTACTCCATTTCCTAGGCAGGTGTTTTTCTTATAAAAAACCGCAA
>JAGGSE010000136.1 GCA_021159225.1 bacterium
ATCTTACAGTGAACTATCAAAATATAGAAAAAATACTGAAAAATTCTCTACTTATCATTGTTCTGGGTGTTCAGACACCTGGAAAGTATCTCAGCGCTGTTCCGGGGAGTTTACATGAGATCTGTGATCTTTTAAAAGATGTGAAATCAAAAAAAGTTTTAACAGGCCCAGCTGCAGGAATTGGAACTCAAAAAATTGGCGGAAAAAGAATTGAAAAATTGAAAAAGGAGTTTTTTGATATAGTGGATGAAAATTTCCTGAATATAAACGATTATAATAAAGTAAGGGAATACTCTGTTAACGGAGCTTATATCATCAAACAGATACCAGATATAAGGGTCATAGAGATAGAGACAGGGAGAGGATGTGACGGTAAATGCAGTTTCTGTGTTGAATCATTGAAAAAAATAGAGTTCAGAGATCCAGAGGAGATACTCAAAGAAGTGAAAGCCTTTTATGATATGGGATGCAGGTACTTCAGGCTTGGAAAACAGCCCTGTTTCTATTCATATAAAAATTATGAAGAGATAAAAAAACTTTTGAAAGCATTGAACAATATGAACCTGAAGATGCTTCATATAGACAATGTAAACCCAAACAGAGTTATCACAGAGGAAGGAATAAAGATAACCAAGGCAATTGTAAAGTACTGCACTCCTGGAAATGTGGCAGCCTTCGGAATGGAAAGTTTTGATGAGAGGGTTATAAGAAAAAATAATCTCAATACCTCCCCAGAGACATTATACAGAGCTGTTCAGATCCTGAATAAATATGGAAGAACAAGGGAGAAAGGCATACCGAGGTTTTTACCAGGAATAAATATAGTTCTGGGATTAATGGGAGAAACAGAAGAAACACTGGAGATAAACTACAGGGGATTAAAAAGATTTCTCGATGAGAATTTACTTTTGAGGAGAATAAACATAAGAAAAGTTGTTCCCTTCCCCGGTACAGAGATGTTTGACCATGGACTGAAAACACTCAAGAAAAATAATAAGTTTTATTACAGATGGAGAGAAAAAATAAGGGAAGAGATAGATAAAGAGATGTTGAAAATGGTTTTTCCAGAAGGAACATTATTGAAAAATGTATATGCCGAGATCTATAATGGCAAAACAACATTCGGGAGACAGTTTGGATCATATCCCATAGTCGTTGGGGTAAGGAAAAGGTTGGTTCTAAAAAATTTCTATGATATAACGATAACAGATTATGGAAGGAGAAGCCTCACTGGTGCTGTGAGAGAAAGACTTAAAAAAGATTGAAGATATAATAAAGTATATAAAAAGTAAAGGAGGAATTTCATGCCGATCTTTAGTGGTAAAGAAAAGGAAAGGAAGATTAGAGTCCTGACCCAGCAATTAGAAAATTTAAAAAGACAGAATCAGGCTCTCACAGAACAGATAAGAAAATATGAAGGAAGATTTGATGATGTCAAGGAGATGCAGGCCATAATAGAGAGATTAAAAAATGAAAATCAGAATCTTGTTAATAAATTGGAAAAATTTGTCATAGAAAGACAGCAGATGAAAGAGACGATTGAAAACTTGAAAAAAGATCTTATAATGAAAAGAGAGCAGATAGAGATGAAGACTTTCGCTATCAATTCTGAAAATGTGGATGTTGTTATTTCCAAGGGAATTACGATAAATGGTGGGATAAACTCCAAGAAAAATGTTATCATAGAAGAAAAAGCGAGGATTAACGGGGATATAAAGGTATCTGGAGATGTTACGATAGGAAATGAGGTGTATATAAAGGGATTTGTTGAGGGTAACAATATAAAAATAGGTGATGGTGTAACAGTGGAGGACAGTGTCAGAGGAAAAGGGAAAGTGGAAATAGGAGCTGGATGCACACTGAAGCTTGTTATGAGTGAGGGGGATCTTAACATAGGAAACAGTACAGAGCTACTCAAGGCTGTAGGTGGGAGAGTAACCCTCGGGAATGGTGTTACTGTGAAAGATGGCATAGAATACTCAGACGCAATGAAAATAGGAAGCAATGTTACAATCCATGGAGAGATAAGAACAAAACCTTAATTACATTTCATTTTTGAGAGATTCCAGCATGTCAAAAGATTTTGATAACTCTATTCTTGCTTTCTGAAGCTCTGTTTGAGGAATTACGTTTCTCTTTACAAGGTTTGAGTATGTATCTCTAAGTTTGTTGAATTTGTTATAAAGTTCAAAGTACTGATATGGTTTTGCTCTGGAGAGAAGTTTACTGAACTCCAGAACTTCTTTCATATATGTGTTCCAGTAGATCTTTAATCCCTGAACTTCATATCTGCTTGTGGTAACTTTTTCTCTTTCTATGGCCTTTTTTGTGGCTTCTTTTTTCTGTCTTAAGGATTTTAATACTTGATTGCATTCAAAAAGCTTATTTTTCACCTTATCTCTTACAGCTTTAGGCAGTTCCTTGGAGATGGATTCATATCTTTCTACACATGTTCTATAATTACTCGTTAGTCCTTCCAGGTCTCCTTTTTTCGCTTTTTCCAGTATTTCGGTAGAAAGTTTCATTATTGCCAGAACTTCTTTTTTAAGATCCTTTGTTCTTTCAACAGTATCTATTCTATCTCTGAGTTCCTGAATCCTCTTTTCAGCCACCTCTTTCAGCTGTGGGAACCCTGGACCGAGTCTGTCTTTTTCATCTAAGAGTTCAAGGTATTTTCTTCTGACCTCCTCGGAGTTAGCTGCAATATATTTTTTTGTATATTCTCTCAATATCCTATCAAGTTTATCAAGAAAAGCCCCGTATTCCTCTCTTATTTTTCGAGATTCTTTCTCCTGACTTACCTTATTTATCCTTTCTTTTATTTCAGACAAATTTTTATCTATTCTCTCAATGACATACGGATTTTTATCAAGAAGTTTGTTTCTCTCATTTAAGAGCTGGAGATACTTTGATTTAACTTTATCCAGATTATATGTGATATATGTTATATCGTAAAGTCTGTTGATCTCCTCTACTTCTTTCAGGAGTTCTCTTGTTCTGGGCGATATCTCCTCTTCATGTTTTGGGGGCTTTGGTTTTTCTGGGAGAGGGAACTCTCTTTTTGGGACTTCTATTTCAGGAATGGAGACCTCTGCTGGAGTTGGAACTTCTTCAAATGGTTTCAGAAGGTCTTCTTCTCTTTTTTCCTGATCTTTTTCTTCTGAAGGCTCTTCTACAGGCTCAATTGTGAAGAATTTTTCATATACCCATGATTTGTCTCTTGACTCGGAATCTGAGACAATTTTTCCAAAAGCCTCTCCTTTGATCTCAATGAGTTCCTCTTCATCAAGGACATTTTTTATATATTTTTTTAGGTCTTCCATTTTTCTTCCCTCTTAGTTTCAGTATATATTGGGCTACTCTTTATT
>JAGGSE010000011.1 GCA_021159225.1 bacterium
GTACCACCTTGTTTTATTTTAGTCAATTGATATAATTATAGAAATAAAGAAATGGCAATTAAAAAAATTTTTTCTCAATTGGATTTTTTTGGCCAGTGTAGAAAGTATGATATTCCCATAAGTCAATGTCCCCAGTTTTTATTCTTGATAATGGGACTGGTTATTATTTCCTCCTCCATTATTACCTATGCCCTTGGAACCAGATACATCAGGGATCCAGAAATCGCCCTCCTTCTTGTTCTCTCTATTACCGCTGTATTGCTTATCCTTGCCTATCTTATCAGCCGGAGTTTTGAGAGATTAGCCCAAGCCAACCGATTAAAATCAGAGTTTATCAGTATTGTCTCTCACCAATTGAGGTCTCCTCTCTCAAATATGAGATGGGCGCTGGAGATTTTGATGTCTGGAAAGATGGGGAAAATTGAAGAAAAACAATTGGAATACTTTAGCATTCTTAAGGAAAATTCAGACAGAATGAGGGAACTGGTGAAAGACCTTTTGACTGTTTCCCGAATTGAAACCGCTAGGTTATCTTTCAAAAAAGAGATGTTCTCCCTTGAGAGACTGATTAAAGAATTGATTTCTTCTTTTGAACCCTTTTCAAAGGCATCCAATACAGAAATATCCTTTCAGGCAGAAAAAGACCTTCCGATGATTCTCAGTGACCGGGAGAAGATAAAATTGGTTATTGAAAATCTCATTGACAACGCCATTCGCTATACCAAAGGCAAGGGAAAGATAGAGATTAAACTCAAAAAAAAGGACGGAAACCTTTATTTTGAAATAAAGGATAATGGAGTAGGGATTCCCAAGGGAGACCAAAAATATGTCTTTCAAAAATTTTTCAGGTCAAAAAATGCCTCAAGATACCAAACTGAGGGCTCAGGACTCGGACTTTATATCGTTAAATCAATCCTTGAAAAGGCAAAAGGTAAAATCGGCTTTCGAAGCCAGGAGGGAAAAGGGTCGACCTTCTGGTTTATCCTACCAATAAAATAATTAATCTCTCTATGAAGCGCATTTTATTTATTGAAGATGAATCGGCTCTCCAGAAAACACTCGGAGAGGTCTTAAGAGAAAATGGCTATGAGGTAATAAGCGCTCTGGACGGAGAATTAGGGATTAAATTGGCGGAAACGAAAAAACCAGACCTTATCCTCCTTGACCTTATTTTGCCAAAACTCTCTGGTTTTGAGGTTCTAAAGCAATTAAAAAAGGACGAAAAAACCAAAGACATCCCAGTGATTGTCTTAACCAATCTAGAAGGAGTGGGAGATGTAGAAAAGGCAATGGAATTGGGAGCCACCACCTATTTGGTAAAAGCAAATTATAGTCTGAAAGAGGTGGTGGACAAGGTAAAAACCGCCTTAGAAAGATAGTTCAGTAATTATTCCTATGCGTGTTGAGCCCCAGCAATTAAGGGCGTTTCTCTTAGACGCAGGACTGGTTGATGAAAAGCAGTTTAACCAATGCCTTAAGGAAGCCAAAAAGAGCCACCAACCAGTAGGTGATGTTTTGGTTTCCAAGGGGCTAATCAGCCAGGAACAACTCCTCAAACTTGAGGCATACATCCTGGGGATTCCTTTTGTCAACCTAGAGAAAAAAATCATTGACCCGGATATACTAAAGATCATCCCCGAACCTATTGCTAAAAGCCACAATATTGTTTCTTTCCGGAAAAAAGGAAACAATCTGGAGGTGGCAATGCTGGATCCGGAGGACCTCAGAACAATTGAATTTATTAGAAAAAAGGAACCCAATCTCCGAATACTTCCCCGGCTAACCACTCCAGCATCAATCAAAAACGCCCTGCGCCAGTATGCCCAGAGCCTAGAAAGCGAATTTGGCAGCATAATAAAAAGCGAGGCAAAGAATGTCAAGACCATAAAGGAAAAAGAAAAGAGTGAAAAAGGAGAGAGTCTGAAAGAGGCGGCAGAGAAACTTCCCATAATCAAAATTGTTGACACCCTCCTAAAGCACGCTATTCTCCAAAGGGCATCTGATATTCACATTGAACCAATGGAAAAAGAGGTCTTGGTCCGCTACCGGATTGATGGCGTTCTTCACGACGCTATGACTCTGCCTAAAATTGTAAGTCCGGGAATTGTTGCCCGAATTAAGGTTCTTTCCAATCTAAAATTAGACGAGCACCGACTTCCCCAAGATGGCCGATTTAAGGTTGAAACCGAGGGAATGAAATACTCGGTTCGGGTCTCAATACTGCCTGTGTTTAATGGAGAGAAAATTGTAATGCGGCTGCTACCGGAAACAACCAGAGCAATAAGTTTAGAAGGGCTGGGATTAAGGGATGAGGCGCTGGAAATGGTTCAGACAAATTTAAGAAAACCAGTGGGGCTAATTCTGGTTACCGGTCCTACCGGCTCTGGCAAGACAACCACCCTCTACAGCATGATGGCAATTTTGAATACTCCCGAGGTTAATATCTCAACTGTTGAAGACCCAGTAGAGTACCGAATGCCCAGAATCAACCAGACGCAGGTTAATCCCAAAATTGGCTTGACCTTTGCCGCCGGTCTTAGAAGTTTGCTCCGGCAGGACCCAGATATCCTAATGGTGGGAGAAATTAGAGATAAAGAAACCGCCTCTTTGGCAGTCAATGCTGCGCTGACCGGACACTTGGTTCTCTCTACCCTCCATACAAACAATGCTGCCGGCGCTATACCCCGGCTTTTGGATATGGGGGTTGAGCCATTTCTTATCTCCTCAACCCTAAATATGGTTTTGGCTCAGCGTTTGGTCAGACGACTCTGTGAAGGAAAAGAAAAATACAATCTAAAGGACGCTGAATTAAAAACAATTGCCAAGTACTGCGACTTGAGTCGCATTGAAAAAATACTTAAAGAGGAAAAATTAATTAAAAAAGGACAAAGTATCAAAAGCATTCCCTTCTTTCGTCCCAAACCGAGCAAGGAATGTCCTGAGGGCTATAAGGGAAGAATTGGAATCTATGAGGTTTTAGCAGTTACTGAAACGATTAAGGAGTTGATTGTCAAGGGCTCAAGGACAGAAGAAATTGAAGAACGGGCAAAAAAAGAAGGGATGAGGACAATGGTTGAAGATGGCTTTGTTAAAGCCGCTCAGGGAATTACCTCAATTGAAGAGGTATTAAGGGTTATAGTTGAATAAATTGTAGTTGCTAACCACCTTGGTAGCAAATCTGGCAAGGCATCTTGCCTCGGGGAGCACGAAGTCGCGGTAAGTAGTAAGAAGTAGTTTATTCCCAGGCGCTTCCAAAATCTGACCGAGCCTCACAAACCTTCTTCTGAAGCGCAATCCTCCTCTGGGGCTCGGCTGCGATATGCTCCCCTTAGTCAA
>JAGGSE010000186.1 GCA_021159225.1 bacterium
CCTATCCCTTATTTCTTTTATCTCAAATTCCATATCCCCTTGTTATCTTGGTCCTACGACTCCATTTTAAGAAAATTGACAATCCTTTCTGCCTTTTCAAAAGAAATGTTAATGTGGGTGGGCAGATTTACAATCCTTTTTGCCAACTCTTCGGCTCTAGGGCAACTGCCTAATTTATATCTCATCTTTTCTAAATCGGTATCCTCCGGCACTATCGGGCTCTTCCTCCAGCCATCGTTTAGATAAATCTTTCTTTCTGCCGCTTTTTTCAAAATCTGGTCTGTATTTTTGTTTGTCAAAATAGGAAAACGCATAAAAATCGGAAAGGCATCTTTTTCCTCTTCCAAAAAAGGCATTTCAAACCTATCCTTCAATTCCTGACGGTAGAATTCCGCTATCTCCCTCCGGTGCCGATTAAATCTCTCCAGTTTCTTAAGTTGGTTTTCGGCCAAAATTGCTAGGGCATTTGCCATTCTTTGGACAAACCACTCCGGAATTTTCCCCCTCTTTTCCTTCCGGCTAACTGCCTTGGACAAAATGAAAAGTTTATGAAATATTCCCAAAACAATTCTACCCAGACGCCGGTCAACTCCATAGGCAGGAAAAACAAGGTAATTTGCCAACAAGGGATGCAACAACTGCTGGAAGGTCCAGAGGCCTGAAGGAAAACCAATTCCCTCCCAAAACTTTTTTATCTCTATTCCTATTTTATCATTACTGGTAAGTGCCATTCCTCCAAAAACCGAAGAAATAACCTTGTCCCTGCCCAGGGAGAAAAAAGAGGCGTCCCCAAAACTGCCACAGAGCCTTCCCTTATACCTTGCTCCCAAAGAATGGGCGCAGTCCTCAATCAGGTACAAATTATTCTCTTTGGCAATTTTTAAGATATGCTCAACTCGTGCCGGATAGCCAAATGTATGCTGAACAATTATTGCTTTTGTTCTCGGTGTAATTTTCTTCTTTAGGTTGTCAACGGATAAATTCAATTTATCGTCAATGTCAACAAAAACAGGAAGCGCTTTTCTTGATAAAATCGGATTTACTGCCGCATTGCAGGTAAATGCCTGAAGCAAAACCTCATCGCCCTTTCCTATGTCCAAAGCGGTCAAAATCGCCAAAAGGGCAGACCTGCCGCTGTTAAAGGAAAAGGCATGTTTTATCCCCAGAAATTTCTTAAATCCCTCTTCCAGTTTTTCAATCCCCTCTCCCTTTTTCCAAATTCCGGGCTTTCTTATCAACTCCAAAACCAATCTAATATCATCCTCCTCAACATTTGGAGATAAAGAGGTAAAAATTGCTTTTTTTGCTAAACTCATCTTTCCAATTCATCAATAATTGCCCTTCCCACCCTTCCTTCAATTAAAATAATATCATTACTGCCCTCAAAATCCCTTAGTTTCTCCAAAATACTGCTCGGAGACTCAAGGAAAACGACCTTGTCGGAAGCCATCCCCTCGCCTACAGCGGCGCGGCGAATCTCTTCAAAATAATCTCTGGTGGTTATTATAGCCAGGTCGCAGACCCTGCCAATTTTTTTGCCAATTCGCCAATGCACCTGCCGGGCCGCTCTTCCAAGTTCAATAAGAGAGGGCATAATTATCGCCCTCTTGCCTTCCCAAAGGGTCAAATAATCTAAATCAGCAATTACCCCATCTGGGTTTGCCGAATAACTAGAGTCCAAGATGTTAAATCTTCCCTCAACCAGTCTTACCCCGGCGTCCTCAACTTTTATTTTCTCAATTGCCTGAGATATCTCTTTCAGGTTCATTTTCAGTTGACAAGCGGCGCAAATGGCCCCCAGTAGGTTTTCCACGTTCTGTCTGCCTATTAAGGCCACTTTAATATCAGTTCTTCTTCCTTCCCTTGTAACAACCCTAAAAGACAGACCTTTTTTTTCCACCCTCACCTCTTCTGCCCAGACATCCAACTTTTCTTTAGTGGAATAAAATATCCTATTTTTCACCTTTATTTTTCCTTCTTCTAAAAAGGAGCTTATTTTTGGCCTTATATATCTATTATCTCCATTAAGAATCGCTGTGCCGTTTTCAGGAAGCGCCTCTATCAACTCAAACTTTGTCTTAATGATATTCTCTTGGCTTCCGAATGTCGCCAGGTGCTGCTCAGAAATTCCAGTTAGAATCCCAATTTGGGGCTTTACAATATCGCAAAGCAATTTTATCCCTCCCCTATTGTAGGCGCCCATTTCAACAACAAAAAATTTATGCTCCGGCTTGATGTCATTCAAGAGACACCTTGAAATGCCAACCTCGGAATTTTGGTGTCCTTTCGTCTTCCCCACCTTTTCATTTCCAAATTTTTCGCTCAAAATTTTTGCCAAAAACTCTTTGGTTGAGGTCTTGCCATAACTTCCTGTAATTCCAATAACCAATAGATTTTTGAGTTCTTCTCTTTTTTTCTTGGCTTTTCTAATTGTCCATATCCGCCAAAGTATAGTTAATGGTTGAAAGAAAAGAACAACAAAAGAAATAATAACAGGAGTAAAAATATCAAAAATCAAAAGGTAAAAGGTAAAATAAGAAATAGTTTGTTTGAAGTTTTTATAAAGAACAAAAAGAAATAAAATCTCTAAAAAGAATCCAACTGAAATTAGAATTAAGGTTTTTTTGGTTAAAACCGGCTTTTTCAATCTTTTTTCCTGCCAATCTTTAAAAAATTTAACTGCCTCCAGAAAATATAAAGTAAATACCCCAACAATTCCCAGAAGAATAAAAGGAAGAAAAAAACTAAAATCAATAAAAGCAAGACCTATGCCAAAAGCCAAAGCAATCTTTATAATCAAAATCTTGTTAACCAATAACTGCTTTCCTTTTGCTGTATGAAAATGCGCCTTAAATCTGCCAATGTGATATTCTTTCAACTGCCAGAGATAAAGCCAAAACAAAAGGCCTTTCATCTCCCTTACCAGCCAAAGAAACGATAAAAGATAAAACATAGTCAGTTAATTCAAAAAAGTGCACGTCCCTATTTTTCGTTCTTTCATTCTTTTAAGATTTCTTCTAAATGTCTTTTTAGGAATTCTGTTTTTTGGATCTTTGGGATTTTTTCCTTTTTTAAATTTGCTAAATGTTCTAAAAATTCTGCTTTCCAATCCAATTTTTTTCCTAAATCTTCTCTATTTTCTTCAATAAATTTCATTAATTTCTCTGGAAAAATTTGAATGCTTGTACTTCCATAATCTATTCTCATCCAATGCGGAGAAAGTTGTCCTGTTTTCAAGAGTTCACTATAATCATAATCTTTTGAAATAATATTTTTAGAAATTCTTCCATCTTCAGCATCTGCAGTATCATAACCCATTTCAATACCTGCAC
>JAGGSE010000088.1 GCA_021159225.1 bacterium
ATTAATTTCCTTACCCTTAAGGAGAGGAGCTTAGCTCCTTAATTTTTCTTTGATTATTATTTTGCATTTTGAGATTTGCATTTTGCATTTTTATTGGCTTTGCGCTTGAATTTTGTCCAAGAACTCATTGGCTTTTTTAAGGACCTCCTTTGCGTTTTTGAATTTTAAGCGTTCAAGGGCATTTTTGTAATCAAGCCATTGATAGCCATTGTGTTCAAAGGAAATTTTTATTTCTTTTGTTTTGGTCTCAACTAAAAAGAAGGTAACAAACTTTAAGATATTTTTCCCCTGAAACCTGAAGAAATACCTTATTGTCTCCTTAAATCCCTTAATAAATTTTATATCTTCCAGCCCTGTCTCTTCTTTTACCTCCCGTCTTACTGTCTCTTCCAGTTCTTCGCCTTTTTCAATATGTCCCTTGGGAAAATCCCAATAACTTTTCTCCGCCCTATGGGAAAGAGCCGGGTAGTGTAAAAGAAGAAAAAAAATCTGCCCCTTTTCCTTCCTAAAAATTACTGCTCCTGCTGATTTTTCAACCATAATCTCAAATCTCAAAACTCAAATCTCAACCCTGAACCACATAGGGTTCAGGGTTGCCCTGTACCCGACGTGGTACAGGGCAAATCTCAAAAATCAATTTCCAATTTCCAAATTCCAATTTCCAATTAAATTCCAATACTCAATGACCGAATGACCAAATCTTTAAGAATTTCCAATTTCCAAATTCCAATTTCCAATTAAATTCCAATTACCGAATTACCAAATGACCGAAACAATTTTATTAATTGGAATTTGGAATTTGGATATTAATTGGAATTTGGATATTGGATATTGGAATTTTAGTTAATTTTGGTCATTGTTTCGAAATTCGAATTTCGAATTTTTATTTTTTGGATTCTCATTTAAAGAACCTAAGCAGTTGCTCTAAGGGTTGGGTGTTAATTATGTCTTTTTTTTCTGCCCAGCCCCGCCGGGCTTGAGCAATTCCGTACTCTATATAACGCATCTGGTCTTTATGGTGGGCATCGGTATTAATTACCATTTTTACCCCCAGTTCCTTTGCCAACTTGATATGCCGGTCCGACAAATCTAATCTTTCCGGATATGAATTTATTTCCAAAATGGTATTGGTCTGCTTTGCCGCTCTTAAAATCTTTCCTATATCCAATAAATAACTCTCTCTTTTTTTAATTATTCTTCCTGTGGGATGGGCAATGATATCCACATGGGGATTTTTCATCGCCCGAATAAGGCGTTCTGTCATTTTCTTTTTTGCCATCTTGAAATTGGAATGAATTCCGGCAATAACAAAGTCCAATTTTTTAAGAGTTTTGTCGTTGATATCAAGTTGGCCGTCATTTAATATGTTGGCTTCGCAGCCCTTCAATATCCGAAATCTTATCTTCTGCTTTTTAATTTCCAATTTTATTTTTTTTTTTTTTTTTTCCTTTGTTCCAACTGCTTCTCATTCAGTCCGTGTTCAATTTTTAAAAATTTTGTGTGAGAAGCGATGCCCAGATACTCATAACCCATCTCTTGGGCTCTTTCTGCCATCTGTTCAATTGTATTGGCTCCGCCGTCCCATTTCCCTTGCCATTTTATATGGCAATGAAGGTCTCCCCTAATGTCGTTGTAGTTGATAATTTGAGGAAGTTTATGGCTCAGCGCCCTTTCAATCTCTCCTCTGTTTTCCCTAAGTTCCGGAGGCACCCAGTCCATTCCCAATTTCTCGTAAATTTCTTTTTCTTCTCTTCCGGCAATCATTTTATTTCCCTGAAACAAGCCATATTCTGAAAGTTTCATTTTCTTTGAGATGGCAATCTTCCGAAGAACAATGTTGTGTTCTTTTGAACCGGTAAAATACTGAAGCCCTGCTCCGTAGGAAGAGCGAGGCAAAACCCGGAGGTCAACATCAAATCCCTGCTTTAATCTTACCGACGACTTGGTAGGTCCTCTGCCCCAGATTTTAACAACCCCGGGAAGAGAGACAAATCGCTCCATTATTTTCTCTGGATCTCTTGATACAACCAAAAAATCAACATCGCCGATGGTTTCCTTTCTCCGCCTTAACGAACCAGCAATGTCAATTTTTTCCACCTCTTTCATTTTGCTAAACTTTTCCTTAACCTCCTGAGCCCAAGGCAGAATTTCTCCAAGCAAAAACCTCCCCTTACTCCTTTTTACAAATTCAAGCCCCTCAAGAATGTTCTTTTCCGTCTTTTCTCCAAAGCCAAAAATAGGCGCAATCTTATGGGCTCTTGCCGCTTTTTCCAAATCTTTCAAATTCCTTACCCCCAACTTCTCATACAATATCTTCGCCTTCCTTGGACCCATTCCCTCTATTTGTACCAATTCTTCCAAATTGCAAGGCAGTTTCTTTTTCAGTTCATCATAATATTTAATCCTGCCTGTTTTTAAATACTCCTCAATTTTCAAAGCAATGCTCTCCCCCACTCCGGGAATATCTTCCAGCGCCTTTATTCCTCCCTTCTCATAGATTTCTTTCACATCCTCTTTCAGGTTCTGGAGGGTAATGCCTGCTTTTCTATAAGCAAACGGCTTGAAAGAAACATTTTCCGCTTTTAGAAAATCGGCGATTTCAAAAAAAATTTTTGCCAGTTCTTTATTTACCTGCATACAGAAAGTTTTTTCTTAAGGCAAAGATTGCTAGAGAGCCGCTTAAGCCGAAAATCCCGGCTAGAAAAAAAACCAAATTAAATCCAAAGTTTGTTGCCAGGGCTCCTCCAATTGCCGCGGTAAGTCCTGTTGCTATACCAACAGCGCTTGCGTCTATTCCCCACTCAGTTGCTTTTTCTTTGCGGTCGATATGAGTGGTAAAGACAGACATATAACCGGCATAAGCAGTGGCAATGGATATTCCCTGTATCGCCTGCAGGATATAAACCTGCCATGGGAATCGGCAAAAGATGTAGCCAAAGGGAACAAGGGACCAAACAAGAAATCCCAGAAACATTGCCCAAAACTCATCACCTTCTCCCTCTTTTTTGTCTAAATAAACAGCAACAGGGACCCGAACCAAGGAAAACAAAAGCAGATAAATCGCCTGAGCAAGCCCGGCTGTAAAACTCGTGCCTCCAACAATTCGCTCAATAATGAAAATAGCAAAAATTGGAGATATTAAGCCGAAAGCCCCTTCCACTATGAGGTCGCCAAGAATAAGATACCTGATAATACGATTAACCCTAATGTCAACTGAACCAATCCTCATTTTTCAAAATGACATCTCAAAATTCAAAACTACCTTTTACTTTCCATAGTTGAAATTTATTG
>JAGGSE010000092.1 GCA_021159225.1 bacterium
TGATTTTAGAGAAACAATAAGGAGCGCAGGGAATTTGTATATCAATATTTATCCAGTAATTGAATATCCCCAGAAGATAAAAGTTTTAAAGAAACCTTACGAGGAGAGTTATTCTCCGGGAAAATGGAAGAAGAGAATAGGAGATCTTGTTTATTTCTATGGTAATGCAGCCAAAAATAGCTTTGACAATACAATAGATATTGAAAATGGTCTTTTTGGAATGATTTTTAGAAAATATATTCTTGACCTGCTCTCTGAAAACCTATCGCCTCTATGCCAAATTAAAGACCTAAGATCAACCTTAAGAATTGCTAAAGAAATTGAAGGTTACCAATATGCTGACAAAATAACTCTCCAATATGAATTAATAATTGGCATCCATCATTGGCAGAATACAAATTTTGGTATTACGGCTGATCTTAAGATTAATGTTTTAGATAAGATAAGGAATGAACGAATATCCTACCAAGAGATAAAAGACCGATATGGAGAAGATATAAGAAGAAGTATATGGCGTTCTGTGCAGGCTTTCCACAAACATCTTACACCAGAGGGCAAAAGATATGCAACTGCAATGCGTGATAAGTTTTCAAATATTACTGATTTATTGAAAGAGGCTTTTAGTGTAACAGGTAATGAAAAAACATTGGATAGCAATGATGGCATAATTAAGATCGCTTTCAGACCTCTGGAAGTTATTGAGGTAGCTAACGATGATGCAATATGAGACTATACCGGAAAGTATCTATTACTTTATAGGAAACAGAAATCAGATTCCTATAGGGAATATAAGAGAGCTTATTAGAGGACTACAAGAATACGGCCCATGCGAAAAAGCCCATCTAAAATATCAAAGAATTGGAATTTTATATCTCAATAATTCAATGTGGGATGGGAAAATTGCAGAGGTTAAAAGGGAGATCATTTCCAAGTTTCAAAGATTCTGGCATCTCTCAGGATTGAACATTGATGACTTTGTTTACGATTCGGCAGATTTATCAACCCTTCAGGAGAAAGTAAATGAAGCTATAGGTCATGGCTTAGATGGTATAATTGTTACTTTACCCGGAGATATGGCATTAGTTTATTACAGACTGAAGGCTTATCTAATTAATTCTAACATCCCCTCTCAGTTTATAAGATATGATAAGCTATTACATGGAAATATAAGATTTTACACTGATAATTTGGTTGTTCAACTATTTTCAAAACTCGGTGGAAGCCCATGGGTTCTTAGTATGGATCCAGAAAAAGGCTCAGATATAATTATTGGAACTGGGGCTACAAGAATTGGCAGAGAAAATTTATTTTGTTTTGCAATGATTTTTAGAAAAGATGGAACAATGATGTGGAATGAAATTTCTCCAATAGTCCGTAAAGAAGAATACCTAAGGCATTTAAAAGAGATTATCATCAAAGCGGTCAAAGGCTTTAAACAGGAAAACCCTGATTGGCAAGTTGCAAAACTAACATTACATGTAAGCAGTAAAAGACCAAAAATAAGTGGCGGTGAAACTGAAATTTTAGAGAGTACCATTGAAGAACTCAAGGGCCAAAACTTAATCTCTGAAAATGTAAAATTTTCTATACTTCATATAAATGAAACACATCCCTATTGGCTTATGGGAGATCCTAATAATAGATACCATCCATATGAAGGCATTAAAGTTAAATTAAGCTCTAAAAGATACCTAATAACCCTTTCTCAACCCCAACAAGGAAGATACGAACCGACAATATCGATACCCATTAAGCCATTAAGTGTAGAGATTGTAAAACATAATTGGATAGAGGAGGATTTTTATCAATGTAGTAAAGAAGTTATAGATGAAGTCTATTTTTTATCAAAAATGAACTGGAGAGGCTTCAGGGGAAGAAATCTACCAGTAACAGTCAACTACCCAAAATTGGTAGCAAGGATAATAGCAAATATAAACTCTTATGGCGGTCCTCAGATAAATACAGAAGGCAACCGTCAACTACAAATCTCTCCGTGGTTTTTATGATTAATTTAAAAATTTTTACAGATAAAATTAATGAAATAGAAAAGCGTATAAAATACATAATTGACAATTGGAACTCTGACACTCGTATTATCCCTCAAGAAGTTAGGTTTGTATTCCTTGCCTATCTTTATGGCACATTTACAGATAAGAAAGTAAAAAATTTAGCCAAATTGTATTTTGAAAAAAGGATAAAAGAGAGAGAACGAATAGATAGGGAGACGCTTCTTACCATAATGGCATGTGTATTAGTGATTAACAAAAATCCTGATGAGTACTGGACAAAAATAAAAGAAAGAATTAAGAGTGAGTCTGACAATGAAAAATATAGCTTGGCAATGCATCTTTTGACTCTTATAACTCCAAATTTCTTAAAAAAGATGGATAAAGATGATAACCAATATATTCAGGATTTTCTTAGAGAATTTAAAAAACAGAGTTTAGAATATAAGCTATTTTCCATATGGACAGAAATGCGACTATTTAGGAAAGACCCTCTATCAGAAATGAGAACAATATCACAAAATGAAATCGAACATTTTAAAGAATATTTACTATGGGAGATGGTCGATTTAGAAGATGGATATGAATCAAAACAACCTTTGAGAGATAAATTTGTTTCGGAAATGACAGAATATCCAATACAGCAGTTAGACTGGATAACATTCCTACTACATATGTTCTTAAAGAGGCATAAAATATATCTCATTTCAGAAAAAGAGTTAAATAAGAAAATTGATATAGAAGTTAGATCAAAAATTAATAAAAAGGTATATTTCCCTTTGATCTCAATGATGATCTTCTTAGTAATAAATTATTGGAGGGGACATATTTTATTCAGACCTGACTTTGATTTCTATGCGAATTTGTTTTTAATATGGAAACCATTAGCCCAAATATTATTGTTAATAGTAGGTACTTTATTATTGTTGTTTGAAGAGAGACTACTTCAACTTGAAATACCAATAAAACGGACTAAGTTAACATTTGGTCAGATTGGAGAAGGTTTAATTGTTTTACCAATACTATGGAGTTTAGAGCTTCCTAATCTAATCTCCAAAATATTCAAATTTATTTTCTAAACACTGCCCAGCGACCTTAGGGCAAAAGTCAAGGAATAAAAAAGAAAAAATAAGGGTGGTGGGTGGAAATAGATATACCTCTTTTATAAGATATTGAAAAAGCCTTGGTCTGTCCTCTATAGAAACTGTTTCTATCTTCTGAACAAAATTTCTCAATGTA
>JAGGSE010000054.1 GCA_021159225.1 bacterium
GGGTACTTTGAATTTTGAGATTTAAAATATCATTTTGATTTTTGATTTTTGCATTTTGAATTTTAAATTATGTCCATCACCTACCAGCCAAAAAAGAAAAAAAGGAAAAGAACCCACGGATTTCTGAAGAGAATGAAAAGCAAGGACGGAAGAAAAGTATTGGCAAGAAGGAGAAAAAAGAAAAGGTGGAGGATATCGGTCTGAGCGATATGTTGCCGAGAGAAAATCGTTTGAGGAAGAACAAAGATATAAAAAATGTCTTGACAAGGGGCAAGCCAGTAAGAGAGGATTTTTTATTTTTGAAGATTGTCAAGAATGGCTTGAGGTCCCCGCGCTTTGCCATTGTTGTCGGGAAGAACCTTTCCAAAAAGGCGGTGGTTAGGAACAAATTGAAGCGTCGGATTTCAGAAATAATAAGAATAAAGTTGAAAATGAATGAAATAAAACCAGTAGATGGAGTTGTTATTGCCTTGCCCGGAGCAGAAAGAATGGACTTTAGTGGACTCAAGCAGGCAATTGAGAAAATTTTTGCCAAAGCGAAACTGATATGAATTTAATTATTTATCTTTACCATATATTGTTATACCAGCCACTATATAATAGTTTGGTGCTTTTATATCACTATCTACCCGGCCATGATTTTGGATTGAGTATAATTGTTTTGACCCTGCTGGTACGGCTGATTCTTTATCCCCTGATGCACAGTTCTCTAAAGTCCCAAAAGGCAATGTCTGCTCTTCAGCCGAAACTCCAAGAGATTCAAAAGAAATACAAGGGCGATTTAACCAAACAAAGTCAGGCAATTATGGAACTTTATCGCAAAGAGAAGATTAATCCTGCTTCAGGATTTTTATCTCTTTTAATTCAACTTCCTCTTTTGATTGCTCTTTACCAGGTTTTTTGGAAATTTTCCACTCCCGGCCAGGTGGTTTATCTTTATAGTTTTGTTCCCAACCCAGGAGAAATTGAACCGATGTTTTTAAACCTCTTGAACCTGGCAGAACCATCAGTTCCTTTGGCAATTTTGGCTGGCATTTTCCAGTTTTTTCAAACCAAAATGATTACCCCTCCTCCTAGTAAGAAAGGTAGATCAAAAGACAGTATGAGCCGATTTACCAAGGTTTTTCAAAAAGAGATGCTTTACTTTTTCCCCATTTTTACCGTTTTAATTCTTTGGCGCCTTCCCAGCGCTATTGGCCTTTTTTGGATAACAACAACCCTATTCTCAATTGGACAACAATATATGGTGTATGGAAAAGGAGATTCTAATTCCTAAAATAAAGGAAATTATTAGCGAATTTTTGGATAAATCAGGGCTTGATATTACCCTTAAAAAAGCAGAGTGGGCCGACCAGACCATCTTTTTGGATTTAGAAGGAGAGGATGCCAAGCATCTTATTGGAGAACGGGGGGAGGTATTGTTTGAGATTGAGCACCTCTTAAAGGCGGTTTTGAGAAGAAAACTTAAAGAGAGATTTTACATTAATTTAGACATCGCCGGTTATCGGAAGAAAAAGGACAGATATCTACGCCAACTAGCCCGTTCCCTTGCCCAAGAGGTGGCTTTGACCAAAACCGAGAAAGAACTCCCTCCAATGCCTCCGGCTGAAAGAAGGATAATTCATCTGGAATTGGCATCTATGCCCAATGTGACAACCCAGAGCATTGGTAAGGAGCCAAACCGACGGGTGATCATCCAGCCGTATCCCTAAGTTCTTTCTCTGATTTTTTCATTTCTCTTATTTTCAAAAGTTCTTCAGGTGAGGTAGTGATAATCTGATGTTCAATATCTGAGGATACAACCCTTAACATAACATGTTTTGGTCCAGCAAAGAAAAGTCCTTCTCCAACTGCTGCTCCCAGAAGAAATTCTTTTTCTGCCTCAGTTAGATTGAATGTCTTTTGGAGAATATCAATGGAGGCAGGGCTCTGCTTCATTAAAAATTGAATGACTGAATTGGTAATAATAGGGGGGCCATAGATTGACCTCATAAAGTCGCTAACATCCTGGGTAATTGTTGTTACCCCCAACCAATACTTCCTTGCCCTTTTGCATATACCAAAGAGAAAGGAAGCGGAGTCCTCACTTTTCATTAGCCACCAGGCCTCGTCAACAACCAGAATTCTCTTTTTCAATTCCGAGCGAACCTTATTCCAGATATACCTCATAATAATAAACATTGCCATTGGTCTTAATTCATCTTCTATGTCCCTGATGCCAAAAACAACCAAGGGCTTGTTCATTGAGATATTGCTTGGCTGGTTAAAGAAGTCAGCGTAGGTTCCCTTGGTAAATTTTCTTAACCGCTTTACCAATGAATCTGCTCCTTCCATACCCATCAAGACCTGCTCCAGGTCCTCCATTAGTGGAGTTTTCGCCCGCCAGGTTGAAGGATCGGTTTCCGGGGTAATATCCTTGATAGCATATGTTTCGGTCAATGCCCTATCCATAATCGCATCCTCTTCTGGGGTCAAGCCGCCCAACATCAGCCGCATCAGCCCTACCAGATTGATAACATTTGACCTTAAGATATCTTTTGGCAGTTCGCCTTCCCTTATATTCTCCGGCAGGTCAAAGGGATTAATATGGTTTGGTGAGGACAAAGAAATGTTGATAAACGAGCCGCCCACTGCTTCGGCTAATGGTTTGTATTCGTTTTCTGGGTCAATAACAATGCACTCTACCCCAAGCATCAGATAGCGAAGAATCTCTAACTTAACGGCATAGGACTTACCACTGCCTGATTTAGCGAAGACAACAGAATTGGCATTTTCCAGATTAAATCTGTCAAACAAAACCAAGGAGTTGTTGTGCTGATTTATTCCGTACAGGATTCCTTCGTTAGCACTCAGGTCAGAAGAGATAAAGGGGAAAATTGAAGAAAGGGGAGAGGTATTCATTGAGGTATGAATCTTTAATTTGTCCAATCCATAGGGAAGACAGGAATTAAATGCCTCTCTCTGCTGGTAAAGGGCTGGCTTGATGTAAACCAGTCTTGATTCCAGAATTGACCTAATAATTGTCTTTACATCCCTGATTTCCTTTCTTGTATCTCCATAAATGGTTATGTAAACACCAAGCCTGAACATCCTTTCCTGGCCAGTTTGGAGTTTCCTTCTTAGGTCTTCTATGTCGCGAAAGGAGGTTTCCAGTTTTGGATCGCTTATTAGCCCCTTCTTTTC
>JAGGSE010000083.1 GCA_021159225.1 bacterium
AGGAGGTACCGGCGGCAGGATGAAATTGGGACTCCTTTTTGTCTAACCATTGATTTTGAGAGTTTGGAAAATGACGACCTGACCGTTCGTCAGCGGGACACAATGGAGCAGGAAAGGGTAAAAATAAAGGAGTTGGTAGGATACCTCAAGGAGAAACTGGAGATGTAGTTACACTTTCATTTTCTTCATTTTTTTCCTATCTTTTTGATAAACTCCTCAACGCTAATTTCAAGGTCATCAATAATGCTTTTTAAGGTTTTCTTACCAAGATCTTTGCCAGGATGGATAGGTATGGTGACCCTTCTACCATCAGGATGTTTAAATTGGGCGTGACTTCCGACCTGATGAAATTTGAAAAATCCCATTTTTTTAAGAACCCGAACTAATTCTTTGGGTTTTATTACTGGCAGTTTAGCCACAGTTTATTTTGAGAAACTGAGGTCTTTCTGAGAAAAAACCTGAACCAACTCAAAGGCCTCTTCCTCGTGGGGAATATCTTTTTTATCTTTTATCAATCCTTGAAGATGACACTTAATTGCTTCTCTAAGATTTTTCTTAACCTCCTCAATGGTTTTACCACAGGTATGAACCCCTTTTAACAATGGAACAAATCCATGAAATCCTACTGGCGGATCAGGTTCAATTATTACTCTAAAGGTATAATTTTTCATACAACTTCATTATATTCTCCTAAAAACTAAATGTCAAATTTTCAGTTTATTTACAATTAGGTGTAGTTGCTAACCACCTTTTTGCTGTCAATAATAAGGGGCAAGAAGGTTAGGATTTTTTGAATAGTGACAAAAGAAATTAAACATATCCCTGTTCTCTCTAAGGAGGTTTTGGAATATCTGGCTCCAAAAAGGGACGGGGTTTATATTGACGCCACCTTGGGAGGAGGGGGGCATACAGAATCTATTGTTTCCTGTCTGGGCAAAAGGGGCCGGATTATTGCTATAGATAGGGACAGGTTCGCGATTGAGACGGCAAAAAGGCGGTTGGGTAAATATGGGGATAAAATTGTCTATGTTCAGGCAAACTTCAGCGACCTTGACGAAATTTTAGAAAAAGTTAAAATTAAAAAGGTAGATGGGGTTTTGTTTGATTTGGGGGTATCTTCTTATCAGTTGAAAAGCCCGGAAAGGGGCTTCAGTTTTAACAAGAGATATAATGCTTTCTTGGATATGAGAATGGATACCTCTCAAGAATTGAGGGCATTCGATGTGGTCAATGAATATCCCGAGAAAAGGTTAAGAGAGATTCTTTACAAACTGGGAGAAGAACCCTTTGCCAGAAGAATTGCCCGACAGATTGTTTCGGCAAGAAAGGCAAAGCCAATTAGGACAACGAGACAACTTTTAGAGATTATCTCTCGTTCCATCCCTGCTTATTATCGCTTTAGAAGAAAAAGCCATTGGGCAACCAATGTTTTTCGGGCAATAAGAATGGAGGTAAATCAGGAGTTGCCAAGCATCAAAAGGGCTCTTCCCTTGGCAATCCGGGCATTAGAGAAAAAAGGAAGACTGGTTGTTATCTCTTTTCATTCTCTTGAGGATAGGATTGTTAAGAAGACCTTTAGAGAGATGTCTTTTCCTCAAGATAACAAGCCGGTGGTTAAAATCCTGACAAAAAAGCCGATTAGACCCAGCCCTGAAGAGGTGAGCATGAATCCAAGGTCCGAGAGTGCCAAACTCCGAGCAGTGGAAAAATTGTAATTGAGTTTAGTGGTCCGGATAAATTTATAAGCAACGGAAGCAAATATGAAATCATTGACTACCATCTTCAGCCAAATAAGCAAGGTCTCTTTATATTTGGCTATTTTTTTGATACCTTTATTTTTTTTGCCCTTTGGCTTTGATGTTTTGGATTATTCAAAGCAGGTCTTGCTTTTGTTTTTGGTTTTCTTATCTTTGATAACCTGGTTTTTCAAACAAATAGGTCAAGAAAGAATAGTTTTGAGAGGAAACAAGTTATTATATTTTACCTTCTTTTTAATTTTTGTCCTTTTTTCTTCATCTACTATTTTTTCTCTATGGCAGAAGGCCTCTTTCTGGGGTTGGCCATTAAATATTAACGACAATTTCCTTACTCTTGCTTCCTTTCTTATTTTGGCATTTCTTTTTGCTAATGTTTTTCAAAGGGAAAAAGAGTTCTTTTTTGGGGTAATTTTATTTCTTATTTCAGGAGCGATAGCCGGACTTTATCTTATTTTACAACTTTACGGGATTTTTGTTTTGCCATTTGATTTCTCTCAAATTTCTTCGTTTAATAGTATTGGAAGCGTTTATGGCGCTGCTATTTTTTTGGCTATTCTTTTTTCTCTGTCATTGGGATTAGTTTTTAAGACCAAGAAGCCAATTCTTTGGTTTCTCTCTCTTATTCTATTAGCAGAACTTATTTTAATTGATTTTAAAAGCGCCTGGCTTATTGTTTTTCTTGGCGGACTAATTGTTAGCATATTCAGTTTAACTGATTTAAAAGAAAAACCTCACCTCGGTTGGCTGGCTTTTTTGATGATAATTTTGGTTTTATCTATTTTCTTCTTTTTCTTCCCTCTCCGCTTTTCTTTCTTCCCCCCTTTGCCCTTAGAGGCTTCTCCTGGTTTTCTTTTGGAGTTTAATATCCTAAAAGGTGTATTTAATGAGGGGATAAAGAATATTCTTTTAGGAACAGGGCCTGGAACCTTTATTTTTGATTATTCCAAATATCGTCCTCCGATTCTTAATCAGACCATTTTTTGGGGAACAAGATTTTCTACTGGAAGTTCAGAGGTTTTAGATTGGTTTGTAACGAAAGGTGTTTTAGGAGGAATTTCTTTATTTTTTCTTCTTTGTCTTGCAATATATTTTTCAATTAAAAAATTGGTTAAATCAGAAGACCCCTTTGGACTAAAAATCGGGCTTTTAACTTCAGTGGTTGGACTAACCGGAGCGGGCTTTCTTACTTCTTTCAATTTTACCTTGTGGTTTGCTTTTTGGTTTTTGATAGGAGGGCTGTTGTTTTATGCTTCAGAACAAAAAGAGATAGGTTTGTCTTCGTCTTCTCTGCGATTAATTTTTTCCTTCCTTTTTTTGGCAATAACGATTAGTGGCTTGGTTCTGCTTGTTTTCCAAGGTCAAAAATATCTTGCTCAAATTAACTACAGCAAAGGAATTAAACTTTCTCAACAAGGG
>JAGGSE010000185.1 GCA_021159225.1 bacterium
CAGTTACATAACAAAGGAAATCGGCACCGAGGGCACCGGCAAGGGCGCCACCGATAGCACAGCCAATATGGTCATAGCCAGCACCAATATCAGTGGGTAGGGGTCCTAAAACATAAAAAGGGGCTGAATGGCAGTACCTCTTTTCTAATTTAACATTTTCCTCAATCTCATTAAGGGGGATATGGCCTGGTCCCTCTATCATTACCTGCACGCCTGCTCCTCTGGCTCTTTCAGCCAGTTCTCCCAATGTTTTCAGTTCCTCAATCTGTGCCCTGTCCGTAGCATCTGCCAGGCATCCTGGCCTCAGCCCATCTCCCAAACTCAGGGTAACATCATATTCAGCGGCTATTTCAAGAATTTTGTCAAAATACTGATAAAGAAAGTTTTCTTTGCCATGATAGGTCATCCATTTTAACAAAAGAGAACCTCCGCGGCTGACAGACCTCATCACCCTCTTTTTAAGCAGGGGAATGGTCCTTTTTGTTACTCCTGCATGGACAGTGGCGAAATCAACTCCGTCCCGCGCCTGTTTCTCAAAAACCTGAAGGTAACGGTCAAGGGTAAGAAATGGCAATCCTTTTGACTCCACCACTGCCTGATAAATAGGGACGGTTCCAAAGGGACGAGGGCATCTCTCAATAAGGGTTCTTCTGATTTTGTCAATATCTCCTCCTGTGCTCAAATCCATTATTGTATCAGTTCCTCCTTCAAGAGCCATCTTTAATTTCTCTACCTCCTTCTTTCTGTCAACCCTTACTGGCGATGTTCCTATGTTGGCATTCACCTTTATCCTCAATCCCTTGCCTATACCAATGGGCTTTAAGCCCCTATGTCTTCTATTTGCCGGGATAACCACCAGCCCCTTTTTTATCCTTTCTATTAAATCCTCCGGGTTAATGCCTTCATCCCTAGCAACCTTTCTCATTTCTTTTGTAATCCTCCCTTCTTTTGCTCTTTGAAGTTGGGTCATAATTTCTATGATTGGCTGGCTTAAGTGCCAAATCAAAAATCAAATCTTAATAAATTGAAACGAAACGTCACATCTACAATTTTTAATGCAAAATGCAAATATCAAAAATCAAAATGATAATTTAAAATCTCAAAATTCAAAGTACCCGACGTGGTACAGGGCAAATCTCAAAATTACATCTCAAAATTCAAAATCAACATTCAAGCGCAAAGCTCAAAGCGCAAAAGGCAAAACTACAACTTAAAGCGAAAAGCGAAACCTTCTTCTTTTTAGCTTTAAGCTTTACGCTTTAGCTTTGCACTTTGCGCTTTACGCTTTGAGTTTAAAAATAATTTTGCATTTTGAATTGCCTGCCCCGTATAATTGCGGAGCAATTTGTTCGGGGTCATTTTGAGATTTGCATTTTGAGATTTGAATTAAATTTATGTCATTTTGCATTTTGATTTTTGATTTGGTTTGGTTTTGGATTTTGAACCCGGCTTTAGGACTTACCTAAACGGTTGACAGATATGCCCCTATTATACCTCTTTTTGCAATAATTTAACAAGGATTTATTGTAATTATTCATTTTGCCCACATATTCCCCATAATATCCACAAGATATTAACATTTATCCTATTTTTATCTCAACTTGCCTCTCCTTGACATTTATGTATAATGAATGTGATGTCCAACGAAGAACTCTGGGAAGCAGTTTTAGCCCAAATCCAATTAAGCATCTCCCCAGCCAACTTTGCCACCTGGTTTAAAGGTACAAAAATTATCTCCCGGGAAAAAACCCAGGTAATGGTTTCTGTTCCCAGTTCTTTTGTTAAGGAGTGGTTAGAACAGAAATACAACGATATTATTTTAAAAATTCTCCATGGTTTAGATAACAGCATAAAGGAGGTTAAATATTGTATTGAAAAACAGAGCCTAAAGATCAAAGCGCCGAGAAAGAAAATATCCTACCAGGAAGAGGCCGGACAATTGGGCTTTGAAGGACTTGAAATAGATAAAGAAACAAACCTTAACCCAAGGTATACCTTTGAGAACTTTGTTGTCGGTTCTTTTAATGAATTAGCCCATGCTGCTGCTCAAGCAGTAATACAAAAGCCAGGGCTGGTCTACAACCCCCTCTTTATTTACGGAGGGGTGGGCTTGGGCAAAACCCATCTCTTGGAAGCCATTGGTAATGAGGTCTATAAAAATTTTCCGGAGAAGAAAATAAAATACATCCCCTCCCAAAAATTTATAGAAGACGTAGTTAGGGCTATCAGGAAGCATAAGATGGAGTTCTTTAAGTCAAGTTATAGGGAGATTGACCTCTTAATAGTTGATGATGTCCAGTTTCTGGCTGGTAAAGAAAAAACACAAGAGGAATTTTTTCATATATTCAATCTTCTTTACGAAAAAAATAAACAGGTTGTGATTTCTTCAGACTGCCCGCCTCGAGCAATCCCCTCTCTTACAGAAAGATTAAGGTCCCGCTTTACAGGAGGAATGATTGCAGATATCTCTCAGCCCGATTTTGAAACACGCGTAGCAATACTAAAAACAAAGGCAAGAGAAGTGGGAACTGATTTTCCCAACGAGATATATACCTTCATCGCTGAGTCGGTCCAAAAAAATATCAGGGAATTAGAAGGCGCTTTAAACCGGGTTATTGTCTATCAAAAAATAAATAATAAACCGCCAGACATTAATATCGTCAAATCCCTTCTAGGGAAAATAATAAAAGGAGGAAGAAAAAAAATTACCCACAAAAAAATAATCTCTACAGTGGCTGAGTTTTATGGACTAACTGAAAAAGATATTATTATTCCCTCCCGTAAAAAAGAAATTGTAAAACCGAGACAGATTGCTATGTACCTATTAAGAAGGGAGTTAAACAGCTCTTTCTCTTTTATAGGAGAAAGATTTGGAGGAAAAGACCATACAACCGTCATTCATAGTTGCGAAAAGATTAACAGTCAACTACAAAAAGATAAAAACCTAGAGGAAGAAATTCAAATGATTGCCCAGAGGATATATAATTCATAAGTAGTGGAAATTATGAGGATAAAAAGAGGGAAAGAGAGGAGTAAAAAAAATCCTTCTATAATATACAAAATATCCACACCCTTTCCCTCTAAAACTCCACCATTAAAACAAAAGTGAATTACATTCATTATATAAGAGATTATACCTACATAATAACAATAACACAAATATAAGTT
>JAGGSE010000010.1 GCA_021159225.1 bacterium
CATCAGATATAATTAATAATTAATTATTTATAAATTTTTCTATCCTCCAGAATACATTTACCTCTTCCTTCCATTATTTAGAATGTAGTGCAAAATTCTGATGTAGCTCAGAAACCTTTCCCTCAGCAAAGGATCTTGAACGTAGTCTAGCTTGGATAGATAATACCTAAGCAACCTTTCGATCTCACCTCTATCCAATACCAGCTTTGCCCCCATTCCAATCTACCCTTCTCATCTAATTTAAATTAGGAAACGAAAATATAAAAACTATAATTCTTCTGCCATCCCCCTCTCCAAAAATATTTTCGCATTTTCCAAAGGAATTTCTGCTATATCTCCCTTAAAGAAAGGACCGTAATCCTTCAAATCAACTCCAACAAATTCCGGCACATTTTCCAAAAATTTTACTCTTAGCTTCTTAACCAGAAAGTCCCAAACGGTTTTCTCCGTTTCACTCATTCTTTACACCCAATTACTTCAATCTCACCCCATTCCATGCACTTTGGGCAAAACATTTCCTCAACTGTAAACGGAATTTTAATTGTAAACTCGTTTCCACAAATTTTGCACCTAGCAATTACCTTCATTCCATCCCCTCCAGCTCCGAAATAGCATCTTCAATATAAGAAATTGCATTTTCCACAGCTTCCTTCCTAGATTCCAGTTGCTCCATTACTGGAGAGCTTGTGAAGTACTCTTCCATGTTTGATATTCTCTCCTCTAAGTCATCCACCATCCCATTTAATATTTCCAAAGCTTCCTCCAGCAAACCAACTGCATTATCCCTTCTTTCCCAGTCTTCAGCCGACATCTTTCAAAGCCTCCGTAAACTTTTTCAAAGAGTTGTAAATCATTTCAACATAATCCTTCAACCATTCTTTGTCAAATTCATTAAGATTGCTCTCCTCAATCAATCTCAACGCCCTTTCCAAATCCTCTTTATCGCTCCTCTTCCACAAAACCTTTGAAAACAAAACATTCCAGTATTTTACTCCTCTTTCTATTCTTCTCATTGCTATGACAACACGAGTTTGATCGTCCCCCAATAAAAACTGAAGCTTGTTTATTTCCTCATCTGGAATGTCCTTATCAATTTTTATGTAAACGTGGTATCCTCTGCCAGATCCGCTTTTATAAATTTCCATGTACTCTACCTTAAATCCCAAAAACTCCAACAACTTTTTCCTAGTTTCTATCCACTCATCTTTCCATTTTTCAAAAGGCTCTTTGTGATCTATATCTATTTTTAGCAGGCTCATGCCATCTCACTCTCCAAAAAACTTATTGAGCTTGACCTCTTCAACTTCCCAGTTTTCTTATCGTAGTGCTTATACTCTGCAAAGAAACCCTTTTCTGGATAGTCAATTAAATAACACTCGCCGTAAGGTTCGCTCAAGTAAGAAGCACCCACCTTTATTTCTAAAGCACCAGCCGCAGGTCCAAACGCAGTCGTTATTGCTTCATCAAGAAAATTCTTCAACTCTTCCTCCACGTCTTCAATGTCCCCTGGCAACATTCTATTAACGAAAGTCCATGCTTTTGCCTCTACTATCAATCTCTCGTGTGCTCTTTGACCGCCAGTATCTATCGATCCGTGAACCACTATTCCGAGCTTGCTAAAAATCTTTGGCTTCTCTCCCTTAACAACCAATTTATACTTCTTCAAGCTCCTGTTCCAGTATATTCTTCCACCAGTTACATCATCAGATCCTATAAAAACGTGCAAAACTCTTGCTTTTCTAGTAAGCCTTTTTATCAGCCACTCTGGTGCTTTAGCTTCTGTGAAATCTTTTAGAGTTAGCCTTCCCCTCTCAAGGACCTTCAATCCTCTGTCGGTTAAATAAATTCTGCCTCTCGTTGTGTAAGCTAAATCACCGAAGTAAAGGTCTCTATAAACTCTTTCGTAAATTTGAGAAGAAGATAGGTTTGGAAATCTTCTTTCCAAAGCTTCTCTTGTCGTTCCTTCCCTTCCTATGGCTCTTATAAATCTAAATAAAGCTTCCAGCCTTTCCTCTGGCTTAAGCTCTGAAAACGATAAATATCCTTGAAAGTATTCTTCAACGCTCATTCAACCACCTCGAACTTTATCCTCATGCTAACGTTTTTCCTAAACCACATTCCCCTAGCAAATGCCTGCTTCTTATTGTCTGAAAAAATTATCACATTATCATCCACTTCATATGCAAAAGAGCTGTCCCTCTTTCTTATGTCTTCACACACCTTTTCAACCTTCTTTCTAAGATCCTCTGGAAACTTTAATATGGTCCTAGCCATCATTCACACCAATACTCCTCATAATTATTTTTGTATTCGCTAGGTTCTATAATTTTTCCCACAGTGGCTTCTATGGGAACTTCAACCTTTACCCACGCATGGTACTGATCGTTCCATCTCGCCTTTCCGTAGCAGTACTTAGCATTCCATCCATAGTCTTCCAGCCTCCTTATAAGCTCTCTGCTAAAATCGTCGCAGTTGTAATTGTTTAAATCGTATTCATGCTCTTCAACCATGTTTTCAGCTATCTGCATAAAAGATGGCAGTTTTGGCTTTTCAGGCTCTGGACATATGCAATCCGGACATTTTGGAATTTTCGGCTCCGGGCAAGAGAGGTTGAAAACTGGTGGCTCGCAAAGGCAGTCTGGGCACGGAAAGATTGTTTGGTAAGTTATGAAACCGAAAAGCAAGCCGTAAACCAAACCCAGCATAAAAAGTGCAAATTCAAAGTAGCTTTTGGTTAGCATACTATTTCCTCTTTTTTTCACCTTATTACCCAATAAACTTTTTTCAAAGCACCTTTCTCTTCTTCTATAGTTTTTACTTTTCCGTTCCCAAAAAGCTTGTACAACCTTAGCTGTGCTGTCTGCCAAGAAACTCCAAGCTTTTTTGCTATCTCATAAGTTGTTAATTTTTTATGCTTTTTAATTAGCGACAAAATTTGCTTTTCAAGCTTGTCCATCACTTCACCTCTTAAGAACGCACACCATATCTCCGTTTTCGTTAATCCAGCAGTTAGGTGCTTTGTAGGATTTAATGCTCATAAATGAATTCCAGCTTTCCAAAGTATCTAAGTCTATTCCATAATTTTTTATCAAATAATCATTTGTAAGCTCTTTCCACGTCTTCTCATCCTCATTTTCTACATAGGAATAGCA
>JAGGSE010000093.1 GCA_021159225.1 bacterium
ATATAATCCCAGAACATGCTTACAAGTACGAAAATAATAAATATCAATAAAACACCCCAGAATAATGGGGAGAACGCAGGTTCAGGCTTTATTGGTTCGTACTCTTTTTTTCTTTTGACAGAGTTAAGTTTTTTATACTCAAAGATACTCTCTTTTTTATCCATTGATCCTTAGTAGATCACTGCAGTATTTAATATTTTCTATTCTGTGGAAATGAAACATATATTAAGATGTGAAGGATATGAAAAATATGAGACTGGGCGTACTGTTCTCAGGAGGAAAAGATTCCTGTTTTGCCTGCTACAGGGCAATGAAAAAGGAAAAAGTGGTCTGTTTAATCTCTCTGATCTCGAAAAACGAGGAGAGTTATATGTTTCATACCCCCAATATATCCCTCACAGATGTGCAGGCAGAGGCTATGGATCTTCCCATTATCACCCATGAAACGGAGGGAGAAAAGGAGACAGAACTAAAAGATCTCAGAGAAGCTATCATGACCGCAAAGAGGAGATACAGAATAGATGGTATCGTTACAGGCGCTATAGACTCTGTCTATCAGAGTTCAAGAATCCAGAGGATATGTAATGATTTAGATCTGTGGTGCTTCAATCCTCTGTGGCAGATAGATCAGTTGAAACTCCTGAGAGAATTAATTTCTGAAGGATTCAGGGTTATTATTACAGGCGTTTTTGCATATCCCTTTAACGAAAAATGGCTTGGTAGAGATATTGATAAAAAAACTGTGAAAGAACTGGAAGATCTCAGGATAAAATACAGGATAAGTCCCTCCGGTGAAGGAGGGGAGATAGAGACCTTTGTCTATGATGCACCCATATTCAAAAGGAGAATAGAGATAACTAAAGCAAAAAGGATTTATTCGAGATACAGTGGGATATATAAAATAGAAGGAGTGAGGTATGTTGAAAAATGATACTCATAATCGATATGTGTTATAAAAGGGAGTCTCTCAGTAAAAATGAGTTTGTTGATCCTGTGGTGGACATAGTCTCCTGTAAAAAATCATATATTGTAAAACATTTTCTTGAACTTAAGGAGGAAGACATATTTAGAGCAGAGAAGATTATACTCTGTGGAACTGCACTGAAAGACAATGAATTTATGAACCACATCGAGAAATTTTACTGGATAAGAGATACAGAAAAATATATTCTCGGGATATGTGCAGGAATGGAGGTGATTTCCCTTGTATTCGGAGGGAAACTCAGGAAAGAAACAGAAATAGGTATGAGAGAAATAAATGTAAGAATTGATGATCCGTTGTTTGAAGGAAGAAAAAATTTCTCAGCCTATGAGCTACACAATTACTCTGTTGATAAATTAGATCAATTTCTGATACTTGCTGAGTCTGAAAACTCCATACAGGCAATAAGACACAGAGAAAAAAAGATCTATGGTCTCATGTTTCATCCTGAAGTGAGAAACAAGAAGATCATCTCCACTTTTGTTGATCTCTGAACTTCAAAGATGAAGGAAGAACTCTTTATTTTTGAATCTCTTTCTGATACTCAAAGTATGAATAAACAACAAGATATCCAGCAACAAGAAGCAAAGGAACTAAGAAAAAAAATAAAACATATTTCTGGAAAAATATTCCAAAAATAACAACTAATCCAAGAACTTTGAACAGTTTTCCTCCGATTTTATGTGTCCTGTTCCAGACATCTTCACTGCTCAATGTCCATGGTGTTCTGATCCCTATAAACCAATTTCTTTTTGCATTTTCCAGAAGGATGCCAACATAAAAAAACAGAATACCAACACCTACAGGTATCACAGCATTTATTCTTATTTCAACTCCAAAATTCCAGAGTATTGACCATAAATATACAGATAGTAAGAATATGAAAAATAGAACAATAAAATTATCGTAATACTTCCTGAAATCTTCTATATTATACTTCATAGGATCTATTTTCGGGATTGCCATAAAAAGTAGAAATAATCCAGCAAGAAGAAAGGGAAGGAAAAATAATCCCTCAAATCTTGATCCATAGCTATCAACATTTCCTTTCGCATTCCAGTGAATGGCCATTTTTTCTGGCATATAAGGATAGCTACATACAGCAATAATGAAAGACAACACTATTATGCTCAGAGCTATTTTTTCACCCTTTCTCATATCCTGTTTTCTCTATTTCTATTTAAAAATCTTTCTGAACTTTGAACAGTGGGAAGTTACTATCTACTCTCAGATGCCCAAAATATGTATCGGGGATCATGAAAACGAAAGAAATTTAAAGATAAGGAATGAAAACTGATCAGGCGGAGGTTACCGAGTCTGGCCAAAGGTGCAGGATTCAGGGTCCTGTCTCGTAGGAGTTCGGGGGTTCAAATCCCCTCCTCCGCATAAGTTGAGGCTTCACAGAACAGATAAAGATTTATTTCTCTTAATAGAACATATTATGATGTATGAATTACTCGAAATTGACAACTACAGAATAGGGATCTTCACAAAGGGCGAGATCAAAGTAAAGACCCCATGCCTTGCCAGATTCGATAAAGAAGTTATAGATATAGGAGGTATACAGTATAAAAAACCTTTTTTCAAAGGAATAAAAGAAAACGGATATCTCAGACCGTATTATTCGATTCCTGAAAAAATTGGAAAAAAATTTTTAGAGCCTCTGAGAAAAGATGTTGTTCCCATTCATGTTCTGAGTTCCAAAAAACTCAATGAGATCTATGAAGAATTCGAGGGAGAGATATTTCTCTTCAAAGGAGCTGAAGAAAGAAGATTCCTGAAAGTTTTTCTGGATCTCAGAGAAAAACATCCAGATAAACTCTTTTTTATTGATTGTTTACCTGAAGAAATACCTATATACGCCTTTTTAGGATTTGATGTATTTCCATACTCGGAAGAGCATGAAAAAGCATTAGAAAACTTTTTAGAAAATAAAAACAAAAATTATTTAGAAAAAGAATCAAATAGCTCTATAAAGACAAAAAGACTCCTCAGAATAGCATATAAAGAATTTTCAGAGAATCTTTTGAGAAATATGAAAGTAAAAAATAAGAAAGAGATATATATCTCAACAGAATCTCTTTACAGACCTGAGGCTGTATACTGGAG
>JAGGSE010000077.1 GCA_021159225.1 bacterium
CCGATGACATTATCTTGATATGCCACAGGGATGGTTCCCAAAAGGTAAAGAATCTGGTTAAAAAACTGGAGAAGAATAAAAAATTTAACTATCTATGAAAAAAATAAAAAGACCTTGGGGAGGATTTACCACCCTTTGGAAAGAGGGGGCGAATATCAAAATTATTGAGGTTAAGCCAAAAAGTCGGCTTTCCCTTCAGAGTCATAGGTTTAGAGATGAGTTTTGGTTTCTTTTATCAGGAGAACTCTGGTATCTTATCGGCAGGAAGAAAGGAAAAATGAAAAAAGGGATTGCTTATCAGATTCCTAGGGGAACAAAACACCGGCTTTGGGCGAATAAAAAGGGAGGGAGAATTATTGAGGTTTCTTTAGGAAGGTTTGACGAGAAGGATATTATTAGATACGAGGATGACTACGGAAGGGCGGATAGTGGATAAATTATCTTTTTTGTGATAAGATTGGAAATATGGAGGTAAAAAAGTTTACCAGGGATATAGTTTTGGTCCTGCTTATTTTCTTGTTGGTTTCCCTGCTTTTTGGTTTGTTTCAGGACGCTCTCAACAGGGAGAGGAAGGAGGTATCTTTTACCCAGTTGGTCAGGGATATTGATGCTGGAAAGGTGAAAAAAATTATTGTCTCTGACTCCGAACTTTCAATCTTGTACATTGATGGCAAGAAGGGTCATTCCCGGGCAGAGCCAGATACCTCTTTGTCTCAATCGCTTGCTAATTACGGGGTAAGCAAGGAAAGACTAGCAGAGGTGGACATAGTTAATAGACCAAGAGGCGGCGGATGGGCATGGCTGGGACCAATTCTATTTACTATTTTACCCCTTTTGCTTTTCATTGGATTTTTCTGGTTTATTATGAAGCAGGCAAAAACCGGGGCAATGCAGGCATTTGATTTCACCAAGGCAAGACCTCGCTTGTTTGGCGTCGGTGGGAAAAAGAAAGAAAAGGTTACCTTTAAAGATGTAGGAGGCCTAAAGGAGGCAAAAGAGGAGTTAGAGGAGATTGTTGATTTTTTGAAAAATTCCAGAAAGTATTTAGAACTGGGAGCACGCATCCCCCGGGGCGTATTATTGATTGGGGCACCGGGCACCGGGAAGACCCTGCTAGCCCGGGCAATTGCCTCTGAGGCAAATGTCCCCTTCTTTTCAATCTCTGCCTCTGAGGTAATAGAACTTTTTGTTGGAGTGGGCAGTGCTCGTATTCGGAGTCTTTTTAGTCAGGCAAGAAAGGTGGGAAGGGCAATTATTTTCATTGATGAGATTGATTCAATTGGAAAGATGAGAGGAGTGGGGGTCACTGGCGGTCATGAAGAAAGGGAGCAAACCCTGAATCAGTTATTGTCAGAAATGGACGGCATCGGCAGAGAAGAAGGGATAATAGTCCTGGGAGCAACCAATAAGCCTGAATCCCTAGATCCTGCTCTCTTACGGCCGGGCAGGTTTGACCGAAGGATTATTTTGGACCTGCCTGATATAAACGAAAGAAAAGAGATATTGAAGATTCATTGTCGGGGAAAGCCATTGGCATCAGATGTTGATTTGGATGAGATAGTTGAAAGGACAGCCGGATTTTCCGGTGCAGACCTGGCGAATGTGGCAAACGAAGCAGCCATTTTGGCAGCGGCAAGAAACAAGCACCAAATTTTCCAGCAGGAATTTTTGGAGTCCATTGAGAAGGTTCTATTGGGACCAGAGAGAAAATCCCATCTTCTCTCAGAGAAAGAGAAGGAGATTACCGCCTACCATGAAGCCGGACACGCCTTGGTTTCAGCCTTTTGTCCCGGAGCCGAGCCGGTGAGAAAAATTTCAATTATTGCCCGGGGACTGGCGGCTGGATATACCCTTAAGATATCTAGCGAAGAGAAGAAGTTAAAGACCAAAACGGAATTTTTGGCAGAAATGGCAACCCTGCTTGGCGGATATTGCGCTGAAAAATTGATTTTTGGGGAGGTTACTACCGGCGCCTCAAACGATCTGGCAAGGGCAACCCAACTTGCCCGAAAAATGGTTACAGAATATGGGATGTCTTCTTTAGGACCGCTTGTTTTTGGAGAGAGGGAGAAATTGGTTTTTTTGGGAAGCGAGGAGGTATATCGAAATTATTCAGAAAAGGTGGCTTCAAAAATTGATCGGGAGGTGGAAAAATTTGTTGAAGGAGCCCAAAACAGAGCAAATAAAATTTTGCTGAAGAAAAAGGACATTTTAGAGAAACTGGCTAAGACACTAATTGAGAAAGAGACCATAGAGAAGGAAGAATTTGAGCAATTGGTAAAGAAAAAGACAACGAAGAGGAAACCCTCTCGTTCCTCAAAGAAAGAAAAATCGCTGAGTGTTAAACTTAAAAAGATTTGATGCGCGTGTAGCTCAGGGGTTAGAGCACGTATTTTATTGCTTTTTTAAAGGACTAATGTTATATTGAACTAATAAGAATTTGTTAAATCAGCTAATCTCAACTGGTTCGATTATGGCTAAATTCAAGGAACGAGAAAACTGATTACTCCTAATAAAATCTTAAACGGGCATGTAGCTTATTGGTAAAAGCAGTTACCTTATAAGTAACAGATCCAGGTTCGATTCCTGGCATGCCCACTCGGATTTCCAAAGGCGAACCTTTCTACATTAGAGAAGATTGGATTTTTTCTCTCGGACGGAACTTTGGTTCCATCCAGTCATTTTGTAAGGTACTTGGGACTTGCTTCCAAAAATTATTTTTGCCGCTTTTTTCATAAATCATCTAATGGACTGCCAATTTCTTTTAATTTTTGAATAGTTGAAAAAAGATGAGATACATTTTGATACCCTGAAGACGGCAGAGATTGGCTCGAAGAATTTACCTTCAAAAGACCTCATAAGGCCTTGGGTTGCAAAACACCTATTGAGGTAGCCTGCAGAACCCCTTACTCGTCAAAAATGTACTCATTTTATACACTCACTTGTTTTTTTGAATTAAAATAGTAAAATAAAATTGAAGTTAAAAAGGCCGCATCCGTTTAGTTCATTTACCCCGTTAATCAGAAAGCTCCGATCTTTAGACGGG
>JAGGSE010000192.1 GCA_021159225.1 bacterium
ATTTATATTTTTTGAAAGAGATTATAAATATGCTGGAGATGTCAGGAGAGTGCATATTCATTTAACATATCATAAGAGCAGGACATCTTTTCTTATGCCAGCAATTGTCAAATATCTAAAAACACATCCTAGTAAAGCTGAAGAATATATGAGGTTAAAAAAGAAAGCCATAAGATATGCGAAAGGGAATGGAAATAAATACAGAAGATACAAATCTAGATTTTTTGAACGTATGATCAAAGGGTTATATGAAATAGATTCCAAACGCCGCAAAATTGAATAAGAAGCGATGATTGAATAAAAACAATGATTCAGGAACCAATCCAATCCAAATATTTTTAAACATAATATACATGCTTCTTTACATGTATGATACAGATGAATGGGTGGATGGGTATCTTAAGAAATCTAGCTGGAAGGTTCATGAAAATAGTAATGTTAGTTATTCATTCAGCGGTCTATTTCTAAGGATGGGCGGGAACGTAATAGAGAACTATACATTGGATAAAGTATATCCTCAGAAGATATCAAGAGCCCATAGGAATGGTGATATCCATATCCATAATCTTCCTTTTGGTATAGTCGGTTATTGTGCTGGATGGTCTTTACGTCAATTATTGCTAGAAGGTCTTAATGGTGTTCCAGGTAAGGTGGAATCAGCACCCGCCAGGCATTTTGATAGTGCATTGATGCAGATAGTCAATTTCATGGGCACATTACAGAACGAATGGGCTGGTGCGATGGCCATCAATTCACTAGATACGTTCCTAGCACCGTTTATTGCCAGAGATCGGTTGAGTTACAAAAGGATCAAACAGGATATGCAGAAATTTATATTCAACCTTAATGCAACATCGCGATGGGGTGGTCAAACATTATTCACCAATATCACATTTGACCTCAGTACTCCAAAAGACCTTAGCAATGAACCAACGATAATTGGGGGTAAGGTACAGGAGGATACGTTTTCTGATTTTAAAGATGAGATGAAATTAATCAACAAAGCATTCCTTGAGATACTTCTTAAAGGAGATATGCATGGTAGACCGTTTTCATTCCCAATACCTACGTATAATATAACAAAGGATTTCAACTGGACGGATGAAATCTCTGATCTATTATTCAAAGTGACAGCTAAGTATGGTTTACCTTATTTCTCAAATTTTGTCAATACAGATATGGATCCTGAGGATATTAGGAGTATGTGTTGTCATTTGCGTTTGGATCTGAGAGAGTTAAGGAGAAATGTAACTGGTGGTTTATTTGGTTCTGGTGAGATGACTGGGTCTGTGGGTGTGGTCACGCTCAATATGCCTAGGTTAGGCTATCTCTCAAAGAATGAAACCGAATTCTATGAACGTTTGGATAAACTCCTCATCATTGCTAAGGATTCGCTTGAGATAAAAAGAAAGATAGTGCTTGATGGCATGAACAAAGGCCTTATTCCCTATTCAAAGAGATATCTCGGGACGCTTAAATTTCATTTTTCAACTATTGGCTTGGTTGGTATGAACGAAGCATGTCTCAATCTTTTCGGTGAGGATATATCTACCAAACATGGTAAACGATTCTCTGTTAATGTGCTCAAATACATATTGAAACGATTGAGTGAGTTTCAGGAGGAGACTGGTAACATGTACAATCTGGAGGCAACTCCAGCAGAGGGATCATCGTATCGTTTAGCGCTAATAGATAAACAGAAATATCCCAAGATAATCACTGCCAGCAAAGAAGTGCCTAGATATACGAATTCAACGTGGTTGCCTGTTGATAAGACAAGCGATGTCGTATGGGCAATGAAACATCAAGAAGCATTGCAATCATTATATACAGGTGGGACGGTATTCCATACATTCCTAGGCGAGAAATGTGATCCAGAGAGCTGTAAACTGTTTGTTAAGAAAGCGATGGAAAATACGAAATTACCATATATTACTATTACACCTACGTACAGTATCTGCCCAGAACACGGTTATTTAAGTGGTGAGCATAAGACATGTCCGATATGCAATAAGAAGACAGAGATATATAGTCGTGTTGTAGGTTATTTCAAACCAGTAGCTAATTGGAATACGGGTAAGAAACAAGAGTTTAAGGAGAGGAAGGTTTATGATGAATCTGCAGTTTAGGGGATTTAAGAGGTTATCGTTGATTGATTTTCCTGGCAAGATATGCGCGATTGGGTTCACGGGTGGATGCAATCTAAGATGTCCCTGGTGTTATGTTAGGGATCTTGTTCTCAATTATGATAAATTACCTGTGATTAAAAGTAAATGGGTGCTTGACTATCTTAAATCAAGGAAGGAATGGCTCGACGCTTTTGTTGTATCTGGTGGAGAGCCAACAATACATAAGCAATTACCCGATTTTCTCAGAAAGGTTAAGGATATGGGTTTCCTTGTAGGTATTGAGACAAATGGCACCAATCCAGATGTATTGGCTGGGCTCATGAAAGAGAGAGTGGTTGATTACATTGAGATGGATGTTAAAGCATCGTTGTCAAATCCTATACTATACCGGAAAATGACAGGGATTAAAGGCCTTAATATAGAATCAATAGAAAAGAGTGTTAGGCTTATTATGAGAAGTAGGCTCAAATATGGATACGCGTTCAGGACGACTGTTGTTCCAGGATTATTAGATGTCAAGGATGTGGTAGGGATAGCAAAGTCGTTGAAAGGTGCTAGGAAATATTATATTCAACAGTTTAAACCATTGGATAGTGTTATTGATAAACAATTCAGAAACGTGAATCCCTATAAGGTTGAGACATTGAAGAGGATTAGGGATAAATGTAAACGATATATTGATGATGTTGAGTTGAGGGGCATATAGTTTAACCTGAACAAATCCTAATGTTCAGACTAAAAAAATGCTCAGACAAAACCTTAAAAAGAGATATTATTAAAAACAAATCAAATAAAGCCAAATAAAAGATCAAAAGGCAAATAAAAGTATAAAAGGCGAATAAAAGGAGTTGAGTAAAATGAAAGGAACCGTGAAATTTTTTAACGTAAAAAAAAGGTTT
>JAGGSE010000055.1 GCA_021159225.1 bacterium
CTTCCATAACACTGTATAAATAAAAAAGAATAAAAAGATTTACTCTATTCTTGCACCATTTTTTACATCTTTATCCACAGTTGCCAGAGAGATATTATCCCCATCTACAGCAGCGAGAAGCATCCCCTGAGATTCAACGCCAAATAGTTTTGCAGGTTCCAGATTGGATACCACTATTATCTTTTTTCCTATTAATTCCTCAGGGCTATAATACTGAGCTATACCTGCCACAAGCTGTCTCTCTTCCCCTATATCTACTCTAAGTTTCAGAAGCTTTTTCGATCCTTTGATAGGCTCTGCAGATTTTATTTCTCCAACTTTCAGCTCAATTTTCTTAAATTCATCATATTTTATCATTCCATCACCTCTTTTTCCTCTGAATTTTTCTTTATATTTCTCCAGACTTTTATCATCTATCTTTTTAAACGGGATTTTTATATCCCCAAGTTCGTGATCTCCAATATCAAGGGGGATATTATTTATATTCTCTTTTTTTACTTCTCCTTTAAATCCTAACTGTTCCCACAATTTCTGGGAGGAGGATGATATTACTGGATACATGGCCACTGCAATTATTACGCACAACTCACAGACTGTCCTCAGAACTTTTTTACATCTTTCTTCATCCTCTTTTATAAGTTTCCATGGTTCACTCTTCTGGAAGTACTGATTTCCAAGATCTGATATCTTTAAAAGTGTTTTAACAGCTTCTTTGAATTTGAGACTCCACAACTCTTCTTTGTATTTATCAAGGAGTTTAAATGCCTCTTTTATTACATTTTCATCACTTTTCACGTCCGGAACTTTTCCATAATGTTTCTTTGTGAATGAAAGGCTTCTGTAAAGGAAGTTTCCAAGATTTCCAACCAAGTTGTTATTTATATGTTCCTGAAATCCCTCCCATTCAAAATCTGTATCTTTTGTGGAGGGTCTTATGCTTATGAGGTAAAATCTCCAGAGATCGGGAGGTATCTCAAGTTTCATTATATCGTCTCCAAATACCCCTCTGTTCTGCGACTTGCTGAACTGTCCTCCTTCATAGTTGAGATACTCATTGGATCCTATCATATCTGGCAGAAGCCAGTTTTCCTCTGTTCCAAGAAGGGATGCAGGCCATATCAGTGTGTGAAAGGGAACATTATCCTTCCCCATGAAACAGTAGAGCCTTGTCTCTTCAGGATTCAACCACCAGTCTCTCCATTCTTTTGTATATTCGTAGGTAGATCCTATGTACTCAATAGGTGCATCAAACCATACATAGAAAACTTTATCCTCATATCCCTTTAGAGGGACTCTGATCCCCCATTTCAAGTCTCTTGTTATGCATCTCGGCTCTAAACCTTTTTCTATCCATGCCAGGGGAAGATTTTTTATTATCCCTGACCATTCCTTTGATTCTATCCATTTTTTTACTTTTTCTGAGAGTTTTGGAAGGTCAAGATAGAGATGTTTTGATTTTCTCAAAACAGGTGTGGAACCACAGATTATGCATCTTGGATTTATCAACTCTGTGGGATCAAGAAGCCGGGTACATTCATCACACTGATCTCCTTTAGCATCTGGATTTCCGCAGTAGGGGCATTCTCCAACTACATATGTGTCAGGAAGAAATTTCCTGCATTTTTCACAGTACAGCTGTTCTATTTCTTTTTCGAAGATATACCCATTTTCATACAGTTTTAAAAATATATGTTGGGTGAGTTCATGATTTTCTTTACTTGATGATCTTCCAAAGTTATCAAACTCGACCCCCATCCATCTAAATATATTCAGTATTTTCTCATGCATCATTTTACAGTATTCATCCGGAGTCATTCCCCTTTTTTCAGCCTCTATCTCTGTTCTTGTCCCATGTTCATCTGTTGCGCAGATATAAATGGCTTTTTCCCCGTTTATTTTCAAAAATTTTGAGAATACATCTGCTGAGAGTATTGGAATTAAATTTCCAAGATGGGGAACTGCGTTTACATAGGGCAGAGCCGATGTTACCAAGTACTTCACTTGCATCACCGAATTTTTATTATCGTTGAATATAAAAAACTTTCTATTTTTCTTATCTGGAGTTATTACCATAGGTAATATTTTTGAGGTTCAGGAAAATCTTTATATGCTCATAAACATCGTTTCTATCTCTTCCACTTCTATTCTTCTTTCACCCCCGTTCTATATTTTGAAATATTTGGGTTTTTTTGCTAGAATTGTGCAACAAAGCATGAGCGAGAAAACATTTAAATATAATTTTATAGGTTTTTAGTATGATGACCAGAGAGGAGTACAAGAGGCAGTTTGTTCACATTTTTATGGGAATCTGGTCTATTTATCCATTGTTTTTAACAAAAAAACAGGCACTGTGTATTCCTCTGATCATGGCAGTTCTTGTGATTTTTTTCTGGAGACCAAATGGTTTATGGAAGAGAGGATTTGAGTTCATGGCGAGAGAAGAGGATTATAGATACGGGATTCTTGTCGGTCCATTAATATACATTGTAGCGATAGAGCTCTGCGTTTTTCTCTTTCCTGTTTACGTTTCAGCTATGTGTATCGGTATCTTGGCATTGGGGGATGGATTTTCTACGATAATAGGTAAAAATCTTGGAAAACATAAGCAGTGGATAGACAAGAATAAAACTTATGAAGGAAGTTTAGGGTTCTTTGCAGCTTCTTTTTTGTATGCTCTGTTAATTTTGAGCTTCATTTCGCCTATCAAAGAGTTTAGTTACATATTAAAGATAGCTCTTGCCGGAAGTATATCGGGGATGCTTGTAGAAACTTTACCATTTGAGAATAATAGAGGTAATCAGAGGCTTTTTTCGAGAATAATAATAGATGACAATTTCTTTATACCAGTTGTCTCCAGTGTATTTATGTATTTAGCGAGTTTATGAAGTTCATCTGAAATTTTCCTTCATTTCATTTTTGTACATATTTTACCATATAACTAAACGATTAATCAAATTTACTATTATTCCTCCTATAAAT
>JAGGSE010000177.1 GCA_021159225.1 bacterium
CCAGTCGAGGTTTGACCTCGACAACCTCGATGGCTTACTTGCACTATTTTTTTCAATCTTTTTCCCCTCGGTGGATTTGAATGGTATAAAAAACCACTATTCCCCTATTTTGCTCTCCGTCCCCCTTCTCTGACTTTTGGAAAACAAGGTCAAATAAATTACTCAAAATTCATAAAATCGTTGCCCCAGGAGCAAAACTGACATTGGCTGTGAAAAGCAGGTTTAGGACCGCGAACGCACCTTACTGCCCTTTGAAAAATATCATAGCCTCGTTTTGGATTTGTTTCTATTTTGTATGCCTCAACCTTAAACTGAACCTTCCCGTTTTCTCCCACCTTGGTGGGAATATAATATATCAAATAACCAAATGACAAATGCCTGTATCCCTCTTTTTCTAACAAAAAGGTATAGCAGTCAAGTTGGGTCTGGTAATAAGAAAGAGAATTTTCTTTCAAATCAAATCCCCGCGTTTTGTAATCTACCGGAATAAAATAATCCCCGTCTACAAAGCATTCGTCCAAACCGCCGAACAAACAGGCGTTTAATTCTTTATCAAAAAACCTTGGCGAACTTGTCTTTGTGATTTTTCGCCACTCATTTAAAAGATTTTGGTCCTCCAAAAGTTTCCCTCGCACCTTTCCCTTAATTTCAGGCGGCATCTCCCCCTTCTCTCTGCAGCGGTCAAAATACCTTTTAATCAAATTATCCATTCCTCTTGGCAGGGTTGAACTCGGTCCTTCAGGCCTGTGAATTCCCTTTACCATATGCAACCAAAAACAAAGCGGACACTCCTGAAAAAGATTAAGTTTTGACGGCGAAAGATAAATTGTTTGATTGTTGTTATTCATAATTCTAATTTAAACCTCTGCCTAAAATTGGCTGGTTAATCTTATTTAATTCTTGCCCGAGCAGGTCTCAAAAATAATTTTTCTGCCTTCTTATATTTTTTTTCTAACTCTCTCACGATATTATTCTTTAATCTTTTCTTCAGTCTCTTCAAAACTTCTCCGTAAAACCACAGTTTTTCCTTTATAGAAGCGTTAAATTTTTTAGCAATTCTTTCTCCCTGCTCTTTGTAAGCCTCTATAAATGAATTTAGATTATGAATTTTGTCTGCAGCGCAAACCATTAAAGCCTCCCTGCTAGCCGACCTCAATCCTTCTAAATAATTAGATTTCCTCATCCGCCAGGTCTTCTTTTTTTCACCTTTGCTTTTTAAAGTTTTCTCCTCAGACACCTGCTTTACTATTTTTGCAATCTTCTTACCAAAATCCTTTTCCATATCAGTTTCAGAATAACCGGGGACGTCTTCTAAAACATCGTGAAGCAAACCAGCCACGATAATGTTCTCATCATTGGTATAATCAGATAAAATAAAAGCCACCGAATAAGGATGGGTAATATATGGCAATCCATCACCTTTTCTTTTCTGCCTGTAATGCAAAACCCCTGCTAAATTAATTGCTTTTTGAATTTTAGGAGTAAGTTTCATCTTGCCAACCTTCCCTTAAACGCTTTGTCTAAAATTGATTAATTTGGGCAATATGTCGCAAGATACCACCTAACGCTTTTTCATTTTCCGCCTTTGTTCTTTATTGAAAACTTCGTATTTATAATTTCACTTCCCCCTTAATTTTTACCCTAAACCATTTATGATTAAAATTCAACCTTTCATTTACTTTTCAAAAATAACAAAAAGCCAAAAAATAACAACAAATAACACTAAAATAATATTCCAACATTCTTAAGAATATGAGAATATTTTTGTTTAACCTTTTAATTTCCCGAACCTTTACCACTCCAACCCTGCCCAATTAGCAATTCCAATTCTTTTCATCAATTCTTTCTCTGGTTACAATTTAACCTATTTAATCCAACAAAATCTTCGCTTCTCTGATTAAAGGAAAAAGGACCTTTTGAGAAAGATTTAATTTCTTTGATAACACTGAAATATCTGCCTCTAAAAGATCTTTGGCCAACATCATCCTTTTTTTGGCAAAGGCCTCTTTCAGATATCCCTTTAAAGAAGGTAAAATGGTAATTGGATAAAGTTTTTCTCTTTCAATCAAATATTCCAACCCCTGGCTTTGGGGGTAACGCCATCCTAAAAGTTTTATCTTTTTGCATTGGGCATATCTTATGGCTTCTTTGCTAAACTTGGTATTGGTGACCAGCATCGGCTTTATTTGAAACCCTTTTGATTTCAGTCTTCTAAAATAAGAATTACCTTCAATATCCAAAAAACGGGCATAATTTGCCAAAGCAACCTGCAGGTTCACCCTTTCTCCAGCCAGGTGATGATATTTACATTCGCCAATATAAATCATTTTTCCCTTTTCGGATAGAAAATCTATTTCGTAAGTAACCGAACAAAATCCTTGAAGATACTGATTAATTTTCACCCTGAATCCATTAGTCAGTAAAATCTCCCGGATAAATTTTTCAAACAAAAAGCCGGTTGGGCCCAATTTCCTCATTGCTTCTTTCAAAGAAAATCGAATTGAGGCCTGGGGGTGCCTTTTTGATAATAATTTTTTTATTTTCTTGAAAACCTCTCTGGTTTTCATTCCTGGATAGACCTGCTTTTCAATCTCTCCGGCAATCTCTTTAGCCAGACCCATCGAGGCCCCAGCCCTTTTGGCTGACCGATAAACCTTATAAAAAGAAAACGGCTCCTTTTCTCCCTTTGAGTTAATAACGAAGGTTTTCATTTTGTTACTTCAAAAATTTCATTTCTTGACCCTCTTCCCTTAATCAATTTTATCCTATTAAACCTTCCTCGCTTTTTAATTTACCATCCCTCTTTCTGGCTTCTCTCTAACAACACCTCAAAAGAATCTTTTTCTTTTCTAACTCTTCTTTTTTTTGCTTTCGGAGAAACCTTTGCCTTAATTAACAAACCTATTCTTATA
>JAGGSE010000127.1 GCA_021159225.1 bacterium
AAGTTGAACAATGTTTACACTGTCAGAGGAAAGGTAAAATCAAAAAGGTACTACTATGGTGGATATCTGATAGAGATTGAAGATAAAACAGGAACAGTAAAAGCTTATATTAAAGAAGAGGTATTTGAGGATTATATCGTTGAGATCTCAGGGGTCTATAAATATTTCAGGTCTGAAGAGATGCTTGTGGGGGAAGCAAGAATAATCTCTGAGGATATTCATGTATACGATCTCAACGGTGAGATACCATCTGGAAAATTCTGGGGGGAGGGAGTTGTTAGAGATGTGGAGAATATTAGAGGGCATCTCTATTTATATGTGGGGAAATATAGGATCTCTGTATACTCTGAAGATGCAAAAGCGTTTTTAGAACATGGAATAGATCTATATAATTGTAAAGGAAAAAATGTTACAGTCTTTGTTGAGAATACAGAAGATCTTGTGCTTCTGGATGTGAAGAGATGAAACAGGTCATAGTAATCAGAAATGATTTAAAACTTGGAAAGGGGAAGATAGCAGTTCAGGTAGCTCATGCTTCGCTGTCATCGGCAGAGATCTGTAAAAAGAATCATCCGAGTATCTACAGAGAGTGGTTAGAGGAGGGCCAGAAAAAAATAGTTCTGAAAATAGAGAACAAAGAGAAGCTTTTAGAGTTATATGAGAGGATAAAAGAGGAGATCCCTGCAGTTCTGATAAGAGATGCAGGGATGACACAGGTACCTCCTGGTACGGTAACATGTATGGGGATAGGGCCATGGAAGGATGAAGAAATAGATAGATATACAGGAGAATTAAAGCTTTTATAGCTTAAGAAAACTTTATATAGAACTATGAGAAATTTTAATTGTAGCCGGGTAGGGTAGGGGACAATCCTGCAGGCCTTTGGAGCCAGCGACCGCGGTTCGAATCCGCGCCCGGCTGTGAGTTACTCTGTGTTTTAATCAATGCTATCCAAAATGAACAATAGATATTTATACACATGATAAAAATAGAGAACATGGAAACCTTCATAGTTGAAAAAGACAATCCGGAATTAAAAGATTCTATACTTATAGAGGGTCTCCCCGGAGTGGGACTGGTTGGAAAGATCGCTGTGGATTACATGATCTCTGAGTTAAAAGCCAAGAAGTTTGCTGATCTTTACTCTCCCTATATGCCACATCAGGCCTTAATAAAAGGAAAATCAGAGCTGGAACTCATAAAAAATGAATTTTATTATTATAAAGGAAAAAAGGACATGATATTTTTGGCTGGAGAGGCTCAGGCAGTAGATATTTTTGGTCATTATGAAATAGCATCCAAAGTTCTGGATTATGTAGAAAAGTACGATGTAAAAAGTATATTTACACTTGGAGGATTTGCCACAAAGGAGGCAGGAGATAGAGTCTTTGGTGCGGTGACAGATCCTGAGATGGTGAAGGAGTACGATAATCTTGGTATTACATTTATGAAGGATGGGAGTATAGTCGGTGCTGCTGGACTTCTCTTAGGGATAGGAAAACTGAGAGGGATAAAAGGAACGTGTCTTCTCGGTGAATGTCCAGGGTACCTTGTTTCGCCCAAGGCCGCAAAGGCTGTTCTGAAAGTTGTTACAGAGATCTTCGGGATCAGGATCAGCTTTAAGAAGCTTGATGAAAGAGTCAAAAAAACAGAGGAGTTTTTAAAAAACATAAAGATGCTTGAGGGTACTGAAGAAGAAAAGATAAAGGAAGATTACATAGGGTAATGGAAATGAGAATCTCCTACGGAGATAGAACTGTTAAAATAGACCTTAAAGATGTAGATATCATTTTACCCAAGAAGAGTACCTCTGATGAAAAAGAGATCGTCAGAAAATGTATGGATGCGTTAAAGGATTTTGCTGATGAGGATGTAACCTATATAGTGAACGATAATCAGAGACCCACAAAGACAGAGAGGATCATGGAGAATATAGAGATACGTTCTGGAGATAAAATTATAGTTGCTACCGGCTCACACAGGGCGCCTGAGAGAAAATGGATCAGAGAAACCCTGAGAACAGAAAAGAATGTTATAATTCATGATGCAAAAAGATCAGAGTTCACTTATTTTTTAGAAACATCCTTTGGAAATAAAGTATTTTTAAACAGCGAAATAGAAAAAAATGATAAACTAATAGTCATTACATCTGTGGAACCACATTATTTCGCTGGATTCACAGGCGGAAGAAAAAGTTTTCTTCCGGGCATAGCAAAGTTTGAAACAATAGAAAGAAACCATAGACATGCACTGAATAAAAATGCTAAACCATTAAAATTGGAGGGAAATCCCGTACATGAAGAGATGATGGAAGTATGCAGATTTATGAAAGAAATAAAGGACATATTCTGTGTAAATATGATTCTGGATTCTGAGGGGAAAATAGCTGATATAAAGTATGGAGATATAGAGAAATCCTTCTATGAAGCCTCTGAAATCTCCAGAAATATCAATGCAGTAAAAATAAAGGAAAAATATGATGCAGTTATAACAGTTGCGAGATATCCCTTAGATATAAGTCTTTATCAATCTCAGAAAGCCATGGAAAATGCAAAACCCGCTTTAAAGGATGGAGGAAAACTTATTCTTATTTCGGAATGCAGAGAAGGGATCGGTGCATCAGCATTTTATGAGCTTCTGAAAAGTGGAGCGCCTGAAGAGGTCATGGAAAGAATAAAAAGAGAATATAAACTGGGATGGCACAAAACAGCAAAGATGATAGAGGCTTTAATGAATTATGAGGTTTATGCAGTTACAGAGCTTCCAGAAAAGATACTTGAAGCCATAAACATAAAACCTATAAAATTTTCAGATCTTGAAAAACTGGATGGTAAAATTCTTCTGATGCCAGA
>JAGGSE010000123.1 GCA_021159225.1 bacterium
TGCTTGAGGAAGAAGGAATAGTCGGACCCGCCCGAGGAGCAAAACCAAGAGAGATATTTTCTCCCCCAGAAGAAGAAAACGAAGAATGGAAAAAGGTATAAATGCTTTTTTGGAAAAGGCAGTCAAAGATCTAGTAAAAAGGAGGGCTGAAGCAAATCTATCTCTATTTAAAAGAAGAATAGCCAAAAAATATGGAGTTTCCTGTCCAAGTAATATTGAACTGCTGAAATCCTACCATAGATTGGTCAAAAGGAAAAAGATAAAAGAATCTCCAGAAATTGAAAGATTGTTACGCACCCGACCCATTCGCTCCCAATCTGGTATCGTTAATGTCTCAGTGCTCACCAAGCCCTACCCCTGTCCAGGGCATTGCCTCTACTGCCCCTCCCAAGAAGGCATGCCCAAAAGTTATCTAAGGGGAGAGCCAGCGGCTGAAAGGGCAAAGCGTCTAAATTTCAATCCCTATTATCAAACCAAAAAGCGACTGGACTCTCTCCAAGTTCAGGGACATCCCACTGACAAGGTTGAGTTAAGAATAGTCGGGGGAACCTGGTCCTATTATCCAAAACAATACCAATCCTGGTTTGTCAAGGAATGCTTTCGGGCGGCAAACAATTCAAGAAAAACCAAACAAAGCCTAAAAACAGTCCAGAAAAGAAACGAACTGAGCAAACAGAGAATTGTGGGTTTGTCCATTGAGACCCGTCCTGATTTTATCAACAGCAAAGAAATTAAATGGTTAAGAAAACTGGGGATAACCCTGGTGGAACTGGGGGTGCAATCAATCTATAACGATGTCTTGAAATTAGTCAAAAGAGGTCACGGAAGAAGGGAAATAATTTTAGCCACAAAACTGCTTAAAGACGCTGGCTTTAAGGTGCTTTATCAAATGATGCCAAATCTGCCCGGGTCCAATCTCAAGAGAGATGAAAAAATGTTTGAACAACTCTTCCAAGGTCCGGACTTCCAGCCAGATTACCTAAAGATATATCCCTGCGCACTATTGAAGGAAGCACCCCTTTACAGATATTATTTAGAAAAAAAATACAAGCCCTATTCAAAAGAGGAATTAATCCTTCTTCTCCAAAAAATCAAGCAAAAAATTCCTTCCTATGTCAGAATCCAAAGAATTGGCAGAGACATCCCCTCCTCGTACATTGTTGAGGGAGGAGCAAGGGCTTCAAATCTAAGGCAACTAGTCCAGGAAAAGATGAAAAAAGAAGGAAATGCCTGTCTTTGTATCCGCTGCCGGGAGGTCAAAGAGAATTATAATCCTAAAGAAAAGTTGTGCCTATATCGCTGTGACTACCAAGCATCAGGGGGAAAGGAGATATTTCTGAGCATTGAAAACAAAAAGAGAACAAAACTTTTCAGTTTTTTAAGGCTACGAATCCCTTCCTTTTACTTCAAAAAGGAAAAAGCAATATTTAGGGTTTTAGAAAACTCGGCAATTATCAGGGAGATTCAAACAATGGGGCAATCAACCCCTATTGGCAAAACCTGGTCCTCCCCCCAACATAAGGGCCTGGGAAAAAGACTGATAAAAGAAGCAGAAAAGATTGCCAAAAAAGAGTTTGGGCTAAAAAAAATTACCGCTATTTCGGGAGTGGGAGCAAGAAACTATTGGAGAAAACTGGGATTTAGACTAAAAGACACCTATATGGTCCGGTTTCTATCTCCGAGGACCTGATTTTTTTCACAGTTCTCTAATCTCTCTTGTTAAGTTTCCCGACTATATCTTCTCTCATATCTATAACTGCCTGTCTGGCTGCCAGATAAAACTTTTTTGAAGGAAATCTTTTTTTGTAGGGGTTGTTTCTATAGGAAAAAATTATCCCTCGCGAACTATTTATAATTGCTCCTTTACCTTCTTTGTCAAAGGCAAAAACAACATCTTTTGCCGAACCTCCTTGGGCTCCATAGCCCGGCAGTAAGAAGATGCTCCTTGGCATAATTTTTCTTAATTTTTTTATCTCCTGGGGATAGGTTGCTCCCACAACCGCCCCTACTATCCCGTAACCCGATTTCCCCTCTGTTCCTCGGTTCCACTCGTTTATTTTTCCTCCCACTACCTCGTACAACCTCTTGCCGTTTTTCATTTTCAGGTCCTGAAAATCAGCCGAGGAGGGATTTGATGTCTTTGTTAAAACAAAAAGCCCCTTGCCCTGTCTTTTTGCTACCTCAATAAACGGTTCTAAAGAGTCCCAGCCAAGGTAGGGATTAACAGTTAGAGCATCCACATCAAGCCCCTTTTTGGAAAGATACGCCTGACAATAGGCCTGAGCGGTTGAGCCAATATCATTTCTTTTGGCGTCAACAATTATTATCTTTTTTTTCTTTTTTAAATAAGAAATTGTTCTTTCAAGAGCCCTAAACCCCTTACTACCATAGACCTCATAAAAAGCGACCTGAATTTTATAAACAGGGATCAGGTCAAATGTGGCGTCAATAATTTTTTTGTTGAAATTAAAAAGCGCCTGAGGTTTGTTTGAACCCTTGAGAAAATCGGGAAGAAGTTCAAATCTCGGGTCCAACCCTACACAACTGGGATTTTTCAATTTTCTTATCTGACCTAAAAGCCGGTCAGCAAAATTTTTAGGCATAGGTTTAAACAGGCCAACCATCTTGGCAGAAAAGGCGCTAATAGGCGCAAGGATCCTATCGCTTGCCTAATCAGTTCTTCTTAATATATGAACAGTGATGCTTCCGCCTGTGCCGCCAATGTTGTGGCACAAGCCGATTTTAGGAACAGGCCTTACCTGCCTACTTTCGCATTTCCCTCTTAACTGGTTTACAATCTCGTAAATCTGGGCAAGGCCAGTAGGGGAAATGGGAT
>JAGGSE010000122.1 GCA_021159225.1 bacterium
TATCTTTTACTTTCCTTTGGGAAGTAAATGCTAAAAAAATAAGCAAAAACGAGAAGAATAGCAACCATCGCCCACTCTATCCGAGCCATCCAGAGGGCATAAGGAAATAAATTAGGAAAACTGGCAGCATAATCTAAAGATATCCAAACTACAGCAGAAAGAATAAGCCCGAAGAATATCTGATTGACCTTGTTTTTTCTATCAGCAAAATAAACCCAGAAAGCCAAAGAAATCCCACTCGCAGAGATAAACACTAATAATATCTCGATTATAAAAATCCAGTTGAAAACCATTGCCTTTTGCGCTTTGAGTTTTGCGCTTGAATCTTTTTATGTCGTTTGTTAAATAATCATCCCCTGGCGCTCTTGAGCATCCAGGGCTTGGTTTACCAAGGCATCAGCCAATTTGTTCCTTGAGCGGGGTATTAATTTAAGTTTTACCTTCTTAAAATCTAATCTCAGATTCCACGCCTTAATAAAAAGCGGCTGGACATTGGAGCCAAGAACCTTGTACTTGCCCTCCAACTGCCTGACAAGCAGTTCAGAGTCCGACCTTACCTCAATCTCTGAAACCTTTGCCAATTTTTTTCCAAAAACCTGCTTGAATTTTTCCAAGGCGAAGATAAGGGCTTTGTATTCTGCCTCATTATTTGTACCCTTGCCAATGCATTTGGAATACTTTTTTATTTCTTCACCCTTTTCATTACAGAAGACAACCCCAACAGCAGATGGTCCGGGATTGCCGCGCGAGCCGCCATCAATGTAAATAATTATTTTTTTCATTTCTCTGCTAATTCTGGTGTTTGGAGAAATTCCTTATTAAACATTCTTTGAATTTCTCCAAATTCTCATTCTTTATTCTAAAGCCAGCCGCCTGGGAATGGCCTCCAAACCTTAAAAGAAAAGATGAGCACTTTTTCATCAAAGAAATGCCATCTATACCTTCTGGTGTCCTGACCGAACCTCCTGCCTCATCCTCCCACTTCTTATAAATAAAGGTCGGTTTTTTGTACTTCTGGCATATCCTTGAAGCAGCCAAAGAAACCAAGGTAAAGTCGAAATCAGAACTCCCGGCAAAAATAATTGGGTCTTTCTCGCAAATTCTTTCCTCTACTGCCTTTATTATCTTTTCTATTATCTGTTTTCTCTTTTTGTATTTTGCCAAAATTTTCTTTACTATTTCTCTGCCTTCCTCGAAAGATAAAGAGGTGAGCAGAAGATAAGAAACTGTAAGGTGATTTTCCTCCTCTCTTATATTTAGAGCAGAAATAAGTCTTGAGATTTTCTCATCCAGATTGGGCAAATTTTTAATCTCCTCTGCTTCCAAAAAAGCCCTTATCCCCGGTCTCTGGCTTTCTCTCATCGCCTCTTTGCCCTCTTCAATAAATTCTTTATTTTCTCTCACGGGAGAGACCATATCGGCAATGGTGGCAAGCCCAACCAACTCCACCAGTTTTTTCTTCAGGGACCCCTTCATCTTTTCTCCTAAAATAATCTTAGAGAGTTTAAATACCAGTCCCACCGTAGCCAAATCCTTAAAATCATACTCATCTCCCTCTTGATAAGGGTTAACAATAATTTCGGCTTCGGGCAGTTTGTCAATTATCTCGTGGTGGTCAATAATTATCACCTCAAAACCTAAAGAACGAGCAATCTTTGTCTCTGAAAAACTGGTAATTCCAAGGTCCATTATCACCAAAAGAGCGGGAGAAAATTTAGCCAGATATCTTAATCCTTTTTCTGTCAACCCATGACCTTCTTTTTCCCGGTCCGGAAAATAAACAGCGGCCACGCTTCCTCCTGCCGCCTCAATTGTTTCCTTCAAAACAATAACCGAGCAGACCCCGTCCAGATCGGTGTCGCCGTAAAGGACAATTCTCTCCCCTTCTTTTATTGCCCTCAAAATCCTCTCTCCGCATCTTTTGAGATTTTTTATTTCCATAATCTTTCTTCTTCAATATACATCATCATACATCATCTTAGTTTTCTGTCAAACCACTTCTTATTTGCCCAACAACATGAGCAAAACTTCTCCGATGAATAGGGCAGGGTTTGTATATCCTTAATTTCTCCAGATGCTGTTTTGTCGGATATCCCTTGTGCCTGTCAAATCCGTATTGAGGATATTTCTGATGGTATCTTTCCATTATTCTGTCCCGGACAACCTTGGCAACAATAGAAGCCAGAGAAATTGAAAAAACCTTCTCGTCTCCTCTGATAATCGCCTTTTGAAAGAAAGGCAGATTTAGCCTGATGTTTCCGTCAATCAATAAAAACAACTCTGGCTTTTTATCCGGAGTCCCCCCTGGTTTCAGCCAGGTTATTTTGCCTACCGCTTTTGCCATTGCCCGTTTGGTTGCCTCCAAGATATTAAATTTGTCAATTATCTTTTCTGAAACCGCTGCTGTCCTCCACCTTATAAAAGAACAAACCTTGGCAAGTTGCCACAATTCCTCCCGTTTCTTGGGATTTAATTTTTTGGAGTCCTTCACTCCCTCTAAGAGAAGTTTTAGTTTTTTATCTTTTAATCTTAAGATTTCAGGAGAAACCCAAACCGCCGCAGCAACCACAGGACCAGCCAACGGTCCCCTTCCCGCCTCATCCAACCCTATTACATAATTCCAACCCCTCTTCCAGAGCCGCCTTTCTTGATAAAGGTTGGGATGCCTTTGGCAAGCCATTAATTGTAGTTGCTAACCACTTCGGTTCGGTAACGAATTTGCTGAGGCATCTTGACCAAGGGGAGCATATCGCAGCCGAGCCCCAGAGGAGGATTGCGCTTCAGAAAAAGTATGAACGGCTCGGCGAGATATAGGAGCGCCTGTAG
>JAGGSE010000132.1 GCA_021159225.1 bacterium
CTCAATACCTGGCTTTCAGATAGAGCTTTACAAGAAATTTTATTCTATAGAGAGCAAATAAAGAATTACAAATACAAAGATGTGTTGAAAATAACTCTCAGCAGAGCTACCAGAAGCGCTCGTTTAGTTCCACATTATGACTTAGCCAGACCTAAAAAACCAGTTAGGAAGCCTTATTATTGTATTAAACATAAAAGAACATGTCAGCCGGTTGATGAAGCAATGAAATTTATCAATCGCTATAGTTGGGATACTATAAGACGAATAAAAGAATTTGACAAAATAAGAACTAATGCCACGATGAAGGTAATTCAAGGTGATTCCCGAGAAGTGGATTTTAACAAAATAAAAGATTATAAAGGCGGTAAGTTTGATGGAATTTTTACTTCTTCGCCATATGTCGGTTTAATTGACTACCATGATCAGCACCGCTACGCATATGAGCTTTTTGGTTTTGATGATAATGGATTTAAAGAAATTGGTCCGGCCTCAAAAGGTAGAAGTAGAGAGGCTAAAGAGGAGTATAAGAAAGACATAATTGCTGTATTTCAGAATATGAATAGATTTTTAAAACCAAAAGCAAAGATTTTTGTTGTAGTGAATGACAGAGACAACCTTTACCCGGAAGTAGCGGGGGCTTGTGGATATAAGATTGAAAAGATTTATCACAGACCAGTACTTATGAGAACCGAGCGGGATAATACCCATTTCTCAGAAAGCATCTATTATTTCATTAAGCAATCTTAGAAAATATGGCTTTATCTAAAACGCAAAAACAAAAAATAAGAGAGCTTTTAGAGAAGAAGATAGAGGATAAACTAAAACGGTATGCCCGCGAAAGTTCTTCAATGCCGTTTTTAGTCCGCTTAATTCAAGATAGTGAAAAGGTAGCAGCTTATTCTTTCATTCACTCCATAGCTACTACTTTAGGGATGTCAATATATGAGGATGTTTCGAAAATAATTGCCGAAGAATCAGCAGAAAAATGTTTTACTAAATATGATATCGGGGGTGTGATTTCTCGGGAGCAAAAATCTGTAATTGATGAGATCATCAGGAGACTAAGAAATGGTGAGAAAGAAGTTAATCATGATGAAGAAGTAAAACTTGTTCTTTCAGCACCCGCAAAAGATGGAAAAGCACAAAAAGAGGAAAGAATAGCAGATTTTTATATGCTCCGTGATGGTATAGAACATTATTTTGAAATAAAGACAGTAAAACCTAACATTGACGTTTTTACAAAGTCAAAGGCGAAATTATTAGAGTGGATCGCTAGAAAAAGAAAACCAGTAAGAGTCTTTTTGGCTTTTCCTTATAATCCATATCACCCACAGCCATATGAACGATTTACAGAACAAGGAATGCTTGAACGGGGTAAAGAATTTTTAATAGGCAAAGAATATTGGGATTTTCTTGGTGGAGATAACACTTTTGAGGAATTGCTAGATTTATTTGATTTGGTAGGCAAAGAATTCAAAAAGAAAATTCAACGAAAGATTAAACAGGTGGCGAAAGAGAAAATGGAAAATTAATTACATAGAGGATGGCAAGCGACAGCACAGGGCGGGTTCCCTACCTTGCCGGCAGGCAGGTGCGCCCTGACCCCAGCACCAAGTCTTGGTTTGGTACTGGGGCATCTCCCAAGATACGCTTCTCTTTTTTGCCTGGTTTGATGGTAAATCAAGAATTTTTAGAGAAAACAAAGATTTAAGGAATATTCAGTTCTGCTCTAAAAAAATAAGTTTTAATTCTCGGCGATAGATGATAAATTATCATCATTTAAGGAATTTGAATGATGGGAACAAGGGCGGCATCCATCTTTATAAAAATTATGACAGACTTTGCACTCTTTTGGTCATAAATTTAACCTCCTAAAAAGAAAATCAAAACCATTTTTTGAATGGAGTTTTTTAATTCCTTAGAATGGCTTTTTTGTTTTATACTTGTTTTACAATGGGAGATTCAGCCAGGCAAAAATTCCAATCATTTTTAACCCCATATACACCATTACAGTAATAAAAAGCCATTTAAGAGAACCAGCCGGAATCTTGTGAGCCAGATGAGCGCCCACCTGCGCCATTGGAACGCTTGTGCCCGCCAAAAGAGCCCATTGCAAAAGATTGACATAGCCCAAAGAATATGGAGGAAGTCCAGGATGGCGCCAACCCAAAATAATGTAAGCCGCAGAGCCCCCGAGAGCGGTGAATATCATCATCGCGGTTGAGGTTCCGACGGCTTCATGCATATTAAAATTCAAAAATATAAGCATTATCGGTATTATCAGCACTCCTCCGCCAATACCAATCAATCCGGTCACAAAACCCAAAATCAATCCCCAGAAGATATAGGTTAAGGTATTTTTATTTATTTCGCCCTCAACCCTGATGGGCTTGGCGGTCATCATTCTCAAAGAACCCAGCAGAATCGCCGAGCCGAATATCTTGGTTAAGATGCTTCCCGGCAAGTGAGAGGCTAAAGCCGCTCCTCCAAAGCCAGCCAAGGCTCCAACAACTCCAAGAATAATTGCCTGCTTCCATAAAACAACCTCTTTTTTATGGTGTCTAAATGTGCCGCTTATGGCGGTGGGCAAAACCACTAAGAGATTAGTCCCAAAAGCAACCCTGATAGCGATTGTTGGGTCAATTCCGATTGCCTTCAAGATAAAAAACTGAATAGGCACCATTATAAAACATCCTCCGACCCCCAACATTCCGGAAACAAGGCCCACGCCAATACCGGTTAAAAGCAAATAAAAAATATAAATTGTAGCCATAAGTTTAA
>JAGGSE010000035.1 GCA_021159225.1 bacterium
TCATCCAGCCCCAGACGATGCCACAGGCGTTCAAACCGTAATTCTCGATAATCCGTGCAACGAAAGAACGGCTATAATCTTCGCAGTCGAAGCGAGAAACTAAATATTTCTTCCGTTCGACGAAATCATTTTCGACAATCTCTCGCCATTTCGCTTCGCTTACCGTGTAATATTTCCCATCCGAAACCGCTTTGATTTGCACAGCGGGATATAAGGCTTTTATAGCGCTTATAATCTCGTCTGGCTTTACCTCTTTCACCTCGTCCGCATTAATCCTCACAACCCTCGTCTCTTCCGTGATTGCATCTTTGAGCTTGTTCAATATTGTGAGCTTCTCTTCTTCACTCAGTTTCGCATCCTTCAAAGCTTCGATAAGGTAAAAAGCAGCATCTTTGAGCTTGTCCAAATCAGCACTGATAACAACTTTGCGATAATGCCCATAGAAGAAGTAAATAGCGATAGCGGTTGAGCATATCGCTGTTAAGAACCCGGAAAAGAATGATGTTGGTTCTATCATCATTCTATGGAAACTTCAGCATCACTCACATTGGCATCAAATGTGACATATGTACCGCAAACTATGTCCGTATCGAGTTTACCATTTTCAAACCTTACCTCTTTTTCACACCGCTCCAAGCTTTCGGGCAGTTCAAGTGGCGTGGCAACGAATATCAGTGTCCCGGTGAGCCCCGCAGCATCCTCTATGTGCACGTGCCACCCAATCTTTGGTGCGGGCAGGTCTTCGGCATAATTCTGCGTCTCGTCCAAGTACTCACCGCGGAAGCAATCGTAGATTTTGTATCTTGCCATTTTCACTCACCTCCTACACACTGGCACGCAACTCCCATTGTCTCACCCTCTGCCATGTTGGCGGGTCATCTGCTGGCAACAATGTGCCATTGTTTCCATATCCAGACTTGTCATACACTGTGCCTCCGCTTCCTTCCTCAAGCGGAAGCCAAAGAACAAAATGCTCAGGATGCACCGGGTTGTTATAGTTCAAAAGGTTCCATTTTACCTCCTCGGGCGTGAGAGCGTAGTCTTTGTAGATGCGGATGAGAGCGATGAGACCGTTGAAAAAGTTATTTCCTTGTGCGGTATACCCACCCTTGCCGATGAAAAGACTATTTGAATTTGTATCTAAAGTTCCAGAAGCTTCAGTTTGTTCTTTGAATCCGCCATCTAAATAAAATTTCAGATAAGAACCGTCAAATGTTCCAACAACATGATGCCATTCATTTGTGCTTAATGTTACCCAAGGAGTCGCTTTCCATGTTCCTGATACATGTGCTCCAAACATAAATGAATCAGACCCGTCAGAATATAACTCATAATTAGCGTTAGAACCGTCAGAATTACGTTTCGATATAATGTGATCATAGTTCCCAGTATGTCCTTTATAGAATACCCATATCTCAACCGTAACCGCATTAGTAATATCCAAACTCGCCGAATCAGGCACTTCCACATAATTAGTACTGCCATTGGATCCCAAAGCATACCGCTCGAACCCCAGAGTTCGTGGCATTCTTTTTGGTTGTTGCCTGTATTGTGCTCTCGGCAAAGCCGAATATGTTCCCATTATTTCATCGCCTCCTATTCTTACTCCCACTTGTTATATTCTTTTTTCCTCTAATAAACTTTATTTCACAAACATACTACTTTCTAGCTTAGGTTACACTCCGCAACAGCGATTGTATCACTATTTGTAGGCGTGTATTTCAGCCTCGCAATCGGGACTTCAAGATTCAGAACATAATCCCAAAGCTCATTTGCCGTCACCGTCTCGCTCACGACCTCCCTCCAGTCTCCTCCGGCGTAAACCTCAATGGCTATAGTCCCGGCGGCGTTGGACTGGAAGAGAAAGACCTTCTTGGAGTATCCCCAAACCGGGACGGGGTGGCTGGTTACTGCCGAGTCGAATGTGCTCCCCGCCCACTTGGTAGATGAATTTTCAGTATAAATGGGAAGTTGAAGCGGCGGTAACGGGTCACCGTCGTATAGACCAACTCTAGCACCCCCATATAGCTGGAGTATAACATCTTTCTCTTGCCATCCCTGCGGTTCTGTGTAGAAAGGATACTCGACTTCCAAAAGCGGGAATTTCACACTACATATTGCGTAGGGATCGTTATTGCCCCAAGCCGGAGTCTCATCTTGAACGCCGAACAAGTGTATTGCTTTGATTACCCCGTCAATAAAAAGCCAAGCCGATTGCTTATTGATTTTGATTTGGTAAGTGTGGTACTTAGTGTCGTAGTCGGAAGGCATAAGATTGGTTATATTTAAATTGCGGGTTACGGTGGTAGGACCAGCCCCTATTTCAGTCCAGAAGTAAAAAGAAGTCTCAGATTCATTCAACATGACATAGTTGTGATCAGCACCAGACCAACCCTCCAAGCCAATACGCTGAACGACATGTGTCTCCGGAGGGTTGAATTTAGCCAAAAAGGTAAGCACCGGATATTTGCATGTATTCTTGCTATGTATTATGAGGCTCCAATACTTAGCCGGGCATTTGATTCCCCCAAAATCAGTTTTCCACCAATTGCTGGGTTTTTCCTCGACATATCCGTCCGTTAAGGAATAAGCATTGGCAACAAAAAAATCATCTACATGTTGTAATGTTGGAAATAGGCCGAGATTTGGTGCAGTTCGTCCAAGTCTGCGCAATGGTTCTTTTAGTTCCTCAGGCGTCAAACTCCTTTTTGTAGCTCCGACTCCCGTCTTAATCACCCCCTACG
>JAGGSE010000051.1 GCA_021159225.1 bacterium
GGGGGTGAACCCCTTGCAGGAGACAGGGAGTTAAGTTATATTGTAGTGCAAGACCCTACCTGCAAGGAGGTGCAAAATGGTTCAAAATAGGCGAAGGTTCTCCCGGGAATTCAAGCTCAGGGTGATTCGAGAGCTTGAGGCTCAGAAGTCTGTGGCCGAGGTTTCTCGTAGCTACCAGGTGCATCCTGCTACTATTGGACGCTGGAGAAGGGAGTACCGGGAGCATCCCGATACAGCTTTCCAGGGCAATGGACATCTCTACCGTCAACAGGCACAGATTGCACAACTGGAACGACTGCTTGGCCAACTGACGGCGGAAAACGCCTTGGAACACTTAGAGAAGACTGCCCAGAGTATATAAACCGTGTGCACCGTTTAATCGAAGAGGAACTCATCAATATGGGGACAACTATCTGGGAGACCGCTCAGCCACCGTTATCTATCCACCGGATGTGTGAGTTACTCGAAGTCAACCGCAGTTACTACTACCGCCAACATTGCCAGAGTTCAGGATCTGGAGGAACTGGATTTGATGAAGAGATACTGTTACGGGATCAAATACAGCGCATCGTTTTAGACATGCCAGGTTACGGGTATCGCCGGGTGACAAAGGAACTACAGCGCCGGGGATACCAGGTAAACCACAAGCGCATCTTGCGGCTGATGCGGAAGGATAACTTGCTATCTCTGCGGAGGCGCCGATTTTGGGCACCTGCCACTACTGACTCCCGACATGGTTTCCCCTGCTACACCAATCTTGTACCAGAGTTATCCGTTGGTGGCATTAATCAACTTTGGGTAGCCGATATTACCTACATACGCCTGGTACGAGAATTTGTCTACTTGGCGGTGATCTTGGATGCCTTCAGCCGCAGGGTTATCGGCTGGGCATTGGAGGATTATTTAGACGCTCGGTTGACATTGGCAGCCCTGGAGATGGCGCTTTCTGGCCGGCGGTTCAATCCGGGTCTGGTCCACCATTCGGACCGAGGAGTACAATATGCCTGTGATAGATACACCGAGTTACTCAAGGCTCATGGAATCCGCATCTCTATGAGCCGGCGAGCTGCCCCCTATGATAACCCTCAGGCAGAGAGTTTCATAAAAACCCTCAAGGCTGAGGAAGTGCATCTTTCTGAGTACCAAACCAAACGAGAGGCACGGCAGTGCATTGGACGTTTCCTTGAGGATGTCTACAACAGCCGACGTCTACACTCAGCGCTGGATTACGTTCCCCCAGCAGAATTTGAGGAAAACCTATCTATCAGGCAAAAAAGTGCGGTCAGCACAGCAAAAGTTGCTTAACTTGCTGTCTCCTTCTTGGGGTGCACTCCATTCGATAAGGAATCCTGCTTCTGTCAAGCTGCAAGTTATCTCTGTCAAAGGCCTTCTAAACCAGGGCACTGAAACGAAAGGCTCCCCGAAACCCTTCCATGGTATTTCCAGCAACTCAGTATCGTAGTAATTGCCGGATTTGGAGAACTTGAAATCCGAAAACGGGTGGGATATTGAGAACACCAGGTATCCTTTGCTCCGCAGTACTCGGTTAAATTCGGAGAACACTGCAGGCAAGTCCCTTATACTCCCAAGAACTCACGCGCATAGCACAATGTCAATGCTCTCATTCTTCAAGAAATCAAGGGGGTCTTCCAGATTCGCAACTCTTACCTCGGCTCTTGCGCCTAATCGTTCTTTTGCCAGTTCCACCATCTTTGGACTAACGTCAAAGGCTATAACGTCAGCACCTCGCTCCAGAAGCCTTGCAGAATAGGCCCCAGCACCGCACCCAGCATCCAGTACCCTCTTCCCAGCCACCTCTGGCAGCAAGGAGATAGTCGCTGGCCTATCCAAAAAGGCGTTTTCAATCTCCATGTCGGCCATCGTAGCGTAGCGTTCTGCAAGCACCTCGAAAGCGTCTAAGCTCACGGGCTGTCTTGGGTCATTAGGTATCATTCAAGTGCCTCCTAACGACCAGGCTCACCTGCCGGGATGAAGCGGAGCGGAATTCCGGCCAGGTGCAGCGATTTGTTCGGCAATCTTTTTCCTCTCTCGGCGCACAAGTCTTTTCCCTAAGGTACCTTGTCGCCTGCGAAGCTCTTCGAAAATAGCTGCAACATCAAAGTTATGTTTTTGCGCCAAACGCTCTCGTGCCTCTCTAACTTCTTCCACTATAGGATCTTCATACATTGTTTTATCCCCCCATCAATTCTTCTGGAGTGCAGATCACGGGCATGCTATATCCTTGTGCGTTACAGACTAATGATACCTTCCGAATGATTTGTGCATTGGCTAAATGTCTGCAATTCCATGTCAAAAGATAGTCGATACCGTTCACCGTGGCTACAGCTATGTGGGCTGCGTCGCGAACGGCCCTTTGAGGAATTGCACCACCTTGAATTATCGCTTCGGTTAAAACTTCGGCTTCCTTGTTAACTTCCAACACCGGAATATCCTCAATCTCCTTCATTCTTTTCTTTGCTGCCTCACTATCACCAGCAGCTATTTCATCGATTACAACCTGAGAAATGTAACACTCAAACTCATGACGTCGGACGTCCCACCACTCAAATGTTGTCTGCTGGTGGGCTGCTACCAGAATGTCGCGACTGGGCCGGGAGACCAAATAACTAATAATTGTAGTTTCTATGTATACGGATTCCATTTTATCTCCCTTCCACCACCCGAGATCTCACTTGTACGTATATCTCTCTCAGCCGAA
>JAGGSE010000044.1 GCA_021159225.1 bacterium
ACATTTTCTTCTATAATAGCTGCTTTATAAAAATTTTTAACATAATAAATTTGATCCGGCTTGCCAATTCCTATGCCAATTAATTTTTGCCCTAGTCCCTGCGCTTCTTCTATTGCCTCTTTAGTTTTTCTTTGTTCTTCTGGATCCTCAATAGATGTTCTATTCGGCTTACCATCAGTTAAATTAATTAAAAAATTATATTTGCTCCCTATTTGTTTAGCCTGCTTTTGTAATTCTTTTGAGGCATAAGCAGTTGCAGTAGAAGTAGGTGTAAAAGCATTTGATTTAACATCATATAAAATTTCAACCATCCTTTTTCTATCTTCTTGAGTTAATCTCCCAAATTTTCCTGAAAAATTTTTATATTTTTTGACATCATTTAAAAACGCTGTACTAAATCCAATAACCTCAAAATCAATTCCTAATTTATCTAAAACCTCGCTTAAAATTACCACTGTCTTAAACGTTTCTCTCAGTTTAGTAGGATCTTTTCCATAATCATTCATCGATGCTGACAAATCAACTAATATACTAAAGAGATAATTTTTCTTTGATGGAATAGTTTTTCTTTCCCAAATTTTTTCCAAATAACGGGGGTCAGCTTCTGCCTGCATTGCTTTTTCAAGGCTAACTCTTTGACCAGTTGGATATCCTTTGCGCCATTTGGGATGGCGTTCTGGTAAGAAAAATCTCTTCAAACGAGTATATAGAGAGTTAATAATATCAGATACCTCCTCATAGGCCTTATCATATTCGGTCATTTTTTCCCGTCTTATTTCTTCTAATTTTTTCTCTATTTCTTTTCTTTCTGCTTTTTCTTTTTCTCTTGCTTCTTCTGTTATTCTTTCTTTTTTCTCTCTTTCCCTCCTTTCTTTATGGCTTTCGGGTTTGTCTTCATTGAGTTTTCCTTCCAACTCTTTATTTACCGTATCTTCAAAGTCCTCAAGTTCTTTTTGAGCCTTTTGGCGATACTCTTCCTTTTTTGAGTGAGGCAGTTTTTGAAAGAGTTTTTCCAATTCTTGTTTTGTCTTTTCTGAAAGTTTGTCTTCCGGATAGGGCATTTCTTGACCAGATTGAATTTGCTCTAAAGTATTTTGAATATCCTTTAATTCCTGTTCAGATTGCTTTTGTTTCATTTCTTGAGCCAATTTTTCGGTTTTCTTTTCTTGAAGTTGTCTTTCCAACTCCTCTTTTTCTTTGCCACTTGCCTCTTTTAATTTTTCTTCCAGATTCTTAATTTCTTTATCTAGTTCCTCTTGCCTCTCTTTTGCTTCCTCTATCTGTTTTTGTTTTTCTTCAATTTCTTTATTTAATTTCTCGGATGTTTCTCTAATTGCTTTATCAATTTGTTCTTGAAGTTCTTTTTTGACATCTTCTGGCAACTCATTAAATGCGTCAAGTTGCCCTTCTAACTCTTCAATCTCTTTTTGAAGTTCTTCTTGTTTTTCCGTATCGCCTCTTGCTTTGATTTCTTTCATTTCTTTTCTCTTTCGGTCTAATTCTTTTTGTATCTTTCTGAAATCTTTAAGCATCTGGCGACTCTGTTCGGTTTTTAGGTCCATTTCTACCAATTTTTTCACTTCTGGCCAGATATCTTCATGATATGTTTCAAAACATTCTCGGGCTTTTTCTATTACTTCTTCTTCTGTTAAACCTCCTTCTGTTGGAGGAAGGGTTTGTTGATACTTGGTGGCATATTCTTGAGTTCGCTGAAGAAATCTCTGAATTTCTGACTTCAATTTTTTACTGTACCTTCCTTTATGCCAAAAGCGCAAAAGTTCGGAAGCACCTTCAGCATAACGAGGATATCTTCCCAATTTGGAGATAATCAGATTAACCTCTGGAGCAATGAATTGCGTATTTTCTCCTTTTAGTTGTTCGTCGTATACTTTCTTGTTTAGTTCTATAAGGCCCGGGAATTTTTTCGTATCCCAATTATTTACTCTTGGATCCTCAAGCCCGATATTTCTAAAAGAGTGAAATCCTATATACTCTGGTGATGAAAGTTTTGTAATCTGCTCTTTTGGTAACCCTATTTCGTGTTCTCCTCTAGTAATTGCCCTATGGGCTCCTTCATGAGCAGCGGTTCTTTTTGCTTTTTCAGGATTTTCTAGAATAAATAATGGATTAAAAGTGATACTTCGGTCTTCTATGTTTTCAAAAGCACTATAGGGAATTTTCTCTTTTTTCCCAGTTAACGGATTAAATTCTTCAAGAAATGGCGGACCCAGTTTTACCTTCATTCCGAAATCACCACTTACCCTTTTAGCGATAATTTCTAAGGTCTTCCATTCTTTTTCAGGAACTTTTATTCCTTCAGTTCTTTCCTTCGGCTTTTCTCTTTTCAGGTATTGTTCTGGTCTGATTTTTTTCATTTCTTTTTGATTTTAACAAATTTTTGTCAGTTTGTTAAAACAGCACATTAACACTTTAAAGCGTAAGTGAAATGAGATTGGTTGGGCCATTTAAAAAGCGAGCGAGATGGAAAGGTTTCGGTGAAACGGGAGAAGGGTCGTAGGTATAGTTATTAAGATAAATGAGGAAGGTTAAATAAAAAATAAAAAAGGCAAGAAATCTTAAACTTCCTAATTAGAAATTAGTAGATTAGAAGATGACCGCTTTTTAAGAAAACACTTCCACCTCTAACTGTCTTAAAAAATATACGTAGGTGTAATTTGTAAGACAGGGGTTTCTTTTAGA
>JAGGSE010000103.1 GCA_021159225.1 bacterium
GAACTCCAGTAAATCTTTGAATTATTTTCCCATTTTTGAATAAAATTAATGTGGGAATTGCATCTACTGAAAAGGTAGTAGAAATTAAAGGATTTTTGTCAATATTAAGTTTGCCTATTTTTATTTTCTCACCAAATTCTTCGGCGATTTCTTGAAGAATAGGCGCTATCATTTGGCAGGGCATACACCATTCTGCCCAAAAATCAACCAAAACAGGTTTTGGGCTATTTAAAACTTCCCCTGAAAAGTTTTGGTCAGTTAAAATCAAATCCGACATAAAATTTATTCATTTTTTAATAAGTTCAAGCAGAGTTGTATAACCACATCAAAACCTGACTTTTTGGCTTTGAAAGAGTCACTAAGTTATATTCTGGTGCCCCCACCAGGACTCGAACCCGGAACCAATGGCTTAAGAGGCCACTGCTCTCCCAATTGAGCTATGGGGGCATATTTTCGTTACGCACCAACAAGCCCAGGTCTATTTTATCAAAAATCCTTGTTTGAGGGAAGAACCGCAATATCTTGGCATACAAAGATTAACAAAATCCGCAGGATAATCCTATTAAGGACCCGGATCGGATTCTGGTGCCCCCGGAAGGATTCGAACCCTCAACCTCCGCGTCCGAAGCGCGGCATTGTATCCGTTCAACTACGGGGGCATTTCAATAAAATTTTATCAAAACATTGAAAAAAAACAAGTTCTAATATAAAATGACTTTGTTAACCACCTCCGCGGCAAAATAAGCTAAATGTTAAAATGAGAATACCTAAAGAGGTCCAATCTATCATTAAAAAACTTAGAAACAGCGGCTATGAGGCATACATTGTTGGTGGTTGTGTTAGAGACATCTTAAGGGGTATTGAACCCAGTGATTGGGATATAACCACCAACGCCAAGCCGGAAGAAATTCAGTCTCTCTTTCCTAAAAATTTCTATGATAACAAGTTTTTTACTGTTACCGTCTTGACAGGTAGCAAGGACCCCAGATTGAAAGAAATTGAAATTACCACATACCGTTCAGAAGCGAAATATAAAGACAAGAGACATCCTGATGAAATAAAATTTGCCAAAACCCTGGAGGAAGACCTGTCACGGAGAGACCTTACAATAAATGCCATGGCACTGGCTATAGGCAAAGATTCCCAAGCCCTAAACCCAAGGGTTGAACTTATTGACCTGTTTGGCGGAGAAAAAGACCTAAAAGACAAAATTATTCGGGCGGTTGGAAATCCAAAAGAAAGATTTTCAGAAGATGCCTTGAGGATGCTCAGAGCCGTAAGATTGGCAGTAACATTGGGCAAAAACTGGAAGATTGAAAGCAAAACCGCCTCTGCTATTAAAGAAAACGCTCCCCTGCTTTCCATTATATCAAAGGAAAGGATAAGAGACGAATTAATAAAAATTATTATGTCAAAAGAAGCCGCCTGGGGCATAGAGCAACTGAGAAAACTTTCCCTTCTAAAGTATATTATTCCGGAAATAGAAGAGGGCTACGGAGTAAGCCAGAACAAGCACCATATTTATGATGTTTACCACCACAATCTGAAGGCGCTTGATTATGCGGCAAAAAGAAACTTTAACAAATATGTGCGGATTGCCGCCCTGCTCCATGATGTGGGAAAACCCAGGGTTAAAAAAGGCGAAGGTCCTGACGCTACCTTTTACAATCATGAGATTGTTGGAGCAAAAATGACAAGCAAAATTTTAGAAAGATTGAGGTTTTCCAAAAAAGATAAAGAAAAAATTGTCAAACTGGTTCGGTTCCATCTTTTTTACTACAACCCTGATGAGGTGGGAGAAAGTTCGGTAAGAAGATTGTTGAGAAATGTTGGTCCGGAAAATATAGAGGAACTGCTTCAGGTAAGAATGGCTGACAGGATTGGCTCCGGCTGCCCCAAGGCAGAACCCTATAAATTGAGACATCTAAGATATGTGATTGAAAAAGTCAGCCAAGACCCTCTTTCTGTTAAAATGCTTCGGGTAAACGGCAATGATGTAATGAGAATTTTGAATATAAAACCGGGCCCAAAAGTGGGCCAAGTATTGGATATCCTTCTGGGCTATGTTTTGAAAAAGCCGGAGAACAACAACAAAAAATTTTTGGAAAAGGAAATTAAAAAACTGGGAACCCTCTCTGAAGAAGAACTACAAACATTAGCCGAAAAAGCCCGCAAAGAAAGGGAAAAAATTGAAATAAAAAGAGACGAAATGACCAAAAAAAAGTATTGGATTACTTAATGCCCAAATTAAAAAATCGGGGTGTAGTATAACGGTAGTATACAGCGTTCGGGACGCTGCGGCCTGGGTTCAACTCCCAGCACCCCGACATAACGACTTTCTGATTTTCAGAGCAAGTCTGATTATCTACTCGGGCGTAAACATTGAATCAGGTGAAAATCCGAATCCAACAATAGAGACGCTTAAAAAAATAGATGACGCTTTAGAAGTTTCAATTGAGGGATTACTTGAATAAAAATATGGCTACTTATCACAAACTTATAATTGGAAATTGTATGAGCATGGAGGAGATACCGGATAACAGTGTTCATTTGATGGTGACTTCTCCTCCTTATTTCAATGCCCCTTTTGATTACAAAGGATTATTTAAAAGTTATGGACAATATCTTGGGGTATTAAGAAAATTTGCCCAGGAAACTTATAGGGTGCTTCAAGAAGGGAGGATT
>JAGGSE010000071.1 GCA_021159225.1 bacterium
ACGTCCAGATTTACAGAAAAATTATGATCGCTATCAACACCCAGATTTTCATGGATGATATGTGAATATAGAAAATAAAAAACTTTGCCACGCCACTTCTGATTCTTTCCCATACATTTTTATACCATTGTTTCAAAATAAAAAATATGAAATTAGATGATATTTCTGTAGTCCAGAAGAGATTGGAGATCCTTTGGAGTGCAAGATTAAGAAACAAGAGCAAAAGTAAGGAAGCTATAAAAATACAGGATCGATTGAGCAAGAAGTCATCCAAAGAATGGTCAGGAGCTGAAGAGATAAGAAAATGGAGAGAGAAAAGATGATCCTGGATGCTTCCGTAATTGTAAAATGGTTCACAAGAGAGGAAAAAAGGGAGGAAGCATTGAGATACAGGGAAATGTTCATAAATGACGAGATAGAAATCGTTGTTCCTGATCTTATTCTCTATGAAATAGGAAATGCATTGAGATATAATCCTTCTTTTAACGATGAAGATGTAAGATTAGCTGTGAGAAGTCTTATCGATTTAGGAATAAATATCATTATCCCTACCACAGAGATTCTGGATATGGCAATTAATCTGGCCTTTAAGTACGATACAACCCTGTATGATTCCGTGTATTTAGCTCTTGCTGAGATTCTCAATGATACTCTGGTAACGGCAGATAAGAATCTGTACGATAAGACAAAAGAGAAAAATATTAAGATTTTGTAGGATAAGCATCGGATTTATCTTTTGTTCCAGATGAAGTCTTAAAAGTTTTCACTCCCATATCTTCAAAATCTCTTCCATCTCTTTTTTACTTGGTATATACGGATAGTTATAGATAGTACCTCCTGGAGACTCATTATAATAAGGTCTGTTGCATTTTGGACATCCCCTCGTGGTATAAATAACAGGATTTTCTATATAATCCTCAATTTTCACCCCAAAATCTACTATCTCTCCATTTTTGAATTTAAAATCTCTGGATATATCCTCTGTTATCAGATGATATGCTAACTGTATCTTTCTGTATTTTTTTAAAGAGGGTCTTTCTTTATTTTCTAAAGGAGTTCCCTTCAAAGGCGTAAATGCAAAGAGAGATGGTTTTATCTTCTTTTCATGAAGCTTTTGAATAATTTTTACCATCTCTTCCTCTGTCTCTCCCAATCCCACAATAAGATGAGATGTAACTTTAAAATCTCCAAAGATTTTTACAGCTCTTTCCAGATTTTTCCAGTGTTTATCCCATGAGTATGTTGGCTTTATCCTTTCAAAAAGATCCTTATTTGCACAGTCCAGGCTTATTCCGATTCTATCTATTTTTTTAGAAAGGATCTTTAACTCTTCTTCTGAAAAAGGCTGTGCAGAGACTGAAATTTCATTATCCACATTTTCTACGATCTCCATAACATCATTAAAAAGGTTTTTATAATTCAGACACTGGATACAGACTCTTTCATCTTTGAGATTCTTTAAGACATCTTCTAAGGAGAATTCTGGCCAGATTACCCTTGATAACATCTCGGATCCTGAAGCATTGGATTGGGCGCAGAATAAACATTTCCCGGTACAGATTCCTTTTGTCATTAAATAAATGGTCGTGGGAAGGCAGTCTATCCTCTTTTTTAAAAGCCCGAGCTTTATTGCAGATCCATATGAAACTCTCACTCTCATAGATACACCTAAAATACACAGCACAGTTCTTTCAGATCACCTTTGATAAAAGAAGGTTTTGCAATGTCAAATCCCATTTTAAAAGCTTTTTTCTCAATCTCTTCATTTCTTGGCCTCATGCATCCTAAAGATACTTTTTCAAATTCAGAAGCTTTTTCAAAAACATTGAAGACATTTTCTAAGTCTATCTTCACATTTTCCATTTCAGTTCCCTTTGTAGGTTTCAGAACAAGTAAAACCAGCTTTTTTATATTAAATCTCGATAATATTTCTAAAGCTTCTATCTCTTTTCCAGGTTTTCCAAAATTCAGATCAATACATACATGGGGAGCTACATTCAGATATTTTGACAGTATCTTAATAGTTTTTATGTAATCCTCCGGGGTTCTGTTCAGGTTATAGACATTTTTAATTATTCTATTATCTATAACAAAATCAAAAGACACACAATCTATTTTCGCCTTTTTCAGCATCTTTGCTTCTCTTTCGTTCACCAAGCCTGTATGCACATTTATCAGAAGATCGGTCTCCTCTTTTATCTTTTTTATAACTGGCAGGAAGCTATCCAGAGGTACCTTACCGTCAGGATTGCATCCTCCTGAGATCAAAGCACCTTTTAGATTGTTATCCATGGAGAGAGTATAAAGACTCTCTGGAGTAACTGGTATCATGTGTTTTAAATAGATTCTCTGACAGTGTTTGCAGTTCAGAGAACACTCTCTTCCTGTTACAGATAATGCCGGGAAAGATCTTTTAGTTGGATTGTACAGCATCTTTATCCTCAAAGGCTTTTTTAAGTAAGTTTTTAAAATCTTCTATGGTAATCCCAGGGGCTTCCACAGTTCTTAAATAATCCTTTATGATCTCCATGGATTCTTTTTCTGTTTTTCCCCTTAGTTTTCTCTCAAGTGCAAAAACAGAATCTTCTGGATAGATAAAAAAGTCGCCTGTTATTTTCACATCCTTTATTTTTGAATTTTTTATCTCTATATCAAACTTTATAAGAC
>JAGGSE010000145.1 GCA_021159225.1 bacterium
CTCCAAAATCAGAGGGGAGGCTTGAGACCCTGGTTTCAATTTTCCTTTCTCCCTGGATAATTGAGAATCTTCCGTCTTGGGGCCGGTCACTTACATTTAATTTTAATCCTGAGACAAATTTTATTCTGGAAAGAAGAGAGTGATAGATTTTAGGACCGATAAGGATTACATCCTGCAGGATTCCATCAATTCTGAGACGGAGCCGAACTGTTTCTTCTCGCGGCTCAATATGAATGTCGGAGGCTCCTAAACTGATGGCTCCTCCCAGGATAATCGCAAAAAGTTCAGTGACATTTTTCTGAAGAGCGTTTTCTATCTTCTTCTTGAATCCCGGGACATTCTTTATTTCTTTTACTACATTAGAAATGGATGATGATAGCGATACGTCCATAAAATACCTGACAGGTATAGTTTATCCTATTTTTGAAAAGAATGGAAGTCCTTGACAGTTCTGGCTAAAATTAACTAAAATAGGATTATGCAGAGAAAGCGGCTTGTTCTTATTGATGCCAATTCTCTTATTCATCGGACATACCACGCCCTTCCTTCTCTTACCACAAAGAAGGCCGAACCGGTCAACGCTGTTTACGGATTTTTGTTGGTTTTTTTGAAGGCAATAAGGGAGTTTCAACCCGACTTTATTGCTGCCTGTTTTGATTCCCCAGGACCAACCTTCCGTCACAAAAAGTTTAAGGAATACAAAGCAAAAAGACCCCCCATACCTAAAGATCTAGTTTCTCAGATTCCAAAGGTAAAGGAGGTTTTATCTGCTTTTGGCGTTCCAATTTTTGAAAAAAAAGGATTTGAGGCAGATGACCTGATAGGGGCCATTTCTAAAATTACTCCTCCGGATACTGAGGTGATTATCTTAAGCGGGGATATGGATATTTTGCAGTTGATTAATTCAAGAACAAGGGTTTTTCTTTTGAAAACAGGAATCAAGAACACCCATTTGTACGACCAAAACATGGTTAAAGAAGAATACGGAATTTTTCCCTCTCAGATTGTTGATTTTAAGGCGCTTAGGGGAGATCCTTCTGACAATATTCCCGGGGTTGCCGGGATAGGAGAGAAAACAGCCATAGACCTTCTCAAGAGATTTGGAAATTTGGAAAACCTATATAAAGAACTGGAGGAAAATTCTGAAAAGGCAAAAGAAATTAGGCAAAAGACAAGAGGGTTGTTATTAAGGCATAAAAAAGATGCCTTCTTGTCAAAAGATTTGGCTAAAATCAAAAAAGACATTCCCTTAAGAATAGCTTTAGAGGAATGTAGTTTTGAAAAATACAATAGGGAGAAGGCAATTGAGGGCCTAAAGAAATTTGAATTTTATAGTTTGACTGAAAGATTGCCAGAGCCGACCCTTTCTTTGCACTTTTAATTTTCCTCCAATTTGCTAAAATAGATTAAAGGTCGAAAAATAAAAAAGGTCGAGCATATATAAAAAATGAGAGGAAAATATGAAGGATAATAAGATTTATTGGTTAGTATTTATCGTTGTAGTTGTTGCCTTTGTCGGTTTTTCCTTTGTCTGGCTGAGAAAGCCCTCGCCACCATCCCCTACTCCTCCACTGCCGCCGCCAGTTCAAAAGGGGAATCTTGAGTTTGTAGGAAAGATTTCAGGAGCCGGTTCTCCAAATTTCTTGAAGGGGGTAAGTTCTGTTCATATTGCAGGAAATTATGCCTTTACTGCCTCCTTGCAGGACAGTGCTCTTTCAATCTTTAATATCTCTGACCCTTCTCATCCTAAATTGGTAAAGGTATTGAAAGGAGCAGGGGCCCCCTACTACCTGGGTGGAGCAGATTCTGTTTTTGTCTCTGGGAACCGTGCCTACGTTGCTTCCTATTTAGATGACGCCCTGACTATCTTTGATGTCTCTGACCCTGAAAATCCAAAGCACCTAGGAGTGATTTCTGGTGCTGGTTCTCCCAATTATCTTGACGGAGCAAACTCGGTTTGCGTGGTTAAGAACATTGCCTATGTTGCCGCCTTTGATGACAAGGCCCTGACCTTGATTGATGTTTCCGACCCAAGCAATCCGAAGTATCTTGGCTCGGTTGCCGGCAAGGCATCCCCCTACCTAGACGGAGCCAGTTCTGTTGCTGTAAGTCATAATCATGCTTATGTGGCTACGGCCGGCGATGACGCCTTGAGTGTTTCTGATGTTTCCGATCCAACCCATCCAAAACATGTCGGTACTGCCAGAGGAGCCGGTTATCCAAATTATCTTGATGGGGCAACCTCAGTTTTTGTCTCGGGGAATAAGGCATATATTGCTTCAATGTATGATAATTCTCTAACTGTTTTTGATGTCTCTGACCCAACTGCTCCTCTGTTTTTGGGCAATGTTCATGGAGCCGGCAGTCCCTACTTTTTGGGAGGCGCTTCCTCTGTCTTTGTTTCCGGGAAATATGCCTATGTTGCCTCTGCTAAGGACAGCGCTCTTTCAGTCTTTGATATTACCGACCCGAAAAAGCCAAGCCTGGTGGATTCCATTCAAGGAAGAGGGACTCCATATTACTTAGGTGGCGCTTGGTCAGTTTATGTCTCAGGACCGTATGTCTATGTGGCTGGATTTGAGGATTCCTCCCTTTCGGTCTTTGAACTGAAGTAATCAGAACAAAAGAAGAAAAATGGGGCTTTTATCAGTAG
>JAGGSE010000034.1 GCA_021159225.1 bacterium
AAAGGAGAAACATAGAAAGATGCCGTCGCTTACTGTTAATCTCGAACCGGGGAAGACCGTGCATGTGAAGCTGGTGAAGGCAGGGTATCTCACGCAAGAATTCGATTACACACCTCCATTTGCTCCGGCTACGGTAACAAAGACGATGGTTGCCGTGGTATGTAAAGCGGCAATCACATCAGCATCACTGAACAAGGAAGTATTCGAGCCTAAAGAGACTGTAAAGTTAGCATATACGGTGAAAAATACGGGCAATATAACCACAGATATAACAATCAGGTATGGAATAGGCACACCCGGGGCTTCAAGGACATGCCGTGATGTCCCACCGGGTGGGAGCGTGGATGGAACGGCAGAGCTCACTGCGCCATCTGCTCCCGGTTCGTATAAAATAGTAATTACCGCTGAGGCATGTGGAAAAGAGACAGGGAGGAAAGAGTTACCGTTTACGGTTAAAATCCCGCTGGTCGCCGTCACATTTGATACGAGGAAGGAAGATGGAACAGTGCTCACGGGTGTTGAGGTATGGATTGACGGGGAGAAGAAGGGGACAACATAGCGTCCCCGCAAACATGTTAAATTTTTGGCTCTGTTGCAATTTTTTGATGCTGTTGATATAATTAGTCATGTTCTGACAGAATATTTTTGCTACGGTCAAATTTCGCGGGTGTGGTGCATAATCACCTATATGGTGCTGCCAAATTTTCTCTATCCAGCTGTCTTATCTCCTCGCTCTCCCACGGGTACCACACAATATTGTATCGCTCTCGTAGTGCCTGTGTTATTAACTCGTCCGCTTTCCAGTTAGCCGCGCGTTGTAATTCTTTCTGTTGCCGTTCGGACAGCGCGGGCAGTTCAATTTTTTCTTGTCTATGTGTTTTTCTCTGTCTTATCGCATTCGGCATCTTCGTCTTTGTTTTGAACACTGAACATATCTGATACCATGTGATGTTCCTCTTATAGTCAAGCCAGTTGTTATGCTTGTCTATGATATCCATAACCTCATCTACATTGAACCCCAACCATTTAAGATAGCCTACAAGCCATAACCGTTCGTAATGTGTTGGTTCTTCTTTTTGTAATATGTTCAGCACTTCGTTATACCGCTTCTCAGGCATTATCTTCACGCCTTCGGGCTTGTAATATAACCTGAGCGCGGGATTGGCTTTTTTCGCAAGCTCTTCTATTTTTATCATTTTTACTTCGTTTTGTTCGTTTTTCTACTTTTGCATGTAGCAATCCAGTATGTACCTCATCAAGCCTAACAGCATAACTTTCTCCGCATCCTTTTGCGCTATCCTGCCCGCTTCTATCCCGTCGTTCGCCGCTACAAGCTCGCCGATTTCTTTGCCATAGTCTTCACATATCTTTAATAATATCTTTGCGTGTTCTTCTAACTCGGCTAAATACTTTTCATGCACAAATTCGTCATTTCTTTTCATTTGTTCATTTAGTTTAGTTTTTTCCAATAAAAAGGATAAAGAAAAAATAAGAGGGAGTTTTCTTATCTCCCTCATTTTTCGTTATCCCTGTCGTTTTTTACTCTATCTCTATTTCTATCCCTTCGTTTTCGGTTGCTTCTCCCTCTTCTCTCTCTTTCACGAGCTTGTTAAATGTTTGCTTTTTCATCGCTACGATGTTGTACCCCAATCGCTCTAACTCTACCTGTTCCTCCGCTTTTTCCTCGTCCTGCGCCAGTCTCGTGATAGCATTCGCTACGCCGAGCTGTGTAGGTGACTCTTTTGCGAAGTAATATAGCAACTTCTGCTTCCTCTCTTCGCTTATGTTGTAGTGCGAAGCGATACTATCTACCACGACCGTTGGCGATTCAACTTTGTTCTCTGCCGCTTTCGAGAACCGCTCCACCGCTCTAACGAACCGCTCGGTATCGAATGCCGCTCTAATCGTATCGCGTACTTCTCGCCACAGGACTTCATCCTGTAATCGCAGTGTGTCATCAGCCCATATATCGCCTTCGCCCCTTCGCCTGCCGATGTGGACCGCTTTAAACTGTGCGGATGCTATAAACACATTCTTGCATCCCACATTCAGTATTGCCGGCTCTACTTTCATGCTCCCCGCACCCACTTCGCTGTTCGACAATATCAATCCCGGTATGACACTAACAGTTCCGTATTCTGTCTCTATCTGTCTTATCTCTGCTGGCTGGAATGCTTTAATATACATGTATGTTTCGGTAAGATCGCACCTGTGTATTTCTACATCGTGATGCATGAATTCGTCGAGTGCACAGAACAACAGGTCGTAGTTGTCCATTGGTCTGTATCTATCTGATAGAAAAGCTCTAACGCGTCCATAAAGTATTCTTATCAGTCGCCTCTCGCGCACGGGCATCCACGCGTTCACATTTTCTGCGAGCAGTTCTGCTTTGCCTGATTCTCGCATCTTGTTGTAGTATTTTATGGGAATACCGAGCTTTTCAGCAATTTGCGAGTGCGCCCAATCAGTGAGAGGATATGTTTCGCCATTTATGTTGAGCACCGTGTCGTCATTGTGTGGCTCCATCTGGATGTTTTGTGTGTCGACGATTATGTCTTTTGAGTTCGCTTTTGCTCGCTCTAGCTCTTTAACCAAACTTTCCAATTCCAATTTCATTTCTTTTTCCTCCTTT
>JAGGSE010000217.1 GCA_021159225.1 bacterium
AATCCATTCTTTTCCATCTAAGTCATTTAGTTTATTCTCTATTTTTTTAACCATATGAGAACTCCTTAAATTATCTCTATTACTCTATCTTTCTTTCAATTCTTTTCTTTCTTTCTTAAATAAGTTACCTGTTCCAAGTGGTTGGTAGTAGGTGCTACTTATCATGGATTAATCCATAAAGTATTTAAAAAGTGAGGTGGACTTATCCTTATGGCTCGAATAAATTGGAAGCAGGTTGTAGAAGTAGTAAGAACCGAAGTAGTTCCAGCATTCAACCGTGAAGGTGTAAAGCCAACACTCAGAACAATCTTCTATTCTCTTGTTTCCAGAAATCTTATTCCAAACACGAAATCTGCTTATAAGAGGCTTTCGGAAGTTCTCGTTAAAGCGAGGAAAGACGGACTCTTCGAATGGGATTTCATGGAGGACAGGGTTCGCTATGCAATCAAGAGATTCAGCGATTATAGAGCTACGGAGGATGACCTTGAAAGGGTGGAAAGAGATTGCAAGTATAAGGTGGAGGACATCGACTTAAACGAGCTTCTTAACTCTGAATTCGACTACCTTGGAGTGAGTTCAAGCGTTGGCTATTGGGCTGACCAACCTGTAATCCCAGAGGTATGGGTTGAGAAGGATGCCCTCGCAACTACACTTGACAACTGGCTGTGGGACTTGTCCGTTAATATCAGGGTTAACAGGGGTTACAGTTCGTGGACATTCATCTACGAAAACGTCAGAGAACTACGAAACGTTCTCGAAACTCATGAAAAAGTGGTCATCCTCTATTGCGGAGACCTTGACCCTTCTGGTGTTGACATTCAGAGGTTCTTGGGAGAAGCTTTGGAGTATTTTGGAATGGACGAGTCCAAGGTTGAATTAATAAGGGTTGCAGTAACTCCAGAGCAGGTAGAGCAATACAACCTCCCTCCGAGACCTGAGGACGCAGAAACTCTTGCAAAGCTCCAGAGAGACCCAAGGAGCAAGAAATACACCTACGATTACATTGTTGAGCTTGACGCTCTCGTAGCTTATGTTCCGCAAGAATTCAGAAGGATAATCAGAGAAGCTGTTGAAAGATACCACGACAAGGACATCTACAACAGAGTCAGAAGAGAAGCTGAGGAGCTTGCGGAGAGAAGCAGAGAAATCATAGAGAACTACAAGAAGGAAGCTCTGAGGAAAATTCTTGAGCAAGCGAAGAGAATGCTTGAGGAGGGAGCTTAACATGATTGATGTCTATTATAATGACGACTGGGACATCAGCGATGAAGAAATCGAGGAACTCATAGAGAAGCTCGAAAAGACGAAAGATAGAACTGAATTTATTCTTAAACACATAAAGGAAACGAGGGAAGACGACGTTCTTCTCTGGTTCTTTGTAAACTGGGTTTTCAACAGAGATAACCTTGTCAGGATGGGTAAGCTAATTCTTTGGATGAATAAGAACTTTGGTAACAGGAAACTTCCGTCGGAACAAACGGTAAAGATAGCGAAGAAAGTCTTGAGCACTATTATTCCAGAGGATACGATTTCTCGTTGCAGGAGGAAAATTCAGAACGAGGAAGGAAAATATCTTCCACCGCAACCAGTCAGAGAAGACAGGAGATACAAGGAAGACCTGTGGAGGAAAGCTTCCAAGAGGTTTTAACTCTTTTTTTAGTAGTTTAGTTGGTTGTTTTCTTACTTGGTTAGTCACTCGCTTTTTATGCTTAAGGTTAAGATGCAGATTTCTAAATCTCTGGTAGCACCTTCTACCAACCACATCTATTGTAAAACTTAAATAGCGTTATACACAACTAAAAAACATGAGATATGTTCCGCTCGATGAAGAAATCTATGCGAAACTGGAAAAGATTGCAAGGTATAAAGGATTAAACGTTCAGGAGTTGCTAAAAGAAATAGTGACTGATTATTGCAAGAAATTCGAGAAAGAAAAGTTCAGGAAGCTGATTGAAGTCTTCTGCAACGGTGGAAAGTCTGTAAAAATAAAGGGAACACCGATTACGGTGATGAGAGGAGAACTGTTCGTGAGGGGAGAAGTCGATTACGAGGTGTTGAAGAGTATTGCAGAGGAGCACGATGCAAGAGTGGTTGAAGAATACAGCGAAAGCGGAGAGTTGGTGGGATATTCTATTGTTCCAAACGTGGGTTTCAACGGGAAAACCATGGATGAATGGTTCAAGGAGAATGGTATCTCTCTTTTGAGGGAGCTTGTAACAATTTTTAAGTAGTTAAATGTTCTACATATCTTATGCCAGACGTTGTATTGGAGCACCCTTTTGAGGCTCTCTTTGCGTTGTTCGGATTATTTTTCACAGCATGGTTGCTCAGGAATGGTAAGGGTAAGTAGCACCTACTACTAAAAAAGCAAATATAGTAATATTTAAATAGATTTTCAGAGCAGGGGTATTCATGAGCAGACATGTTTGCGAGCTTTGTGGTAGAGATGACTTCTCAAGCAACGATTCAGTGATTCAGCACATAAAAACGCAACACATGGGGAAGTTAAGCGATTCGAGCATAGAATATCTTCTCAAGCAGGGTGTAAAACTGAACAAGATCGAGTTCTGCAAGAAGAATAAGATTAAGGTGGACGAGTATAAAG
>JAGGSE010000025.1 GCA_021159225.1 bacterium
CCCTGGGCTGTTTCCGGTCTCAAATAGGTCAAGGCGCTCTCATCCTCAACTGGGCCAACAAAGGTCTTGAGCATCAAATTAAATCTCCGGGGCTTTCCTAATGTTCCACCGCATTCAGGACATTTCTCCTTGTCTTTTAGTTTGTCATACCTAAATCTCTTGTGACACTTCCTGCACTCCGTTAACAAATCAAAAAATCGCTCGGTATGACCTGATGCCTTCCACACGGCAGAATTTTTTATAATTGAAGAATCCAAGCCAACAACATCGTCCCTCTCCTGAACAATTTTCTTCCACCAAATCCTCTTTATATTGTTTTTCATCTCCACCCCCAAGGGCCCAAAATCGTAAAATCCAGAAATTCCGCCGTATATCTCAGAGGTTGGAAAGACAAATCCCCGCCTTTTGCAAAGCGAAATAATTTTCTCCATTTAATTTTCAGTTCTGTTTTGCTATGTTAAAAATTATGCCTTTGGATTCTTTTAGGATAACAAAACAGGATACAAAAATCAATTTTTACCCCCATTCCACAGGATATTGAAACTTATTTAATCCAGATACCTTGCTTTTTTAAAATTATGCTCAAAAAGGGTTCGGCTAAAAAAGGTTTTGCCGTCGGATGAAGAAAAATAATACCAATACTGGCTTTCTTTGGGATAAACTGCCGCTTTTATACTCTCTAAACCGGGATTGCAAATGGGGGCAGGGGGAAGACCCAAATATTTATAGGTATTGTAGGGAGAATCAATGATTTTCATTTCGCCAATTTTTTTCCTCATTTGGGAAAAATTTAGTCCTTTACAGTTTTTACAAATATAAACCAAGGTAGCATCTACCTGAAGGGGCATTCTGCTTTTCAAACGCTTCCATAAAATCCCAGAAACCAATGCCTTCTCATTGTCATCTCTAACTTCCTTTTCAATCAGGGAAGCCATAATAATGATTTCAAAGATGGTCTTCCCCTGTTTTTTTATTTCCTCCCTTAGATCCGGTTTTAATTGCTTGTCAAAATTCCTTAAAAATTTATCAACAATTTGTCTATTGGTCTCCTCTCCTGAAAAATAATATGTATCCGGAAACAAAAAACCCTCAAGAGAGGCGTTGTCAGGCGCTGATTCCAAAAAACTGAACTCTCTTTTAAAGTCCTTAACCTTTAGGTCAGACAGGGAGGTCCTCAGTTTTTCCTCAATCTGAGATAATCTAAACCCTTCAGGAATCGTAATTTTAATCCTTATTGTTTGCCCTCTGGTTATTTTTTGGACAATTTCTTTAACAGAAAAAGAAGGACTTAAATAATAACTGCCTGCCTTAAGTTTTTCTGCCTTATTGGTCAAAACTACATAGAGGTCAAAAAAAATCCTGCTTTTTATCAATTTTTCTTCTTCTAAATTTTTACCTATCTCAAAAGCCGAATCCCCCTTTTTTACAGAAAATAACTTCTGCTCTTTCGCCCCATTTTTTGGCAAAAAAATTCCCTGCCAGAAAAAAAGAAGGAGAAGAAACAAAATCCCTCCTACCAAAATCCCAATTTTTCCAAAATTTCTATCCATAAACACAACCCAATATTCTCACATTCTCAAGAATATTGGAATGTTTTATTCTTTCCGTCTTTAAAAATCAGTTTTTAATTTTAACCAATTAGTTAAATCTAATTGTCAGAATTGGGTTCTGTAACCAAAGGAACGAAAACAAAACCGGGATATTCCTTCTCTTCAAAAATTCCTTTTGATTTCTTTATAAAAAGCCAAATTGAATTGCCAATAGGAACGACAATCCTTCCTCCTATTTTTAATTGCTCCTTCCATTCTTGAAAACATTTTTCTGCCTCTGCTGAAACCAAAATTTTATCAAAAGGGGCTTCCTTTTGATATCCTTTTGAACCATCAGCACAGATAAATTCAACAACTCCTTTTTCAATAAAGTTATATTTAGCCACATTCTTTTGACCGAATTCTTTTAATTCAGGAATTACCTCAATGGCAATTACTTTTCCCTTTTGAATCTCGGATTTCGGATTCCCCTGAGAGTTTACTATGAAAGCGAGAAGGGCTGTTGTCCAGCCCGAGCCACAGCCCACATCCAAAATTTTCTCTCCGGGCTTCGGTTTCAGCAACTCCAGCATAAAGGCAACAACAAGGGGTTGAGAAATTGTTTGACCAAAACCAATCGGAAGCGCCCGATCTAACTCTTCTAGTCCCTTAAGGGTTTGGGGCAAAAAATCCCTTCTTTTAACCTCCTTAAACGCCCTAATTATTTCAGGTGTTTTCAGCCAGTTCTCCCTGACAAGATTGTCTATAAGAGACATAAGGAAGCGGGTCTGCCCTGATTCGAACAGGGAACTTTGCTTTTGGAGAGCAAAATTATACCCATTTAACTACAGACCCGAAAACCTCCCCTTCCCTTAGGGCATCTTCTACTTAACCTCTTTGTGCTCCGTCTGCTTCCTGCACCATTTGCAGTATTTTTTCAGTTTCAATTTCCCCTCCACTCCCTTTGACTTGTGGACATAATAATTTATTCGCTTGCATTCCTTACAAGCAAGTTTTACAAACGGTTTCTTTCTTGCCATATTTTTCTGAGCCTGAGGGCGGAGTTGAACCGCCG
>JAGGSE010000087.1 GCA_021159225.1 bacterium
ATATTAAATAAATCTCTTTCATACATGTACTCATGATAATTCTTGTTACAGACTTTGGAGAGTTTTATCTTGCGCAGATGAAGGGAGTTATATGGAGTATATCACCTGAGGCCAAGATAATGGATATAAGAGTTAAAAGACATGATATTATATCAGGAGCGTTTGTTATTGACAGAATTATAGATTATTTCCCGAATTCTGTTATCGTGGGTGTTATTGATCCGGGTGTTGGTGGATCAAGAAAAAACATAGTAATAGAAACAGAAAAAAACTACCTTATAGGCCCAGATAACGGACTTTTTTCCTTGGCATGCAGAAGACATATCCCATTGAGGATCCTGGAGATTGAAAAAGAGAATATCTCAAATACATTTCATGGCAGAGACATTTATGCACCTTTAGCAGCTAAAATACTTTTAAAAGAAAAGATAAAGGGGAAAAAGATAAAAAAGATCAGAGATTTGAAAATAGAAGATCCCATAATAAAAAAAGATTTCATTGAATGTTGTGTACTTTATGTGGATTGTTTTGGGAATGTAATAACAAATGTATCCAGGGAAAAACTTCCTGAGATAAACAAAATAAATCTCATGGGAAGAGAGATAAAATTTCTGAGAACATACTCGGAGAGTGATGATTTTCTGGCATTGATAGGCAGTCATGGATTTCTGGAGATTGCTGCAAATAAGAAGGATGCCTCTAATTTTTTCAATCTGAAACCCGGAGACAGAATAAAATTTTCATATGATTAAACTGCCATCAGATAAGTAGGAGCAGCTTTTTTTATTTTCACTACCTTGAATTCACCAATATTTCCGTTTAAAACAACAGATTTATAATTGAACATTTTTCCTACCATATTCCTTTTTCCTTCTTCCGTTATCAGAACTTCATGCTTTTTTCCAACATATTTTTTATTTTTTTCGTATCCTATTTCCATTCTCAGCTTATGCATTGCTCTCGATCTCTCCTTCTTCACCCATCCATATACCTGCTTCATCTTTGCAGCCTCTGTGTTTGGTCTTATGGAGTATCTTGTAACATTTATCTTATCAGGTCTGATCCTTTTTATCAGCTCAACAGTATTCTGAAAATTCTCCTCAGATTCTCCAGGAAATCCAACAATGATATCTGTGCATATAGCTATATTTTTTATCTCCTTTCTGAATCTATTCACTATATATTCAAAATCATCCACCGTGTAGTTTCTTCTCATTTTTTTCAGGATATAATCATCTCCTGATTGCACCGGTATATGAAGAAACTTATAGATCTTTTCGGATCTGTATGCTTCTATGAGATCATCAAGGATCTTTAAAACATTATCAGGATTCATCATCCCAACTCTGATCCTGAACTTTCCCTCTATATCTGTTATCCTGTTTAAAAGCTCAGGAAGAGTATGCCCTTTATCAAATCCATAGCATCCTGTATCCTGAGATGTGAGAAGTATCTCTTTATATCCGTTATTTACCACCTCTCTTGCTTCCTCAACGAGCTTCTCAAAATCAAAACTCAGTAAATTTCCTCTTGCAAGTTTTGTACCACAATATGCACATTTACCAGTACAACCCTCAGATATTGGAATTATAGCTGTTATTCCTTTTCTTTTCTTTTTTAAAAAGCTTTTATCAGTATTTTCAGAAAATATCTTAACCCTTTCTCCCTTTGATACTTTATCAATAATTTCTCTTATCCTGTGTACACTCTGAGGATCCAATATACCATAAACTCTCTCATCTATACTCTCAGGATTTATTTTTGGGAGACATCCCGCAACAATTACCTTTTTTGAGTTGCATAACTCATTTATCCGTCTTAAAATCTTTCTTTCTGTCTGAATTTTCACTCCACAGGAGTTCACTATGACTATATCGGCTTTGTCCATATCCTCAGTGTACAGATCTCCAAGATAACCTATCATTATCTCGGTATCCCCTTTATTCATTGTGCAGCCATATGTTTCTATATACACTCTATTCATAAACTGCTATAGCTTCTATCTCAATTTTGAAATTCTTGAAAAGATTCACACCGATACATGCTCTTGCAGGTTTTCCTGTGAAATATTTTTCATAGACAGAGTTCATCTTTCCAAAATCATTCATATCTTTAAGATATACTGTTACCTTCACAACATTTTTCAGATCCAGATTTTCTTTTTTAAGTATAGCCTTTATATTCTCTATCGCCTGTTCTGTCTGCCCTTCTATCGTATCTTTTACATTTCCGTCTTTGTCTATACCAAGCTGCCCTGAGATGAAGAGAAATCCATTTGCCTTTACAGCCTGTGAATATGGTCCCACAGGCTTCGGTGCGTTTTCAGTTAAAACTTGTTTCATGATATAAAGTGTTGCAGAGAGTTTTTAAAGATAATTATTTATTCCCCTCTGTTATTTTATGATCATGAAGATTGTGATTGGAATGACAGGTGCTTCAGGTGTCGTATATGGAGTTAAACTTATAGAGTTTCTCTCAAAAAAGGTAGAAACTGTAGTTATAGTATCAAAAACAGCAGAAAAGATAATAGCTATATTAAAAAGGACAGGAGCGAAAGCAGGA
>JAGGSE010000049.1 GCA_021159225.1 bacterium
GATCGATTCGCTGATAGAGTCTTTTGGAGAGGAGTCAGGGACAGAAGAGGTAGTTAAAAGGTATAAAAGAGAAAGATCAGAGATTATAGATGAGATCATCTCTCATAATCTGAACAATCTAAATCAGATTGCCTTAGGATACCTGAATATGCTGGAAAGGGAAGAAATAAGCGACAGAGGAAAAGATTATCTAAAAAGAGTTATAAGCACTATAAAAACTAGTGGTAATGCAATAGAAACTCTAAAAAGAATAAAAAATATGGAAAATTATAAGATAAGAGATATAAACATAGGCGAGATGCTTCTGGAGATGGAGAAGAAATACAGAGGGAAGAAAAAGATAGATATAGATGTAAAAAAGGATCTTACAGTGAAAGCTACACCTCTTATCTCTGATGCATTTGAAATGCTACTCTCTTCAGGTAAAACCTTGGAGATAAGCTCCTATGAAGATTCTGATAACACATATCTCAACTTTACAGGGATAGACATGGATGTAGACCTGAGTCTTGTAAAGATGATAGTCGAGAACTTTGGAAATACAATAATAGGAAGTGACGGTATCACCATAAAGTTCCCAAAACAGTAAGTGAGCGGACCCGGCGGGATTCGAACCCGCGGAAACGAGGTCCGAAGCCTCGCGCCTTGTCCACTAGACTACGGGTCCTTTAGATCCATTCTTTCATCTGAGTAAAAACATTTTCCTTATTATCCATCCATGCCTTTCTTGTGAGGTCTCTATCATTTCCTGCAAGTACTATTATCAGCTGTCCATCTCTCCACACATTCGTTTTTATGAACATGGCAGAACTACCCTCCTCCCTAAGGAGATCTATCTCATTGGAATCCAGAACATTCTTGACGATATACCCTATTCCATCGTATGCATCTGGACCTCCAAGAATGATGATGATTTTATCACTCTGATGATCCGGGAAATCCGGTGCTGAGATCTCTGTTATCATGACATTGTTCATCTTCAGAAACTCTATAAACTCACTCGCAAGTCCATAATCCACTGTATTTGCAACAAGGGTAATCTGTATACTCGCCACCTCATAAGCTCCCAGATCCACTCCCTTGCTGTAGGGCCTTTTCTTTCCCTCAAAGTCTGAGCCAGGAGAATCCTGCAACTTCCCAAAATCCACACATGGAGAATTTATATTCAATTTAAAGTTCTCTTTCTCTACGTTCAAAAACATCGGATCCTGGAATATATTGTAATTTCCAACATCTGCTCCAAATATATTATTCTTGTTGTTCCAGAAATCATTGTAATCTATGTCCAGTGTTGCCTGCTGAGAGTATATTCCATAATTGCCCTTTGCTATAATATTGTTCTGGATAAGTATATTTTGCGAATCATAGACCCATATATTTTTGTCAGAGTTTGAGTACAGCGTATTATTTACTATTTTAATATTCTTACATCCTGCAAGCACCGCTATTCCCTCTGAGTTGTAATAAATTATATTGTTATAAAGGTTGCAATTTTCAGACTGATACATAATTCTTATACCATAAGACTCTACATTTTTGATTCTATTTCCATTTATCTCATTTCCAGAGGAGTATTCCATCAGAATTCCCGTATTACCATCCTGTATCGTGTTTCCTGTAATTTCAGAATCTTTCATATAGCTTATATCTATATTATCATTGTTTTTCAGGAAATTATCTTTAATATCTCCATTGGAATTTTCTAAAACTATTCCTTTCTCGCAATCAGTGATAATATTCCTAGAGATGGAGACATATGGAGATAGAGAAACATAAAAACCTGTTGTTGAGTTCTCGATCTTTGAGTTTGCTACTGAACATCCAGATACATTCAGAAAATAAAGAGCATTTTCATTTTCTGAAAACTCTGAATTATCTATGAGAACTCCTGTGAGCTTCTCACCGTATACACCGTATTCACAGTTCCTGAATATGCCATTGTGAAGATCTATTCTCCCACTCTTAATCATCTTTATACCGTATGTACAGTTTTCAATTTTAATGGAATAGAGTATCCCGCTTCCGGAGGAAGTAACTTCAACGCCCTCAATGGCATCTCTGATCGTTATTTTGGAGATTTTTACATTTTTGGCATCTATAACTACCTTACCATTGATCACCGCATTTTCTCCCTCTATTGTCAATCTCTTATCTACGGTAACATTTTCTGTATATTCTCCTTTTATTTTTATTGTATCTCCCTCAATAGCACTTGAAATAGCCTCATTTATCGTGGGATAATCATCCGGCACCTTAATAACAGATGATCTCACAGGAACTTTCATTCCTGCCAAAACTAAAAATACAATCATAACAAGTCCCAGCTTGTAATTCTTCATTTTTCTCACATATTATAATAGAGATTCTATATTTATAAAGTTAATCCATAATCACTGCACTCCGCCAAGAATAAAAAGAAGAAGTATCAGAATTATCGGTAATGCCATGAGAATATAAAAGTATCTTTTCTGAGTTTTAATCTTTTTTTCGTAATACCTCTCACATTTCTCAGAACAGAAATTTTTATCTGCGGGAATTGCCTTTCCACATAC
>JAGGSE010000047.1 GCA_021159225.1 bacterium
CGCAAACCTATTCTGGGGCTCGGCTGCGATATGCTCCACCTCGACAAGATGCCTCAGCAAGGAAATCATCAAGGATTATTACTGAAGCGGTCAGATGGTACACATAAAATGAAAAATGAGAGAGTGGCGGCTAAAATTGATTTTCTTTTTTATTGTTGTCTTTGGGCTATCAATTATAGCCCGGCTTTATTTTCTTGAGGTTATAAATGGAGATTATTATCGGGCGCTGGCTCAGGGGCAGCAGAAGACAATCAAACGGATGGACGAGAGAGGAAGGATTTTTTTTAAGGGAGGGCAGATATTAGCCACAAACAAAAAAGGGAACTATCTATTTATTTCTCCCAGGGAAATTAGTGATAAAGAGGCAACTGCTAAAAAGATCTCAGAGATTGTAGGGCTTCCCGAAAAGGAGATTTTGAAAAAGGCAATGGAAGACAATTATTTTGAGTTAATTAAAAAACGGCTCACTTTGGATGAGGCAGAAGAACTAAAGAAGCAAGAACTAAAGGGCGTCCATCTCGGAGATGCCATTTTTAGGGATTATCCTCAAGGACCCTTTGCTTCTCAGGTGGTTGGCTTTCTAAACGATGCCGGTGAGGGACAATATGGCCTGGAAGGGTATTATAACCAATCCCTTAAGGGAGAAAAAAAGATTGAAGGGCTAAAAACTCCTTGGGGACAACTAACATCCTTAATCAACAATAATTCCAATGCCACGAATATCTGGCTGACCATTGATTACCCAATTCAGTTTAAGGCAGAGGAACTGCTTAAGAAGGCAAAAGATGATTTTGACATTCGCAGTGGCCAAATTATTGTTATTGAACCAAACACCGGCAAAATTTTGGCTCTGGCTAACTTTCCCAATTTTGACCCCAATAAATATGAAGAATATGCTCTTGCTAAAAAGACAGTTATTTTTCAAAACAGCGCCATTCAAAAACTTTTTGAGCCTGGCTCATGCTTTAAACCAATCACTATGGCAGCGGCTTTAGAGGAGGGAAAAATTACGCCGGAGACTACCTACGAAGACAAAGGAGTGGTTTGGCTGAACGGCCGGCCTATTTATAACTTTGCCAGAAAAAAATGGGGCAAGAGGACAATGACCGAGGTATTGGAAAAGTCAATTAATACCGGGGCAATTTTTACCGAAAGAAAATTGGGTAACGAAGAGTTTCTGAAATATATTAAAAGATTTGGGATATTGGAACCAACAGGGATTGACCTTGAAGGCGAGGTATTTTCTAAAAATAGGAGGTTGGCAAAGGGTAGAGACATTGAGTTTGCCACTGCTTCCTTTGGTCAGGGAATTGAAATGACGCCAATTCAGTTGGTCCGGGCATTTTGTGCTATTGCCAATGGGGGAAAGATGGTCAAGCCCTATGTGGCAGAAAGATTTTCTCAAAATGGGAAGGTATTTAAGACAAAACCGCTGATAGAAGCCCAAGAGGTTATTTCTCCCAAAACCGCTTATCAATTAACCAAAATGTTGGTGAGCGTGGTTGATAACGGATTTGGAAAGAAAGCGAGGATTCCTGGCTATTATGTTGCTGGAAAAACTGGAACTTCCCAGATTCCCTTCTCGGCGTTGGGAATTAATCGGAGTGGCTATTCTAATCAAACCTGGCAGTCCTTTATTGGTTTTGCTCCGGCCTATGACCCGAAATTTTTGATTCTTGTAAAATTAGACAACCCCAAATCAAGAAGTTCTGAATACTCAGCCGCGCCCATTTTTCACGATTTGGCAAAATATATTATTGACTACTGGCAGATACCGCCGGACTACCAACTATGAATTTCTTCTTAAAATTTAAATTCTTTTTAAGAAAGCCGAAGGTAATAATTGTTGTCGGGAAAGACCGAATTAGAATCAAGAGAACTATTTGTCAGATATTAAGACATCCCAAGATTGAGAAGGACATTTTGACCTTGGAAGCAAAACTGGACAGCGATTCAGAGGCAGAAGAACTTAAGTGGGTGATTAAAAGTTCTAAACTGCCGATATTGGTCATTGATCATATAAGGAGTATTCCTTTTCATTTCGCGGCTTCTGATAAGGAAGAAAAAAGGATGAGGAGGGTAGAAGAATTGGCTAAACAACTACCTCGTTTTGGTTGTCTTATTGCAAACCTTGATGATGAAAAAATAAGAAAGATAAAAGTTGAGCCAGATGTTAAAGAGATTGGTTTTGGTTTTGAGAAAGGAGTGGACCTTAGGGCGACTGATATCTATTCCCAATCTGGGATTAACTTTAAGGTTAATTATCAGGGCAGTTTTGTCCCGGTCTGGTTGGAAGGGGCTTCTGAAAAGGAGCAGATTTACTCTGCCTTGGCCGCGATTGCTGTAGGAGTAATCCTGGGCTTGAATCTTGTTGAAATCTCCCAAATTTTAAAAGGTTTTCCCTTTTCAACTCGGTATGGACAATAGAGTAGTTTTGACCTATAATAATCATAA
>JAGGSE010000167.1 GCA_021159225.1 bacterium
ACTATATATATTAATTCCGCAAAGTTTTTTAAAATTTAAAAAACTTTGCTCAATCTCTTATCACATTCATTATTTCCTTTATCTTTTCCTTCTCTAAGGTTATTTTGTAATTTTTGATTCCACCTTTTCCATATCTATAGCTCCTCAGTAATCCAACCTCTTCAAACTTTCTAAGGTATTGATAGCTCTTATTCCATTTCAAACCTGTTATTTCCCTGAATTTACTTGCTGTTAATTCTTCGTTCTCTGAGAAATACCTTATTAAATCCAGAGCAAAAGGCAACCTTAAAATCTCAAATAACTTTGTTTTTGGCTCTGATTTATCTTCCTTTGGTGTAGGACATAGAAATTCTGTGAGAGTATCCTTTAAACTTTTTATACTGCTTTTTGAGAGTTGAATTCGCATATTAACCATGCTATAATCCCTATCCTTGATAGGCATAATATCATCGTTCTTAACAATTGCTGTCCATACCAGAGTGAAATGCCTTCTTTTGCTCTTTTTGTCTCTTACTGAGTATTCAAGGATGTTCTCGCCTTGTAATGTGTTTATCTGTCCTAAATGTTTATAGGTGCACTTGTTCTTAGGTTCTTTGAAATCTACGAATGGTGGTAGCTCTTTAAATCTAAGTAGGTCGTCATCACCTGTGAGTTCTACAAACAGTTTCCCTGTTTTTATGTCATCAACTATTTTTACAGTTGGATTTCTGCTTTCTATTACTTTCATTTTCCTTTCTCTTATTCATTTCCTCTTCTACCCAATCATATAACGCTTCTGTGACTTTACTGTCAATTCTGTCCAGTAGGTGCGCTTCCTTAATGATAACGAAAAGGTCTAATGGTATCGTTGCATGGATCTGGTATGTTCTGGGCATATTTCTTAAGTTCCTATTCAGCTTCAATTCTTTCATTTCTTCCATATTCTTCCTTTCAGCTTTCAATTAAATTAAAAGATTTTATTCTATTTATTTTTTAATACCAGACCATAACCTTTTAATTCTCCTTCTCTTTTAATTATTTCAAATTTGCAATCCTTTGAAATACCTTTTCCTTGCATCTTTTTTCAAATTTACAGTATCTATATACATTCTTCCTTTTATAAGTCCCATTTCTCGCTGGGCTTTTACAATTCTCTTTCTGTCTATGCCATATTTTTTGAGTAATGCTTCATCTCCTCGTTCTTCTCTACGAATTTTCTCTAACAATTTTAAAATTTTTTCTGGTAGTTTCGAGTAACCATATTTCTCATGTATTTTTCTATATGCATAATGTCGTAAGGCATCACGATACGCAAAAAATCTTACTCTATAATCGAACTGCTGGAAGTCTTTCTTTGACATTCTACCTTTTGATATAGGTATCCCTTTCCTATTATAACTTGTTATGAGATAATCAGGTCTGTACTGCTCTGGTAATGCTTCCCATCCAAACATTCCGAATTCGCTTTGTGTGCCTCTTCTCAAGATTTTTAGCTCTGATTTTGTGATTGGATTAAAGATATCAACTCTGTTAAGCCCCGTAATTTTTGAAAGTTGTTGTGCTAACTGTGCCTCTATATCATGTGGTAAATGCTTCGATAACACTACATCAATATCATGCTTAGAATATCCTTTTTTGGCAAATCCACCAATTATACGTATCTTTGTTTTATGTGTCTTGTTCCAATCTCGTATAAAATCTTTAAGCTCTTGTTTCATGGCTCATCTTAATATCACACTATAACCCTTTAATTCTCCTTTCTCTTTCATTTTCATTAATATCTCAAATGCTTTCCTCTCATAAACTATTAATTTACGATTATTCTTCTTTACCTGCTGGTTAGAGAACGACCATGCATAGGTATGCCAGCTCGCTGAGTTAGGTGGCTTGCATAATATCAACTCTGAATGCTTTGTTCGTCCTACATCCTTTATGCGGAACTGCCATAATGCTTTCGTTTTTGATGATGCGCTATGATAACGCTTCCACCAGTTGCCTACATGCACTATTATATGATTAGTAGTTTCTTTTACTTTGGGCATTTTTATGTTTTGGATAAACTACTATCCACATCCACACTGAGTTTTACTACTTTTTGCTTCGGTGTTCTATTTACTCTTTTTTCTTTTTTTCTTTTCATATTCTCTGTATCTTTTTACAGCTTCCTCTTTCCATTTTGGATTCTTTCCTTTTATGTTCCATGTCAGAATCACTTTATGTCCATCAATAATACCATATACTTCCTTTTCGTTGCGTGTCAACACTGGATGCCACTTGCCAGAGGCAATTGCTTCTATGCCTTCTGCTCCTCTTCTTTTTTTTTCATTCTTTATCACTCCCCAACTTTCAACTTTCTTACCTTACTTCTATAAGAGTAGGCTGTGCTTCTCGCTTGCTCGTTGTTAATCTTATATTCCTCGCAT
>JAGGSE010000137.1 GCA_021159225.1 bacterium
ATTACAGAACTGGAACTTCAATCGTCTGGTGGATTTTACAGCAGAGCAACCCAGAAACAATAATCCTCTACGAGCCACACAGTTGTGGAGTCCACAACGAGTTCAAAACTTTGAATCCGAAAGCAGACACAATAAACCCCTTGCATGGAATGCCCATCTACAAGCCATATTTCATGGTTTCAGAAGAAGTGAGGAGGAAATTCCTCGAAACGGCAAAACCCAAGCCAGTCTACACGAAGGAGGACTTCGAGGATGCGATAAAGACGGTGGAGATGTTCAACGATATTGATAAAAGAGTCATAATCCAATCAAACCAGCTACATCCAATTTTACACGAATTTGCGGAATATTTCGACTGCAACTACATTCACATTGTCAGAGACCCAGCGGAAGTTCTCTACAGTCATGCTGGTTCTCCATCCAAGCTGAAAAGGAGAATTCAGCAATTCCTTGTAACCTATGCACCAAATTACATGATTGCTAAATGGATGAGCCACGGAAATTCAGGAAAATTCGAGCTTAGATATATGATGGAAGTTGCTAAAAAGCTTGGATACCTTAACAGCGGTGGAGATTTGCTTGAAAAGTTCGTAAGGATGTATGTAAACTACAATTACCATGTTCTTGAGAACCTTGACGAAAAGAGAGGTGCAATCATCAAGTTTGAAGATTTGGTGTGGTATCCTAAGCTCTTCAATAGAGTCTTTTGGGTATACCTGCGGTTAAGGGTCGAACCAAGATACAACAAACTCGACCCGAAAAGAGCTTTCCAAGCTCCAGAGAAATTGAAGAATGCGATAAAGAGAAGACTTGACCCAGAAACGAGGAAGAAGCTGGAGGAGTTGGGCTATGACTACTGAACTCGACAGATGGGTCAAAAATCAAAAAATTGCTGTTTTTCACTGGACATTCCAGAGAGTGGGAGGAGGGGAAATCCTCGCAAGTTATCTTGGAAAGGCTCTGAACTGTAAGGTATATTGTATAGGTCAAAGCAAACTCGGTTTCGAGGACTTGTCCTATTTGCTTCCGAGACCTCTAAGAATTTTTAAAAGAGTGAGAAGTCTTGAGTATATACTTTGGAGTTCCGTGAATATTGAGGAACTCGGAGATTTTGATATTATTGTGACAAGTGGAGCTACAACAAGAGCTATAATTACTCCAGAACACACGATGCATGTTCATTTCTGCCATAGTCCGCCGAGATGGCTTTATGATCTTTGGAACTTTAGGAGAAAAAGAATTACACCAATTAAGAGGTTCATAATAGACTTTATCGGGGAAGCTCTGAGGATATGGGATTACGCAGTCGATACGAGGGTTGACTATTATTTCGTCAATTCTGAAGTTATCAGGTTCAGACTCTGGAAATACCTAAAGAGAGACAGTGTAGTTCTTTACCCACCTATAGAATGGAACAAATACAAATGCAACGAATCTGAGGATTTCATCCTCTTTCTGAGCAGATTAGAGCCAGAGAAGAGAGTTTTCGAGTCGATTGAAGCTTGCATAAGAGCTGGACAGAAGATAGTCGTAGCGGGAACTGGAACTCTTGAAAAACAAGTTAGAGAGAAATACGAGAACCACCCACTCGTTGACATAAAGGGGTTCGTGGATGAAAAGGAGAAGATAGAGCTTTTCTCAAGCTGTAAAGCCTTGATATTTCCTGCTGTAGCGGAAGATTTTGGCATTACCCCTTTAGAAGCTCTCGCAAGCGGTAAGCCAGTTATCGTTGATAACACGGGATTTCCCCCAATTCTCCTCAATAAAACGGGTTTCGTAGAGCAGAACGGAGTGTTTAAGATTTGCAGAGGGGGGATTATAGCGAGGGGGGATGTAGCAAATCTCGCCACAGCGGTTAAGTTGTTGGACAAATATAGCTGGGACTCGGAATACCTGAGAAACTTTGCTAAGCAGTTCGATTTTGAATCTTTCAAGGTAAATCTAATTTTGCATCTGAAAATCTGGAAGGAGAAGTTTGACAAGTTTAGGGAGGGTGGTTGAATGAATTTCGTTGCGGAAGTTAAAGGAAAACTCTCCAAAGCCTTCAGAAACTGGATTGATACGAACTTAGACCGCATTAAATTCAAGAATGAGAAGATTAAAAGACAATGGAGGAGAAATCTTGAAAAGGAGCTAAAGAAGTTCGAGAATAGAGAAGCAACAATCCCGACTGTTGCAGGATTCGCTCTTTGGGCTTTTAACATAATCTGTAACTTTGGGGTTACGGCTGTTATTGGAGTGGATGGATACAAAGTAAACGAATCGACGTGGGAAAGAGGTTTCGACAGGAAAACTACCGAAAACTTGCTGTTCTGGATTAACGAAGCTGTAAGATTGATGCAAATACCGAAAG
>JAGGSE010000140.1 GCA_021159225.1 bacterium
GGTATTCTTATTGGGAAAAAATTGTTTGAAATTTTCTGACTGAGGGGGTACATTTTATCTTATGGAAGAAAAATACGCCCGATATCTTTTGGAGAAAACAAAAAGGGACTATGATTTGATTGCCTCTGAATTTTCAAAAAGAAGGGCAAAGCCATGGAAGGAGGCAAGGTTTTTGTTTGATAAATACATTTCGCCCGGCGACAAGGTATTGGACACGGGCTGCGGCTGCGGACAGTATGCTGATTTCATTAAAGAAAAAGGCGGAGAGTATTTTGGCGTGGATGTTTCAAAAAAACTAATTGAGATTGCCAAGAAAAAACACCCGGAACTAAAATTTCAAACCGCCAGTGTCCTAAAATTGCCCTTCCCGGAAAACTTCTTTGATAAGGTATATGCCATAGCCCTTCTTCACGCTATTCCCTCTCAAAAATTCAGAGCCCAGGCCCTAAAAGAAATGAAGCGGGTGCTCAAAAGGAGCGGACTTTTAATTTTAAGCGTCTGGAACATTGCCAAGAAGAAAAGGAAAAGAAAACTAATCTTGAAATTCGCTCTCTTAAAAATTCTAGGAAAAACCAAACTTGAATTCGGGGACATCTTAACAAACTGGCAGGGAATAAACGACTGCTACTTTCACTGCTTTACAAAGCACGGGCTGAAAAAAGCAGTAGAAATGGCAGGGCTTAAAACAATAGAAGAAGGAGAATTTTCTTTAGGAGAGAAAAAAAGCGATAATTCAAACTTCTATCTTGTAGCCCAAAAAACAGGCAAAATACTTGACAAAAATTTTTGGATAGTTAATAATAATGCGCGGAGAGGGGGGTGAGAGATTTATTCTCAAAAGGACAGCAGTCATTGACAAAGGAGGTTGATTGAGCTCACTGGCTTTGTCCGAGCCCAGCCTTAAAGGTAAAATCGAGTTTGTCAGGACTGTCTCCCCTCTCCAAAAATTCCAAAAATGCGCCCGGCCAGGCGCATTTTTTTTCTGTATTGCATTTGCTTCTTAAAACAACTATAATGTAGATAATGAAAATAACCTTGCTTCAGGAGAAACTTAAAGAAGGGCTTGCTGCCCTTGAAAGGGCTGCAGGAAAATCGCTTTCTCTGCCCATACTAAGCAATGTTTTACTAAAGACAGAAGGAAACTTTCTCTGCATAGAAGCAACCGACCTGGAAATTGGGCTAAAGTGGTGGATTTTAGCCAAAAATGAAGGAGAGGGAAAAATTGCTGTTCCGGCTCAACTTTTTTCCCACTTCGTTTCTCTTCTACCCAAGGGAAATCTGGAAATTGAGACAACAGACGCGACTTTAAGAATAAAACACAATGGACGGGAAACCCAAATAAAAGGATTTACCGGGGAGGATTTCCCCATCATACCACAAGCCAAGGGAGGCGTCACTGCCCTGATTAACAGCAGATTATTCAGCCAGGGGCTAAGCCAGGTAGCCGGTTTTTCAGCCTATTCCTCTTCCCGGCCTGAAATTTGCGGAGTATATTTTTCCTTAGAAAAAAAACAACTCACAATTGCCGCCACCGATAGTTTTCGCCTGGGAGAGAAAAAAGTACCTATTGAAAATGGGGAGTCGGAGGAGTGTTCATTTATTCTTCCCCAGAAGGCATGCCGAGAAGCCATCAGCATCTTCGGAGAAAGAGAAGGGCAGTTAAAATTAGAGGCATCTTCCAACCAGGTAATGTTTGAACTGCCAATGGAAGAAACAGACCATCCCCAGATTCAATTGGTTTCAAAATTAATTGAAGGAGAATATCCGAATTATCAGGAGATACTTCCCAAAAAATTCTCAACCCAGGTTATCTTTAAAAAGGAGGAAATTTTAGAACAGATAAGAATAGCATCTCTTTTTGGAAAAAAGACAAACGAGATTAAATTGAAGATTAGTTCAAGAGAGCAGAAGGTAAGGATTTTCAGCCAAAACCCTGAACTTGGTGAATACAAAGCCGATATAAGTGCCCAGGTAAAGGGGCAAAATCTGGAAATATCTTTTAACTCCAAATTTCTTTCCGAGGGATTATCAAGTATTAAAGGTTCAGAGGTCTTTTTTGGGCTTAATGGACCAGAGGGAGCAGCAATAATAAAACCCAGCGACAATACTGAGAACTATTTCTACATTGTCATGCCAATAAAAAGCACATAACAATCGCTCTCTAAAACTTCTACCTCAACTCCACTTTTCAAACCCTTCTCCAATTTGCCAACCAAGTTTGGTAACGGTCTGATATTATCTTCCTCTTCAAGGAGAGAGAAAGAATTTTTCATTCTTCTGTATCCGGGGCTATGGG
>JAGGSE010000134.1 GCA_021159225.1 bacterium
GGCACATATTCTATAGGAGATATTTTTTAAAAATTTATTGGAAGATATAAGACCTCTTTTATATCTTCAAAAACATAAATAAGGTATGCAGTGTAAAAAAATAAAAACAGCCCATGGAATCATAGAAACTCCAGCTTTACTGCCTGTCTCTGCAGCTTCCTATGGTGTCTGGGATCTCTGGATCGAAAAAAAATTTCCAGCTCCATGGGATCTGGCTCAGGGCACCGTTTTGAGCTTGTACCATATACTCCAGTATAGAAAAAAAGAGGAGATACTTGAAAAAGGTATTCATAAAGTTCTGAAAACAAAAAAACCTGTAGTTATAGACTCAGGTGGATTCCAGTTCATGAAAAAAAATGCAGAGCTGGAAGAAGAATTTGTATTGGGATATCAGGAGAGATCCGGATGTGATATTGGGATGACATTTGATTATCCAATTCTTCCAGATCTGTCTCCGGAAGAAAAGGAAAACAGAATGAAGAAAAGTATTTATAACTCAAATTTAGCTTTAAAACTTAAAAAAAATAAAAAAATGCTGTTATATTCGGCAGTTCATGGCCACAATCCAGAGGATATTAAAAAATACATCAAAAATCTTGATGATGGATTCGATGGATATGCTGTTGGTTCCTTAGTTCCGAAAAAGAGAGATTATAACATGCTAATAAATGTAATCTCAGCAGCTAAAAATGAAAAACCTCTCCACGTATTCGGGATCACGGGCTTTCCTGCGTTGTTCGCACTGAGCTATATGGGCGTTGAGACATTTGACTCATGGACATACCTTGTGGCGGCAGCCTTTAAGGAGTACATAGATCCGGAGACACTGAAAAGACTAAGACTCAGAAGAGTGAAAGAACTCCCGGAGTGTGAGTGTCCCATATGCAGAGATTATGGCTTAAATGATTTTTTGCAAAGTACAAGTGAAGCTGAGATTCTTCTGGCTCTTCACAATCTCAGTATCTTTTTAGAAGAAATGAAAAATGTGAGAGAGAAAATAAGGGAAAATGAGCTGGAGTCTTATATTCTGAAAAAAGGAGAAAAAAATTTATCGATAAAAAAAGCTTTTATGATAGCAAGAAAATATAAGGGATCATGATCACACTGATCTCTGATATTCATTCAAATTTGGAGGCACTTGAAGAAGTCCTGAAACATGCAAAGGGGGAGATATACTGCTGTGGTGATTTTGTGGGATATGGTCCAGATCCAAATGAAGTCATAGAGTTATGTATTGAGAGAAATGTGAAGGGGGTCTTTGGAAATCATGATTATGCTGTAACAGATGAACTTCATGGATTCAATACATATGCCAGAAAAGCTATAGAATGGACAAGATCTGTTTTAACTAAGGAAAACATGGAATTTTTGAGGGATCTGAAGTTCAATCTTGGTATTGAAATAAAAGGTAAAAAAATATCATTTTACCATGGGTCTCCAACGAGTATTACCCAGTATCTTTACCCCATTTATCCAGATTCATACTTCAAGCAGTTTTTGAGAGATATAGATATCCTTGTTCTGGGACACACTCACATCCCAATGATAAAAAAAATAGATAAAAAGATTGTTTTGAATCCAGGATCTGTTGGGCAGCCAAGAGATGGAGATCCGAGAGCAAGCCTCTTCTTTTTAGACCCTGAAAAAATGGAGATCAAAGCAAAAAGAGTAGAATATAATATAGAGGGTGTAAGGAAAAAAATAATAAAAAATAGATTACCGGACTTTTTGTGGGAAAGGCTCTATTCAGGTATTTGACTACTTCCTCCTCTTCAGTTTCCTCTTCATTCTTCTCATTCTCTTCTTTTTATGTTTCCATCGCATTTTTCCCTTTTTTTTCCATCGCCTAGGCCTTTTTCCCACCAAAACTCCTCCTTACTTTGACATCGTTATTTCCATTGTACTGACAGCTCTGTTTTCGATTGTCTCCGTACCAATCTCTATTTTATCGATTTTGGCTTCCTGCAGAAATCTGTTCCTTATTATCTCTGCAACGTCTACAGCTTTTGATATATTTCTTCCTCTCGCCTTTATAACAACCTTGTTGTCAGAATTGAACCCCGTCACTACAGCCAGTACATACGCCATAGCACCCTTTTTACCTATTAACACATCCATTTTTGTCACCTTCTTTGTATTGTTTCTTTGTATCGTCCTATGAAATTTCATAGTACGGGTATATAAAGTTTTCGGAAATTCATTATTTGAAGTATAAGAAATTGTGAT
>JAGGSE010000182.1 GCA_021159225.1 bacterium
GGTAAGAGTATTATATCAACAGAGATGGGTTCTATTAAAATAAAGATACCTGAAGAAACAAAGGCAATCATTGAAGCAAGGATAGATAGAGGTACAATAAGGTACTCAGGTAGAATAATAACTTCAGAGGAGGGATATAAAAAGATCATTGTGAACGAAGATGGTATTGAGGAGGCTAAAATAAGAGTGGATGTGGATTTTGGTTCCTTGATTATATTGTAGCTCAGTATCGTACATATACTGTTAATTCCCCCTTTATTTCCCCATCGTATATCTCCCTCAGATCTTTCAGGTATTTTGTACTGAAAAATTCCAGATAAAGACTTTTTTCATCTATTTGTATTTTTTTACAGTAAAAAAATTTTTTTCTCAACTCATCGTTGAGCTTTCTCTCCTCTATGGGATTCAACTCATTGAAATTCTTCATAATTATCTTTCCAGATATGGCTGTGTTTATAACTTTCTGAACGGGATGATCGTTTATCATTTTTTCCAATCCATCAAAATTTGTATCAAAATTTATCTCAAAAGAGTAAACCTCTTTATTTTTTATATTTACTTTTATATAGGATGTTCTTATCTCTGTTTTCAGATCTGTAAGATCCCCCACTGTGGCGATATCTCCATTCTTTCTTATCACCTCCATCTCATCTCCATTATAATCTGTAAGAAATACCTCCTCTATGAACTTTGAGTTGTCTGAGTTCCACCACCCTTTGATTGTCAGAGTATAGAAAAAGCCATTTTCCTCCAGATTTCTGATACATTTCACTGCAGTTTCCACATCTGTATAAACATCCTTTTCGAATGTATGTTTTGAGAGATACGGGTAAACAAAGGATATGATACAGATAGAAATCAAAAAAACAACAAAAATATCCACTGAGTTCTTCATATCTTCACTCCCTGAGCCATCTCCTCGTTTCCTCCTCCTTTGCCATATTTTTTTATGTATTCATTTGCCTTATATCCTTTTCGAATGGCATCTTTTCCACAGACACACACCATGTTTCTTCCGTTGTGGAGAACAATAACAGTATTATCCTCTTTAAGAGATAAAGCAGTTTTTCTTAAAAGTTCCGGGTCCCCTTCTATCCTCTCCTCCAGGAACATTATACCGTCTCTTTCCGTAAATTTCTCCCTCAGTTGATAAACCTTTAATCTTGAGATCTCCTCTTTTAATCTTTCTATTTCCTTTCCTCTCTCCTTCCATTCCTCAAAAAATCTTTTTGCTGTTTTTTTAACATCTTCTCTTCTTACTCTGAATACTCTTTCGACATCTTCTATTATTTTTTCCGTTTCCTGTATATATTTTAGAGCCTTCATACCTGCTGCAAACTCTATTCTTACAACGTCATCCTGTATCTTTTCTGCTCTCAGTATCTTTATGAACCCCACCTCACCTGTGCGATCACAGTGAGTCCCTCCACATGCTTCAACATCAAAATCAACTATATTGACAACTCTTATCTCCTTCCCCGGAACAGCACCTCCCTGATATAGCCTGAATCCATATTTTTTTTCGGCTTCACTCCTTTTCATGAATTTTTTCTCTATCTTTCTATTTTCAAGGACGATCTCATTTGCAAGTTTTTCTATTTTATTCAGTGTTTCCCTGTCCAGACTTTCATAATGCGTTATATCCAGCCTTGCTCTGTCTTCTTTTTTTTCAGCTCCCGCCTGCCATACATGATTCCCGAGGACTCTTCTCGCTGCTCCATTGATTATATGGGCAGCGGTATGATGTCTTGTGAGGTTCAATCTTCTTTCCCAGTTTATCTCTCCCTCCACCTCTTCACCTACATTATAATTGCCCTCCACTCTGTGTAACACTACACCCCCTATTTTTCTAACATCTACAACTTTATTTCCATTTATATACCCAATATCATTATCCTGTCCTCCAGACTCAGGATAGAAACATGTCCTGTCAAGTATCAGCCAGCCATCTTCTATACCTACAATCTTCGCATTAAATCTTTTCATTTTCCAGTCCCTGTAAAAAAGAAGGTCTGTTTTTGGATAATTCAGTGTTTTTTCTTTTTTCTTTTTCTCGATTTTTTTCTCATGTCTTAAAGATAACTTTGAATAGAAATTTGATGGAATTTCTATTTTAATTCCCTTTTCCAAGGCGCTCTGTTTTAGATTATCAGGAGATATTCCATGAGAATCATAAAGTTCTATTATTTTTTCCAGATCTATTTTTTTCTCTTTTTTGAGTATACC
>JAGGSE010000146.1 GCA_021159225.1 bacterium
ATGCTTCTTCCCTATAATAGCATATTTATAAAGATGGAGACAGGAAAGTAGAAAGTGAAGAATCTTTTAAAGTTTTTCCGCAGGTACATTTTCGTGTGTGGGTATAGTTTTTCCGGAGATATAACTATATATAAAACAAAGATATATTGGATTCATGAAATACGATCTCGATTATATAAACAGATGGATAGAAACAGATACATTTGCAAGAAAACTTCTGAGAAGAAGCAACCTTACAGAGACACAGTTAAAGGATTATGTCGCTTATATATGGAATAAGGACTCTGTGACATATGAAAAACTTGGAGAAAAAAGAGGAATTACAAAACAGGCCGTATCTGATAATATAAGACTTGCAAAGGAGAATATAGATAAGGCAGTCGCCACAATCATACTCGGGATATATGCCAATATAATACCTGTGGAGATCTCTGATATTATGATAGAGCTATTTACTCTTTTAAAACTGGCAAAAGAAGGAGAAGAGGAGGAATTTTTAGAGATAAGAAAGCAGATGATGAAACTTATCAGGAAAATTTAGCATAAAGCTCCTTTCTTCTTGCCTCTAAAAGCTCTATCTCCTTTCCGGCATATTCAGCAGCAGTAATTATCTTCACGTCTGTACCCTCTATTTTGTTATAAACAGGTTTCAATCTCTCCTTAAAATTCAGGTCTCTTGTAAAATGATGATCTGGGATTATAGTTTTGATATCAGTCTCATCTATTATTCTTATGATATTCTCAATGCTCCTCTCCAGATACTTTGTGGGATATCTGTAGCCGAGCATATAACTCATCGGTCCATCGAGGATCAGTGTTTGAGGAGAATACTGAAGTATGAACTCTATCTGATCATCTAACGCAGGACCCTCCACATCACTTGTATGTATGAATCTCTCCTTATGATCATCTATCATTGTCTCCACAACGTATCCAAGTCTGCTGTTAGTTCCATGGAATACAGGCTTCGAAAAAACTATTTTTGTATTTCCTAATTCAAAATTTGAATTATCCGCTATATTGATCTCCTCTGGTATATCCTTTATCTGTTCTAAGAAATATTTTGCTCTGTTCTTCTGGCTGTAGTTGATGTTGTTTTTCGGATCTTTGATAAAAAGGATCTTATTTCTGTAAAGTTCTGGATAATTTGGATTATGATGATCATAATGGTAATGTGTGACTATCAGAAGATCGGACTTATTCGCGTATTCCTTTATCACCTCCCACAATTCTCTTTCCCTCTCTATCTCTATCCTGTGCGGGGGAAGATGATACCTGCTTGGACCTAAGGATACTCCGGGATCGATAAGTATCTTAATATCCTTTGTTTCCACATACGTAGCCATCGATCTTACACCGAAACTGTCAAAAGCCAGAGGTATTATTTTCATCTCTATCATATCTTATTATGTGTGTTCTGTTATTAAAGTTTTGGGAACTAAAAATTAAATGTTAATCTACGATAACTTCAATTTAACTTGAAGCTTTTCGATAGATTTAAAAAATAACATTGTTTAATAATAAATATGGAACGTTATTTTGTTTTTATAATAGGCATAATTCTAATCAGCGGATGTATTCAAGAGAATCAAACAGTAAAACCAGATATTATGCAATGTCCCACGATTAATTTAGAAGCTACTGTTATTTCTCTATCGCCAGATACAAATATAGAATGTGAAAATAAATGTCCAGGGTACCAATACCCAAAAGATACAGGTGTTATCAGGATAGATAAAATTATATCTGGCAATTACCAGAAATTGAAAGGGATAGAAGAAGGCAGTGAAATTACAGTCCAGTTTGATTACAGCTCAAGACCCGCTAAAATTAGAATGATTCCAGTATCGGAGGAGCCATCTAATTCTCCGGAAGATCCAGTTTCCCATATCCCTACCTTTGCAGAGCCAATTCCAAGAGAAAACGGTTATTTTATTTACAATATCGAAACTAATCTAGTTGGTGAAGAAATTGAAATAATCCTTCCAGGTTTAGAGGTAGGGTCTAAATTTAGAGCCACTATTAGTTACTGTTCTCCTGACATGATATCTGTTGGTAAATATGAGATAATTCCTTGAATAGAAGAATTTATAAGGATGAAGAACTATAAAGGAGTAGAAGAGTTCAGTCAAAATGGGTATACACGTTGAGGATATACCACAAAAATATGAATACGTTAGGTGAAATTCTGGTC
>JAGGSE010000164.1 GCA_021159225.1 bacterium
GCCTATTCCTGCCAAAAACAAAATTATAAATACTGTTGAAATATTTGATATTGGAGATTGTGGTAATGTCTGGCTTAATTCAAAATTGTATGAAGTGGCTCTTTTTACTGTAATGTATTCTGTAGTTGTTGGATATCCTTCGGCTTCTAATATTACTTTATATGTTCCATAAGGCAAAGATATTTGATTTCCACTTCTGAACAATCCTTTATAAACCACATTTCCAGCAGAGTCATATATTGTAAGATATACTGCTTGTGGACTTGTGGTTATTCTTACAGGAACTGAAATAATGCCTCCTCCACCTCCTCCACTTACTTGTTTTCCGTATATTGTCAAAGTAGATGTAGTATTTTTCTGTCCTGCTCTGTCTGTGCAATATGCATAAAATGTATATTTTTGACCTTGTTGCAATTGTTTTGTTTCCCAACTATGCGTTGTATTTGTGTTATCAAAACTTTCTGTTGCTCCATTCCATACTAAATAACAAAAATGTAGATTTGTATCTGATTTTTGTATTTTTATAGTAACTGTCTCATATGCATTTCCATTTGTTGGTGGATTTACATAAGATACTGAAGGATATATTGTGTCTATTGTAATTGTTCTATTTGGAGATTTTGTTGTTGTATTATCTGTGCAGTTTATCCACCATTTGTATTGTCCGTCAGAGAGAGATGTATTGGCTGTTAGAGTAGTTTCTGTGTTGTTTGAAACAGAACTATTAGAATCGTAGCCTGTGCTATTTATATACAATGTGCAAGAAAATGTTGTAGCATTGTTGGATACTGCGATAAAACTAAAACTTGGAGTGGTATCATTTGTATAATTAAGGTCTGATGGAGATGTTAAATTCCAAGAAGTAATGTCTGCATATGCTGGTGGTAAAACTGCTAATGTAATTCCTATTATTGCTAACAGAATTAATTCTTTTAGTTCCATAATTTTATAAATTTTGATATATTTATAAGGATTATTAAAAAAATCTAAAAGAAAACAAAAAAATTAAAATTAACTAACCGTCTGTATTGTTATACATTTTGGAGATGCTTTCTTACCTTTTGTGGTTAAATCTCTTCCGTCACCAAGTTCACTTCCACCTAAGTCATCGAGGCATATCTTTAATTTATCACCGCTTACCATTGTATCAGCGTCCCAACTAAACTTCAATCTATAAGTTCCTGAATTTGCTACTGTCATCCAATATGCTCCGTCTTTATAAGTTACTTCTCCTGTTAAAGGAATTGGTGCCGAATCTACATAGGAAACTAAGTTTCCGCCAGGTATTCCGAAACTGCTACCTGTTCTCTTTGTTAAGTAAATAGAGGTTATTGCTCCTGATGGCATATCATAACCGCTTGGATAATACATTTCTATTACTGGATTCTTTAGTGCTTTTCCTGTATCTGCTTCCTCAATTGTTAGGTCTATGTAGGCATACTGTGGTCCTGATTTACCAGTTACATTCAATGTTAAAGTATCTGCTGAGTGGTCTGTTGAATCCCAACCGCTGTTTGTTGCTCCTGAAGGAAATATGTCACTAAAACTTCCAACTTGGTATACATATATTTTCTGAGGGAATGTGTATGTCAATGCTTTTCCAGCAGGATTTATTGGAACTGTTAGTCTTGTTATGTAGTCATAGACATTTGAATCACCTCTTACGCTGTATATGTAAGGTGTTTTTGCTAAAATAGTTCCTGATGAGAAAGTTGCTTTTCCATTTGCATCAGTTGCTGTATCTTCGTCTATAGGTGCTCTCATAGGGTCGCTTGCAACTTCTTCGTCTGTCTTGCCTGCGACAGGTTCTAATACTTCTACTTCTACGCTGGAAACTCCACTTTTAACATTCAATGCGTCCATTACATACAAATTTACTGTGTCTATTGGATATAATTCTTCAGTTGTCTCTGTGCCTGTGCTTGCAGTTGTAGTTGTTGTAGTTGTTGTTTCTTGATAAGTTGTTTGAGTTGACGACTGGCTAAAAAGGTCTTGTAGTGTTTCTGGAGAGTAGAGGTATAAGAAACCAAAAGCCAACACTGTCAACAACAGCACTGTTCCCAAGTTTAGTTCAAGTCCTTTCATAAATTTAAATACTTATTATATATTTATAAGAATGTATTATTTTTTTGAAAAATGTATTACTTATGCTAAAAAGAATTAGGAAAACTGGAAATTCTCTTTATGT
>JAGGSE010000224.1 GCA_021159225.1 bacterium
GGAGAGGCAGTGCCGGAAAGTGTGAGAAGGAGAGGAGAAGAATGGTCAAGATATATGCCAAAGTGGACCCAATACGGAAAAGGAGAGGCAGGAGCCAAGGGATGGATGAAAAGAAGACTGGCTCAGGCAGGAACAGCACTCGCTTCTCCTATTATTGTCTCCACACAGGCTATTGGTAGAGCAGTCAGCGCTCCTGCCAAAATAGAAAAAGAGGATATATCCAGAACCTTTAGAGAAAATTCAGGCAAACCAGTTGAGGAGCAACTAAAGGCATACAACAAACCTACTGCTACCAGGGGAGAGCGGATAGGAGTCCTTCAGGCAATGATCCATGACAATAATTTGGACGACGCTAAAATGTTAATGACCCCGGAAGAAAAAGAAAAATTTGAAGAACAGATAAAAAGGGATATGGGCGAGGCGGCGCTGATAGGAGACCGAGCGGCATTTAACAAAATAGCCAGAGCCAATCCTCATTATATTGACGATGTGGCTACAAGATTAAATTCAGAGATAAGAAAAAGAATGGGTATAGAGCCATCAAGGGAGGAACTTCTGAGAACAGCCCGGGAAAGAGACAAGGAAAAGCCAAGACGACTCAGAGAAAGAGCAGAAGAACTTGAAAGGGATGCATGGGAAAAAAGAGAAGCAGCAAGGCAAGCCCTTCCTGCTAAAAAAGCGCAACTAATTGAGGAATCATTGCAGGCTCGGGAAGAGGCAAAAAGACTGCGGGAGGAAGCGGACAGGATTGAAAAGGGAGCTGCAGAAAGACATATAAAGGAACTGAACAAGATAGAAGAACTCCGAGAGAAAGGAGAAGAAAAGGAGGCAGAGAAACTAATGAACAAATTCATCAAGGAAAACTATTCCTTTATTCCCCAGATAATAAAGGGAATAAAGCCGGAGGCAGTAGGAGATATGAGCGCCGAATCTTTGGGTCTGGGGAAGGGTCCGGAAAGACGAGCCGGGGAATCAGATGAAGAGTTTAATAAGAGAAAAGAAAAATATGACCGGTCAGTCAAAGAGGTATGGGATGCAATTCACAAATACTGGCTGCCGGAAAACAATGTCGCAGCAATTAAGATATTTAAGAAGATGTTTGCCGACAAGTATATGGAGGGAGCAAAAGAAAGGGGAACTATGTGGTATGTTGTCAATAATCCCACAATGGCTACCTATCTGACTTCTATGTTTGCCCCGGAATCCGGTCTTTTTGCCCCTGAAAAGATAAGCCTTGAGCAGATAAATGCCTGGCAGGATAAACTGAACCGCCTCAGCCCGGAGATTAGAAGTGCCTTTGAGGAGGCATTTAACCAACTGAAAGAAGAGCAAAGAAAGAATTTAGAAAAAGCCCTGAAGAAGAATGCAAAAAGATTAACTGATGAAGAATTAAAAGATATAAGCAAGCAAGAAACATTAGAAGGCAAAATAGGAAAATTGGAAGACAAAATAAACAAATGGACAACCCAAGACAAAGAAGAAGGTCAGACCTAAAGAATTATTAGGTTAAGAAATTGTTTGATTTATTTATGGAAAAAGAATACACAAAAGAGGAATGGTGGAAGTTGTACGAACAACTTCCCCCGGCTCTCCAGGAAGCAATTTTCTCCCAAGAGAACGCCAAAATATTTGCCCAAATCTGTCAGAGGCACAATATCGCAGACAAAAGCCAAGCAATTGCCAAATATATAGGCAGGGTCATGCTTGGCCTTTTGCCAGTTGAGGACTTTAGAATAAAATTGGAGGAGGTGCTAAACTTTGAAGAAAAATTAAGCAAAGAGGTTTTTCATGACATCAACCGATTTATCTTTCTTCCAGTGAAGGCGGAATTAAACAAAATCTATTATGGGATCCAACCCCCTCCTCCTCAGGCTAAAAAAGAAGAAAGAGAATCTGAAGAGGTAGAGATAAAACCGCCTGAGTTGATTTCCGAGCAACCAGAAAAACCAGAACCGAAAGCACCGGAGGTAAGTGAAAAACCCATAAGACAAACAGACCAATACAGAGAACCTATTGAATAAGTAGAGGGAAATGGGTATAATTTGAGTTTGGCAAACCATCCTAATTCAATCTTATTCATAGTCAATACTAAATAAAAACCGAAATCCGAATTTCGAAACAATGAGCAACCCTGAACCACGTAGGGTTCAGGGTTGCCCTATACCCTGTAAAGTGGTATAG
>JAGGSE010000150.1 GCA_021159225.1 bacterium
AGCGAAGAAGATAGCGAGCGGCGAGTTTTCGTGCCCGGTTTGCAGACGGTTAGCGACTGGCGAAACAAAAGAGCAAGCGAAGCCGGAGGCGAGTGATATAACCGAAGAGAAAGAAGAAAAACCCGAAATGGACGAATCGGAACGGCGTGATAACGACCGTGCACGTGCTATCAAAGAGATAGTGAATGCACTTGATGATGTCTTATTGATGCGTGTTGCGATTGGGAAATAAACGAAAAAAACGATACTATACCACATGCTATATTATCCTGAAAAGGCTTAGATAATGCTATAGCAATTAGGGATGATGTGAGAAATGATAAAGATAAAATCCTTCTCGGTAGATGACGAGGAAATAGTTTTTGAAGATGAAAAAGGAACAGAACACAGGCTATCATTTGACGATGTGGAGAGCTTGGTTATGAAACTCCACGAACTGGGCTATATAGAAGTCGAGTCGTCTCTGAAGTTCACGAGAAAGTGGGTTATTCACGCAAAAAGTATGTGAACTAAGAACACATCTACATATCTATACCCTCTTGAGAATTCCATCGAAGTTGCTGTTACATTTTAAGGAAGTAGAAGAAAGATGGACAATAAAGGTATGTTATTTCTTAGGGGCAAAACTTTCACCAAGTTCTCTTTTTAGCAACTCCAATACAAATTGTTCTGCATCTTCTCTCAATAAATCCGATTCCCAGATAAAGACACACTTCCACTTCCACTTTTTATAAAACGCCTTGCGGTATGTCAAAACATGGTTTCTCTTGATTTTCCTATTGAAGAGAGGGGAATCCCAAAAATCTCCAAATATCTCGATAACAACTTTTGTGTTGTTCGTTGCTATAAAGTCAGGATTTAAGTGTTCTGTCTCGTTTCCAATCCAGAAAGCACCATTTCCGACATATTTAAAAGGCAAGTTATACTTATCGCACATTGTAATAAAAACTCTCTCCGGGAATGTGGGTAGGGTAGTGCGACGAGGACCTTTCGAGCGGAATCTGACAGGATGGGAAGGTATACCACACCGGCGTAATGCCAAATGTACAACGGAACTGGTCGTACCTATCAATTGAGCAATTCGCTCCATACTTAACCCCTCTTCTATATACTTTTGTCGCAGCCATTTTTCGTCATAGAGTTCGGGATGTATCTTAGCACCCCGTAACCGTATTCCTTCTGTCACAGTACGTGAAGGAATGCCATATTTATGTAGTGCATAAGTAACAGAGCTCGGATCGCATCCAACACGCTTTGCTATTTCGTTTGTGCTTAATTGTTGTACCAGATACATATCTTTAAGTTTTTCACGATTAAGATTCACCCTCTTTACAACAGTACTGCCTGAAGCGCGTAATTTCTTATAAACGGTCTCTCGTCCACATCCGAACATTTTCGCTATTTCCGTGACAGGAACACCTTGTTGGTATAACTTCCTAGCATATTCTGGGTCAACATTCTTCTCCTTGGGTCGTATCGGGACACCTAAGTGTTTTAGCGCTTTCTTTATAGTGTGGCGGTTACAACCAGCTTCCCTAGCCATTTCAGAGAGAGAGCGATGTTTAGAGACATATTCCTCGCGTAGCCACTCTTTGTTCAAGTCCTGCCATCGCATTTTTCTCGGTACCCCATCACTTATTTATAATAAAAATATAAATAGTTTTATTGGGGGAGCGAGAATTAAGCATTTTTCTCGGTACCCATCCCCCCATTTTAAGGGGTGATAAAAATTCCAAGTTGGTCGTGGCACCTTAAGCACGGAATGCGAACAGAAGGCGAAGATGCCAAGCGTATCCTTGAGCTATTGGACGGCACTTTGTTTCCGTTACACAAGAAGTGGCGTAAGCTCACACATAGACTCGACCGTGCACCCGAACTCGCGTTGATACTATCACTCTACGCGAAAAAGGCTACATATTTCGATATTCTGTGTGACATCGTTAATCATATAGAAGATGACGAGGTCTATAACAAGCTTCTATATTTGAAGAAGTTGCAGAACTCGCAAAAATAGCGTGTGTAATGCAACAAAATACAGTTGCATAGGTAAGACTATCACCGCTACTGAAAAAATTGCACCAGCGTTAGAATATGATGGCTATTTTATAATCATAGAACTCCCCGGCTCTCCGCCGCCCTGAATCAGTTAGGAGGTGACGAAAGGATGGAGAAG
>JAGGSE010000106.1 GCA_021159225.1 bacterium
TCTCGCCTGTATCAAGCCAATACTGCAATAACTCCTCCCAATCCTTTTGCTTTATCCTCAGCACCTTACCCATCCTAAGAAGATACTTACGTAATGTCGTCGGCGATAAAAGCTGCCCCTCCGTAAATGTTAGCGTATGACCCGCAAGCTGCACACGCAGAAACAACGAACCGCCTTGCACTATCTCCACGCGCTCCGTCATGGGAATCAAGTCTTCTACATCATCAATATCGTGCAAATCTTGCTTTATTACTCTTATGAAGCCCGCCTCCTCCAATACCTTCAACTTCTCCCGAAACTTTTCGTCAACTTCATATATGATCTCTGGATCAGTCGGCGTAGAGACTACCCTATACTCACCTTTAAGAAAACTAATATCGTCTAAGGGCATGTCTTTTATCACGATAAAACGCATTTTACCGCGCCTCCTCGCTAACTTCGCCCTCCAGACGCACAACAATCTCCCTCCCCGAAACCATCTCCACTTCCACTTCTTTCCCTATCCACGGCCTGAACTCCACAGGTAGCACAAGCATTGGATTCCCTGCCTCCCCTTTCTTGTTCCTGTACGACACCGTAATCCTGCGCCCCTTCCACTTGACCCTGCCATCCTCCAAGAACACCACCCTCTTCTTCCGCGTCTCCATATCTATCATCTCCACATCACCACTTTATATAAACAGTGTTTATCATAAAAAATTTACATTATATAAATAATTTGACGCTCCAGTGGAAAACAACCCACCTGCAGTGGAAACGCAACCTGCAGTTGTCAAAAATTTTTTGATGTTCCAGTGGAAACGCAACCTGCAGTTGTCAAGCATTTTTCAAAAAAATTTGGAATACTTCACCGAAAGATTTATATATATGTCCCGTGCAGGGTTAGAAACGAGACAGAATATAGGAAAAATCAAAATCTTATATAATAGAATATATAGGGGGGTATAAATTTAAGGTATGCCTTTTGGAGCCGATTGTCCCATGTCCCATATGTCCCATGTTGTTTTTTAAAAATTATACCCCCCTATATTTTTCTATATAATAGAAATGCGCACTCACACTTTTATCAGTATTCGTGTTATCGGCACGACTACGGGGCTGAGCCCCGTAGTAAACTTCTTATCCTTATCCATTTATAATAATAGGTGTAGGTAAGAGATGGCTATATCAATTGAAGAAAAGGAGAAAGAAATAACGGTAAGAGCGAGGAGAGGAAGCGCCATAATTGGAGATAGCGGCAGGAAAATCACGGTAATAGGGGTATGGAGCGGGAAGGAGTTGAAAGAGCTGGTGGATGTAGTAGAGCGAGTCAGGAAGCGGTATCTCGTGGTGGAGCGGGAGGATTAGTGGCAGGAGTGGTCAAAAAACGAAAGAATAAAAATGAAACAAATAAGGATTTCAGAACTGGGTGTGATAGCGGAGCGTAGGGAGACAATCCCGATTGCGGCAGTATTCGTGCTGCGGAACGAATACGATAGTGATTGGAAGTGTGTTACGGATAGCGATGAGATACGCGAATGGATAGAGTTTGCGAAGGGGTGCGAGAGTTGCGAGGTCAAGCTCCATTACGAGCCTGTGGATGAAGCTTTTGTGATGAAAATCATTATGGATCCTGTTCCAAAAGAAGTGCTATACGAAATAGCGAAAGAGGAAGCGAGGAAGGAGATTTTGTGTGTGTCTAACCGTATAGGGAGGAGGCATGAGGACGGAGATGGGTGGGTGTGGTATGGGTAGTGATATATTCGGTTATTGGACATATACAGAAAATTGGTAGAGTGTATAATTATCGGAAGGTTTATATACTCACACATTGATGTATTATTGAGGTGAGCAAATGAGTAGAGGAGTAGAGGGAAAAGTAACGGCGTGGGGGCTGAGGTTGCAGGTTCCGGCGGCGATACTGCGGGAGTTAGAGCTTGATATTGGCGACGATGTGGAGTGGGTGATTGAAGAGAGGAATGGTGAAAAGGTTGCAATTCTGAAGAGGAAAAGCGAGCGAGAAAAACGAAAAAAAAATGAAAAAAGAGGTGGTAGTAAATGAAGAGGATTGTGAATGGATTGGAATATAATACGGAAAAGGCAGATGCAGTAAGCAAATATAAAGCAGCCGAGGGTTGGATGACTCTATACCGCACAAAGAAAGGACACTATTTCTTACATACG
>JAGGSE010000030.1 GCA_021159225.1 bacterium
ACGTGGGGTACTTTGAATTTTGAGATTTAAAATATCATTTTGATTTTTGCATTTTGAACTTCTATATGACATTTAATAAAATCTTTGTTTTAGGGGCAGGGGCAATCGGCAGTATCTATGGAGCGCTTCTGTCAAAAAAATTTGATGTTGTCCTTTTTGGGGAGAAAAGGCATATTGAAAAAATAAAACAAAGGGGTCTGGAGGTTTACATTGGAAGAAAAAAAAGGGTTATTAAATTAAAGGCAAAAGAAAAAATTCAAAAAATTCCTCCCAAAACCCTTATTCTCCTTTCCACAAAGGCGCATCAAACAGAAAAAGCCCTTAAAGAAATCAAAGGGAAACTAAGAAAGGACACCTTAATTTTAATCCTCCAAAACGGCTTGGGGAATAAGGCATTGGTGAAGAAAATTGTTGGAAAAAAAACAAGGGTTGAAAGGGCAATTGTCTATACGGCAAGCGAATTTTTGGAGCCGGGGAAAATAAGGTCTTGGCCCAAAAAAACCCTTTTTCCAAAAAACGAAATTTCAAAAGAAATAAAAAGGGCATTCCAATCCTGCGGACTAGAGGTTGAACTCTCAAAGAACTTCAAAAAAGAGGTTTGGGAAAAATTGATTATCAACTCTGTCTTGGGTCCGTTGGCCGCCCTTTTCAAAATTAGAAACAATCAGGCAGCAGATAATAGATTAAAGAAGGTAAGAGAAATGCTGATAGAAGAATGCCTAAGGGTGGCTGAGGCAGAGGGGGTAAAGATAGAAAAAAACTTCAAAAGGGATTTTGAAAGAAAGATTTCCAAATATACAAACTATCCCTCTATGTGCCAGGATATTATCAAGGGTCAGAAAACAGAGATTGACTTCCTTAACGGCAAAATCATTGAATTGGCAAAAAAGCACGGAATTGATGTCCCAGCAAATGAGATAGTTTATTCTTTAATAAGATTTCTTCAAAAAAATTAAAATTTCTTTAAAAAAATTAAAATTTCTTTAAAAAAATTAAAATTTCTTTAAAAAAATTCCCGCCATTTGCTTAATCAGAGAGACAACAACCGGCTGGGGAAGCAAACTCACTGATAACTTGCCATCAACAAGAAATGTCCATGGTTTTTCCTCAATTTCCACCTTGTTTTCTTTCTCTTTCCAGTGAAAAACATATTCCGGGGTAATCTCGTAGTCGTCAACAAACTCCTTTGCTTTTTGAAGCGGGAGGGTATTTCTTAACAAAACCTTAGGAATACCATGGAGAGAAAGAGCCATCTTGAGCAACTTATCATCTTTCTCAAATCTCTCCTTTAGGGGCTTGATGCCCAACTCATCTCCTTCTTTTGAAACAAGTTTTGCTCCCTTGCATTTTGGATTGTCGCAGATAAGGTAAAACTCCTTCTTTTCTTTGTCAAAGCCCACCCGTGATGTGGGAAGCAGTTTAAGGTTCCTTGAGGTCTGACAAATAGGGCAGACCCTGCGCCATTTAATCCGCTGGTCAATTACAATTTCAGGAACATCAATCAAAACAAAAACATCTGGGTCGGCTCGATAATCAATCAGGTCGCGAAAGAACAGAGAAAAATTCATCTGGTCCATATCCCGAGGAAAGCCGTCAATAAAAAGAGCCTTCTTCTTTTTTTTACCTATCTCTCTTTTTATAAGCGTTAAAATTAGTTCGGTGGGCAAAAGGGTTTTTGTGCTTCGTTTCTCGAACAAAGAAACAATCTCTTCAAGGGAAAACCTCCCCCGATAATTCTTCTTCAAAAATTCAAGCAAATCCTTTCTTTTTTCCGGGTCTGCCCACTGCTTATCTAAGGCTCTTACCATATCGCCTACTGAAAAGTGCTCTATCCGTTCAGGAGAAACAACCTCGGCAAACATTTTGGCGTAGGTGCCCTTTCCAGAATTTTTCTTGCCTAAAAGATAAGCCACAAAGGTGTTGTCCTTCAAATACCTCCTTAATCCTTCAATCTCCTTTCCCGCCTTTTGTCTAAAATATTCCCTTTGTTCGGCAGGGTCAGTAAGATTAAAGCGCCTTGTTACTCCCTTGATTTTTGTTTTGAAAATAGGAAACTCCATAATGAAGAAAATTCAAAATGCAAAAATCAAAAATCAAAATGATATTTAAAATCTCAAAAATCAATTTCCAATTTCCAAATTCCAATTTCCAATTAAATTCCA
>JAGGSE010000221.1 GCA_021159225.1 bacterium
CTTTTTCGGGTGTCGATGTGAAGACAGGAGGAGTAATAATGATAGGTCCAATTCCAATCATATTTGGAAATGATAGAAACTTGATTCTGATCTCCGTTGTACTATCTTTGATCCTTATGGTAATGTTTTTGCTGAACAGAGTGATCCGATAATTTAAGGATTGGTTAGAATGACTGACATAGTCTTGACCGCCGACAAAACTTTAATGTCAAACCATCATCATAAAGAATTTTTAGGATTTGGAACATCCGCTCCCCCAAATTGGTTACCAGAGTGGCTGTTTCGCTTTCTATTTTTTCCAAAAATAAAGACGATCGATGGCTTGCCGATAGAAGCCCCATATGGATTGAGAAAAATAGAGGCAAAGTTGATCGATTCAGGTTTTGATGTGAAAACAGTTTATCCAGATTATATTGATAGATTCAATCCAAAGGTCATTGGAATCTCTGTCATGGATCCATTTGGATGGGGACCATCTTCAACGACTTTCGCAGGTATCCTAAAAACTGGAGAACCCTATCTGGCGAAATATTTCAGATTATTGTTCGAAAGTAATTCATACAAAAAAGCTAAGGAAAAAGGAGCGAAAACAATTGTCGGTGGTCCTGGAGTATGGCAGTTTAAATTGAATCAGAGATTCATGGATAAATATGGAATAGACTGCGTTATCGATGGGGAAGGCGAGCATGAAAAGGCTTTTGAGATTTTTGCTGATGCTTTGAAAGGAAAAGAATTGCCTAGGTTCGTCGAATTAAAGGCAGAGGAATGCCCAACACTGGATGAAATTTCTGAAATAAAGAATCCTTCGATAAATGGATTGATTGAAGTTGGAAGGGGATGTCCTCGTGGATGCAAGTTTTGTTCGGTTACGCTGCGCCCATTGAGATGGTATCCGTATGAAAAAATTGAAAAAGAGCTCAGCGTAAATGCGAATGCTGGAATTACTGGCGGGATCATTCATGCGGAAGATATTCCTCTATATGGGCAAAAAGGCGTTGTGCCAGATGAGGAAAAAGTTTTGAAATTGAATAGATTGGCAAAAAAGTATTATAAAACCTTGAGTTGGAGCCACGCATCTTTTGCGGCTGTGGCAGCAAAGCCCAAGTTAATTGAAAAATGTTCTGAAATCATTTGCGATGAAAGCCAATCTTGGTGGGGAGCTGAGATGGGAATAGAAACTGGTTCAGTTAGATTGGCAAAGAAAATAATGCCAGCTAAAGCAAAGCCATTTAAAGCCGAGGAATGGCCTGAGGTTGTTGTCCAGGGAGCAGGGATCCTGAGAGATAATCATCTAATTCCTGCCTGCACGTTGGTGACAGGATTGCCAGAAGAAACAGATAATGACGTAATAAAAACAATCGAATTGATGGATGAATTGAAAGATTTTCCATCATTGATCGTTCCATTATTTTTTGTCCCCATGGGCAAATTAAAAGAGAAGGATTGGTTCAAAAAAGAGCAAATGAGTGATTTGCAAAAAGAATTACTGATAAAATGTTTGCGACATGATATTTATTGGGCGAAGAAAATTGGAAAAATTTATTTCAGTAAAGGTTTGATGGTTCGACTCATAAAGCCTCTTTATTTCTTATTTATAAAAGTTATAGAATGGCAGGGAAAAAGGAAAAACGTTCTGGGATAAATAAGATGAGAGATATAAAACTTTCTTAGCATCGATACTTTTTTAAAATCTTTTAAAAACAAAGTACATGGAAAACAAAACACTGCTGGGAGTGGCACTGATAACATCCTCAATAGGATTGAGTTTACTGTTTATTTTATCTCTGTATACGACACCTGAGGAGATATTCTCAGATCCTGAAAAATATTTGGAGAAATATGTTGTTTTGAAAGGAGTTATTTCTGAGGATTATGAAAAATTTTTTGTTGTGAATGGAATAGAGATATTCTCCTCGGAGGAGAGAAATATAGGAGACTATGTTGTTGTTGAGGGAGTTTTGAAAAGAACACCTGAGAAGTATGTAAAGAGAGGATTTCCGGAGTTTCAGATATATCCCGAAAAACTCATTATATATAAGCTAAATGAGTCTTTTTTTCCCTGTTATGTTGAAGAGAATAAAGTTAAAACATGTCTTGGATCTTATGTTTTCCATGAAAACTTTGATTTTAATGGATTTGGAGGGATCATAGGGAG
>JAGGSE010000023.1 GCA_021159225.1 bacterium
GGTATCATACTATCGAAAAATTTTTATATACTGCTTTAAGTGTTTGTATGATGAGCCGCCATAGCTCAGTTAGGTAGAGCATCCGGCTGTTAACCGGACGGTCGTCGGTTCAAATCCGGCTGGCGGCGTAACAGTTGGACGTGGTCTCCGACCACGTCAGTTTTTGAGGGCCCGTAGCTTAGTTTGGTAGAGCGCTCGGCTCATAACCGAGTGGTCGTGGGTTCAAATCCCGTCGGGCCCACCTTTTATAATAATATAAATTTGACATTGAGGAGTGGAATATTCTGAAAAACTTGTTCCATAAAGAAATTGTTCTCAGAACTGAAAAAAAAGTAATGGAAAAGGATCTGAGATTTAGAAAAACATTAAAATTATAACAGTTACAATGGATAAGTATGAAAAAAAAGTTCACCATAGAACTCGTGAAAAATTTAGACAAGTGGAACTCTGTGCTTCTTATTATATTAGTACTGGTGCTACCATTCTCCGTAATTATTCTTCTCAGCAGATTGGTGCCAGAAGAATCGCCATGGGGATGGGTTCTCTTGGTACTTCTCATAACAGTCCCCATCCTGATCCTCATTCTCTTAAGTTTAGCGCATAAAGCCGGAAAGTTCAATCCTGAAGGATGGAAGCTGATCATAGAAAACTCAGATCTCAAACTGTATTTCAGAAAAAAACTGATAAAAACTTTCGATCTCAGTAAAAAACATAAGCTTTTGGTGGTGAGTAGAGAACTTCCAGAAAAATATACATTACCCCTCTGGCTTGAAGTGTATCTTATGCAGAATGGAGAGAAGATATCCTTTCAGGTGGAATGGATAAGACCTGTAGAAGCAGACTGGGACGAATTTGTTGAATTATCCTCCAACCAAGAACTTGAAAGACTCAAAGAAACTCTTTCTCAGTTTAGATGTGTGGTACCTGAAAAGAGTTTGCGTCGCGATTTTTTGAAAAAAATACAAGGTACTTATCCTTCCCTTCTGGATTTCAATTCTAATATGCTTCTGAAAGAGTTTTTAAATTGTCTGAGTATTCTTGATTCCTATTACTGGACAAACACAATGGTACCTTACATAGACATGGCAAGAAATGGAGAATTCACCATGTCTGAGCTTAAAAAATTGTTTTTTTCTGAGGGAAGAGAGGAAGAGATTTTAAAAGAGGAGTTGTAATCGGCTTCATAAGATTATTCATGACCTCTCAAATATGAAGGGAAAATGTTATTATATCAAAGTGTAATATTTTAGAACAATGAACAGCTGGGCAAAAATAATAATAGGCGATAGTAGAAAAATGATAGAAGTTAATGAGAACAGCATAGATTTAGTTGTAACTTCACCACCTTACTGGCATATTAAGGATTATGGTGTTGAAGGGCAGATAGGGTATGGGCAGAGTTTGCATGAGTATTTAAAGGATTTATACAGAGTATGGAAAGAATGTTATCGAATACTCAAACCGGGAAGAAGATTATGTATAAACATCGGAGATCAATTTGCCCGATCCATAATATATGGGAGATACAAAATAATTCCTCTTCATGCAGAGTTCATATCCCAGTGTGAGAAGATAAACTTTGATTATATGGGTGCAATAATCTGGCAGAAAAAAACTACTATGAATACCACAGGTGGAGCCAATGTTATGGGTTCTTATCCATATCCACCAAATGGAATGGTTGAGATAGATTATGAATTTATTCTTATCTTCAAAAAACCTGGAAAAAGCGAAAAAATTCCAAAAGAAATTAAAGAAAGATCCAAGATGACAAAAGAAGAATGGAAAGAATACTTTTATGGACACTGGTACTTTGGTGGTGCAAGACAGATTGGGCATGAAGCTATGTTCCCAGAAGAACTTCCCAGAAGACTGATAAAAATGTATACTTTTGTTGATGATATAGTTCTTGATCCTTTCCTCGGAAGTGGTACAACTCTGAAAGTTGCTTTGGAACTGAATAGAAATGGAATCGGATATGAGATAAATGAGGAGTATCTGAAAGTAATAAAAGAAAAAATTGGAATAGATCGTACACTATTACGATACAGTAATAAGATTGAAATTATAGAAAGAAATAAAAAATTGAATATTCCCGAAGTGAATTATATTCCAAGTATCAAAGATGCAAAGCCACAGAT
>JAGGSE010000078.1 GCA_021159225.1 bacterium
TGACCAAAATTCCAATATTAATTGAAAATTGGATATTGGAATTTGGAAATTCTTAAAGATTTGGTCATTCGGTCATTGGGTATTGGAATTTAATTGGAAATTGGGATTTGGAAATTGGAAATTTAGATTTATTATAGACCCTCTTAGGAAGCAAAAGGGAGGGGAGTTTTTGGTTTGCTTGTAATTTTATGGCTTTTAGGTTGGTTTCTAAATTCAAGCCGAAAGGAGACCAAGGAAAGGCAATAAGGCAGTTGACAGAGAGTTTTCTCAAGGGTAATAGATTTACCACTCTTTTGGGCGTGACCGGTTCGGGAAAAACCTTTACGATGGCAAATGTTATTTCCCAGATAAATAAGCCGGTTTTGGTTATATCTCCAAATAAAATTTTAGCCGCCCAACTCTATCGGGAGTATAAAAATTTTTTTCCCGAAAATAGGGTGTGTTATTTTGTCTCTTATTATGATTACTATCAGCCGGAGGCCTATATCCCATCAAGCGATACCTATATTTCAAAAGAGGCGGTGATAAACAAGGAGATTGAAAAATTGAGACACCAAGCCACCTCAGCCTTGTTGACCAGAAGAGATGTTATTGTTGTGGCTTCTGTCTCCTGCATCTACAATCTGGGCCTGCCTTTGAATTATTTTGAAAGGGCAATTTATTTAGAAAAAAACAAACCTATTACCAGAGGCGACCTGATAAAGCATCTGGTAAGAATTCAGTACAAAAGAACAAATTTAGAACTGGAAAGAGGAAAGTTTAGGGTAAGGGGTGATGTTATTGAGGTTTGTCCTGTTTCCGAAGAAATAATCTACAGAATAGACATAAAAGACCAAAAGGTAAACTCTTTAGAGATTTTTGACAAAACAAAAAGAAAAAGAATTGAAGAACTGGATCAGATTGTAATTTTTCCCGCCAAGCACTTTATTGTCTTTGAAAAAGAGAGAGAAAGAGCCATTAAAGATATAAAAGACGAATTAAGGGAAAGGGTAGATTTTTTTAGGAAAAAGAAGAAATTTTTGGAGGCAGAAAGGATAGAAAGAAGAACAAAGCAGGACCTGACAATGATAAAGAACCTGGGCTATTGCCACGGCATTGAAAACTATTCCAGACACCTTTTGGGAAAACTGCCCGGCGAGCCGCCGGAAACCCTCCTTTCCTATTTTCCCAAAGACGAAAACGGCAGGCCTGACTTCTTGACGATTATAGACGAGTCCCATATTGCCGTCCCCCAGATTTACGGAATGTACAAGGCGGACAAAAAGAGGAAAGAGGTTTTAATTGAATACGGCTGGCGTCTGCCCTCTGCCTTAGACAACAGACCCCTGAAGTTTGAAGAGTTTTTGGAAAGAACCGCCGGGATAATTTTTACCTCGGCTACGCCTGGTGAGTTTGAAAGAAAGAACTCTTCTTTGATTGCCGAACAGATAATAAGACCAACTTTTTTGGTGGACCCGGAAATAGAGATAAGGCCTGTTTATGACAAAAAAAGGAATTATTCCCAAATTGACGATTTGCTGGAAGAGGTGAAAAAGGTAATTGAAGCCGGGGAGAGGGCAATAGTAACCACTCTGACCAAACGGACAACTGAGGAATTAACAGAGTTTTTGGTTTCTAAAAAAATAAAGGCAAAATTTATGCATTCAGAGACGAAAACACTGGAGAGGGCGAAGATTTTAAAGAATTTCAGAAAGGGAGAGTTTGATGTTTTGGTAGGGGTAAACCTGTTAAGAGAAGGACTGGATTTGCCGGAGGTTTCTTTGGTTTTGATTTTAGACGCGGACAGGGAAGGTTTTTTAAGAAGCGAGACCTCGTTTATTCAAACAATGGGCAGAGCCTCAAGAAATGTGAAGGGAAAGGTTATTCTCTATGCCGATAAAATGACCGGTTCTCTAAAAAGGGCGGTCAGGGAGGTGGAAAGAAGGAGAAAAATTCAATTGGAGTATAATAGAAAATATCACATAAAACCAGAGACAGTTAGAAAGAAGATTGAAGAGTTGATTGAAATAGAAGAATAGATTTAAGCGTAAAACGCAAAGTGCAAAGTGCAAAGCTGAAGCGTAAAGCGTAAAGCTAAAAAAGTTTCGCTTTTCGCTTTAAGTTGCAGTTTTGCGCTTTGCGC
>JAGGSE010000222.1 GCA_021159225.1 bacterium
TCCTTTTCCTGTCTCAATCACAGATAATGAAAAATTATAAATACTGAAAATTTTATTTTAATCTATGAAGCTTGACTTTATTACTATTGGAAACATTTACATAGAGACATTTTATAATACAGAAAATTCCAGAATAATTGACTTCAAAGAAAGAATTACAGGAGAGTGTTTAAATATTGCCATAAATGGCAGCATATTGAAGGCAAAAACAGGAATTGTGGCGTCAGTCGGCAGAGATGCGTATGGTATCACAGAACTGCTGGAGAAATACAGCATAGATTACTCCAATCTTATCCTCTCAAAGGAAAAAACAGGGAGAATTATCAAAGTGAATAAGGAGTATATATTCGAAGGTGCAAATAAATTCCTGAGTTTTGAGCCAGAAGTACTGAAAAAAACAAGAATAATTCATGTATGTGACAATGTTTCTATTGCAAAAAAAATCATGATGATGGAGAGGAACTGTATTCTCAGCACATCCTTGGAAACAGAGGCAGATATAATCTTTTCTGCGAAAGAGGGTCCAGGAACAAGAATAGTTCTGGGGGAGAAAATAAAGTTTGGAGATAAAGTTTATGACGCAGATTTCAGAAAAAAAGGTAAATCTGTATTCATAGCAGCATTTCTAACGAGATACTCAAAAACTCAGAACTTTGATTCTTCGATAAGATACGGGATCTCTGCAATGAAAGCATCCAAAAATGAGATTCTCGGTGATAGTAATGGATAAAAACATTATCGAAACGGGGAAAAAAATAAAAAATATGGAGATACGAGGGGCAGCGAAGATAGGAAGGGAAACGGCAAGAGCAATAAAACTTTTCTGTGAAAATTTTTCAGGATCTAAAAAAGATTTTATAAAAAATCTCAAGGAAAATGCCAGATTTCTGGTGAACACAAGACCAACTGCGGTGTCTCTTTCCAATTCTCTCAGATATATAATGAGAGATATGGATACAGAGATGGATCTGGAAAATCTGAGAGAAAATCTCATAAAAAGATCTGAAAAATTTATAGAACTTTCTCTATCTGCGATAAAGAAGATAGGTGAGATCGGAGCAAATAGGATAAGAGATGGGGATAGAATAATGACTCATTGTAATAGTAGCTGTGCATTGTCTGTGATCAAAACAGCTTTCAGGAAGGGGAAAGATTTTGAGGTCTTTGCAAGGGAGACAAGACCAAGATATCAGGGATTATTGACAGCAGAGGAACTCTGTAAGGAGGGTATAAAAACGAATCTGATAGTGGATAGTGCCGCAAGATATTTTATGGCTGATATGGATCTTGTGATCATTGGAGCAGACGCAGTGGCTGCAAATGGAGCTGTCGTGAACAAGATAGGAACTTCAGAACTTGCTTTAATAGCGAAAGAGGCAAGAGTGGATGTGATTGTGGCTGCAGAGACATATAAGTTTCATCCTGAAACAATTGCGGGAAAACTCATAGAGATAGAGGAAAGAGACTGGAGAGAGGTGATATCGGAGGAAAAAAAGAGAGAAATAGGTGATATAAAAGTGAGAAATCCAGCTTTTGACGTAACACCACCCGAATTTATAGATCTGATCGTGACTGAGAAGGGAATCATATCTCCTCAAGCTGCAATAATGATCCTGAAAACAGAATACGGCTGGGATCTTGATAAAAAAGATTTCTGGGAAGTTTGATTCATAACCACAATATTAAAAAATATAGAGGGGTAAAAAATATAAACATAAAAAAATTAAAGGAAACAAGGTGATAAGATGAATAAGATAGCATGGATTTTAATCGGGATCTTTCTGGTACTTGTAGGCATATACACCATTATCCCACAGGGATTGAACTGGTGGAAAGAACTGGTAAATGTTTTTAAGGGTGTCATAGGCGTTCTCCTGATAGGCATTGGTATCTTCTGTTTCTTTATTGCAAAGATGGAATGAAATGACCTATCATTCTTTGTTTTTTTATTTTGTTGTTAGATTTTTGGTTCTTCCCTCGTATTCCAGTGCCTCAGTTGTTTCATCCCGTTCCTTACGAATAATGGTTTTTCTGTCCCAATATGCAAAGCCTATCACTACACC
>JAGGSE010000022.1 GCA_021159225.1 bacterium
GGACCCGCTTCCGGCTCTAAATAAAGATATATATATTTATCCTCGCCCTCAAAGCAGACAACTGGTTCTTCCGCATCTTTATATCCCGTCTTCTTCGCTGTAACCTTGTGTGTTATTCCTGCTGGGCGCGGCGCTGCTGTAACTTCTGTACACTTCCACGGCGGGTCACTACGCGAAGGTGATAGATCAGCATTATACACATCATCAACATATACATCAGCAAGATCAGGGTCTGTTAACACGCATAAGTTCGTCTTTCCGGGAACAGGAGTGGGAGTGGGCGTGGGAGTACCTACACAATACTGGTTTTCACCCGCTGGATAACCATCATTCTTCAAAATCTCGTTCGTAACATCGGATATTGTAACATCATTACCGCCATTATTGTCTCTTAATGTTGTTTTCGATATGCTTAACCCGCCAATCTCTATATGGTCTGTTGTAGGATCTATAATGTCTTTTACTGCTTTACCCGTTCCGCCAGTTCTATCGACCCTATCGCCAGTTACACTCACCGCAGTCCATGATAAACCGCTGTAAACCCAACAATTCCCTACACCTATGTTCTTCGCTATGTATTCTCGACCCGCATCAGTGAGTGTCATCCTATTCCGCTCCCTATATTTGATTATACCCCCCTGTATATTTGAATTTTTGCCTTTTCATCCTAGCCCAAGATAATAATCTCCCGCAGTCAATACATTGTCATAAGTAGGCGTAAATCCTATATCTACAATCCCTAAGTACGCATCTCCTATCTCGAGAACATCGGCATATTCAATGCTATCCTTTCCACCCTTACTCGTTACCCAACTATCGAAATTCTTAATTATCTCCTTCAAGTATCCCGTCACTGTGAAGTCTGAAATAACCACACCCGGGGGCGTACTGCTGCCACATGCACCACCCGGAACATCAACACTGACACATGAGACGCCCGTATCTGTTACATTTATCTTCGCTATCAGGTCTTCATAACCCGTCTTAGACCACTTTACCGTATGCTCGCCTAAGGTCAGCTCGATCTCCGTCGCCATCCAATTAATTCTACATTGGCGGCTATGTTATAAAAACCTTCTTGTTTGGTGCCGCTACATCGTGCCCTCACGCACGCCCGCTTTCACCGCAAGCCACCTTATCGCGTCTGAATATGTTATCCCGCTCTTGCCTTCGCTCTTTATCCTGTCCCGCACCTCGTTCAATATCCCAACCGCATGTATGTCCAGCTCCACCTTCTGTTTCTTCACGTTCGAACTCAAAGTCGCCCTTTCACTCTTATTTTCCATTTTTATACACCCTCTTATATAAGGGTTGTAGTAATATGTTATATAAACTTTTAGTATCGCCACTATCTCTTCTATTAGCCTATTAATTATCAATCCACACCCTGTGAGTGGTTATTTTTATATAATAGCGATTTATAATTGTAATATAGAATGCAAAAGGAGGTGAGTGGCAAAAGATGGCATATTTGACTCTGGCGGACTTCACACAGAAGACGGTCGTGAATAGCCGCATGCTGCAGCCTGGCGGCGGTGTCGCTATGGGTAAGTACACTAGGCGAGCAAAGAACATCGTGTCCAGCCCCGGTCTCATAGCTAGGACGAAGTGGACAGCGACGAACATGAGGGCGAACTGCTCACTGCCGGACAAGTGCCTCCCGCGAGGGATGTCGGAAGCTGCGATAGGTATGCCCGTACCGGGAGCACCAGGTAAGAAATATGTAGCATGTGACGATGCTGAGCGGGAGAGAAGGCTAACAGCGGCACGAGAATGCGCTATTAGAGTGCTTGCGACTCGGGGCGGGGCGTACAGCCGGCGTGCGGCTTGAGCGGGCTTAAAAACCGGATTTTTTTCCTCTTTTCTTTTATTTTTTGATAACTGGTGATATAAGAGCTAGGAATCTTCTATGCTCTCTTGGTGGAAGACGGATAGTTATTTTGTCCTTCCGTCCAAGATGTTCTCTCTTCTGTACGATAGTATATGGATGGAACGCTAACTCGCGCAGAAACGATATTGTGATTTTAACTAAGTTGGGATTGGTGTTAGTGAAATCCAACTCTCTGACGCG
>JAGGSE010000166.1 GCA_021159225.1 bacterium
GAGTAATGATAATATGATCATATATGGCTCTATTCTCGTTAGTGCGTTTGCGATTCTATATGCGTTTTATCTGTCTGTAAAGCTAAGGTCTAAGAAAAGAGGTACGCCAAAAGCGAAGAAGATATCTGATTATATCTATAAAGGAGCTTTAACATACCTTAAGAAACAATATTCTATCCTGTCTGTCTTTGTGATTATCACAGCGGTTATCCTGTTTATGTTGAATCATAATATTGCGGTTGCTTTCGTATTCGGTGCGTTTTTATCCGGATTGAGTGGTAATATTGGAATGCGCGTATCCACTATGGCGAATGGCCGAGCAGCACATGCTTGCATGGAAAGTCAAACTGCTGGCCTCAAGGTAGCGTTTTCCTCTGGAGCTGTGATGGGATTAATGGTCGTTGGGTTTGGTATCATAGGTATAAGTATTTTGTATATCATTTTCGGCGACCCGAGTATTCTATTCGGTTTTGGGTTTGGTGCATCATCGATCGCTCTGTTTGCAAGAGTTGGAGGAGGAATATATACTAAGGCAGCTGATGTCGGTGCTGATATTGTGGGTAAGGTGGAGAAAGGTATTCCAGAAGATGACCCTAGGAATCCCGCAGTTATTGCAGATCTTGTTGGTGATAATGTCGGTGACGTGGCTGGTATGGGTGCTGATCTGTTTGAGAGCTATTCTGACTCGCTTATCGCAGCGATGATGTTAGGTGTTGGTTTAAGTTTTGCATATTCTATCACCTTGCCACTGGTCTTAGCATCGTTAGGTGTATTATCATCAATAATCGGTATATTATCTGTTAAATTGTTAGGTAAGCAATCATCACCATCACGCGCTCTTAATATTGGGACATTCTTATCAGCAGGTTTGATGTTCATATTGTCATATGCTGCGATTTATTTTCTTGATGTTGATGTTGGATTCTGGTATGCAACAGTTACGGGACTCGTCACTGGAATAATAATAGGCATCGCGACAGAACTTTATACATCGTATGATTATAAACCTGTTAAAGACATTGTTAACGCATCGCGGTCTGGCGCGGCAACGAATATTATATCTGGTCTTGCGCTTGGTATGATGAGTACCTTTGTTCCTGTGATAGTAATATGTATTGCTATATATTTAGCATATATGTTTGCTGGACTGTATGGGATCGCGTTGGCAGCTGTTGGTATGTTATCTACATTGGGTATGACTTTGGCGACTGACACATATGGTCCTGTTGCTGATAATGCAGAAGGTATTGCTGAGATGGCAGGATATCCTAAAGAGGTTAAGGCGCGCGCTGAATCGTTGGATGCTGTTGGTAATACAACTGCTGCTATAGGTAAAGGGTTTGCTATTGGTTCTGCTGCGTTGACAGCGGTTGCATTATTCGCAGCATATTCGCAGGCAGCAGGCATAAGTGTCATCAATCTTATCAACCCAAACGTAGTTATTGGTTTATTCATAGGCGGCCTGTTGCCTTTCATATTCTCATCATTTGCCCTGAATGCTGTTGGTAACGCGGCGAATAAAATGGTGAATGAAGTGAGAAGGCAATTTAAGATGTCTAAAGGAATTATGGAAGGTAAGGTTGAGCCAGATTATGATAAATGTATAGCGATAAGCACTCATGCTGCATTGAAGCAGATGATAATCCCAGGTGTCATAGCAATTATAACTCCCATCATCATCTGGTTCTTATTAGGACCTGAATCGTTGGGTGGTGTGCTTGCCGGTTCTATTGCTACTGGGTTCTTATTAGCAGTATTTATGGCGAACTCAGGTGGGGCTTGGGATAATGCTAAGAAATTCATTGAGAAAGGCGGGCTTGGTAGAGGTCAAGGAAAAGGTAGTGATGTGCATAAAGCAACGGTAATAGGTGATACGGTCGGTGACCCATTCAAAGATACTGCTGGTCCATCGCTTAATATCCTGATAAAGCTGATGAGTATCATCGCTCTTATACTTGCCATGACATTATAAAATTCTATCATGAATCAGTACATTACGTTTATCACATTGGTAATGTCTGTTAGCATAAATAATATTATGTAAGGTAATATTATGTTAGAAGA
>JAGGSE010000147.1 GCA_021159225.1 bacterium
CTTCCACTGACGTCATCCCCTGTCTTAACAACTTAGAGACTCTTTCCCATCCTCTTCCACAAGTCACTTTCTCTTCTCTATTTTCCGGGAAGACGTATAAATCATCAGGATGAGATGAGAGATACGCTATGACATCAGGGGATATCCTGTTTCTCAATGCCCAAGCTTTCCACACCGTAATATCAGGCTCAATGTTTATCTCGTGTATCCTCGCTTCAAGAGGTATTTCAAAATCCACTACTCTTGCACCATGTATTCGTTTATTTCCAGTGCCACAAACTAACATCCCATCGGGAAGCTTTAGGTCTCCTATCATAAAATCATAGAAGACGCGGTATAATGCTTTCTGCATCCATTCGGAAGCATGATTCAGCTCGTCAAATACGAGTAGTCCCTTAAAATCATCGGGATACTTTGCCCACTCTGGAGGAAGCTGCCTCACTATTCCATTCTCTACGTCTGGAACACACCAGCCCTCTAAATCAGGTGGCTCAAGTGTAAGTAGAGACTTAGAGACATATTCTATGCCCATCTCCTCCGCTACCTCCTTAATTATAGAACTCTTGCCTACTCCCGTTGGACCCCATAAGATAAATGGAATCCGTTCTTTATATAACTTCCTAATCTTCTCCTTCGCCTCTAACAAATTCATTTCCCTCACCTCATGTTGCATATTTAGGAGTTCATGATTTCAGTATGTGATAAAACTCTTCTAAATATTTCCTGACTGTAGTCTCTTTCAGATATGTCGAGCCCTCAACACCATGAGAAATTAAATTCTCTTTCTCCGCTTTTAAATGCCGAACTATTATATCCTCTGCTAAATTAACATAAGATAAAACAGGACGAAGACTCTTTTCTTCATTCCAAGACGAATAATATACTTCCTCTAAGGTCATGAAAAATAAGTTCTCAGGCTCTATAAGAATATACTCATTTATAAAACGAAGAATTCTACCGGCTATGTTACAGAAGATATCTAACCATGAAGCATTTTGAAGAAACATGGAATGAATGGGCTTTTTCCGATATATACGAGTTCGTAAGTCAGTATCATTAATGAAGTATTTTCCCCTTTTATCAAAATAAAATGGAACGGGAGGGAAGCTCACAGGAGAATATGGAGAAGCCACTTTATGAGCAAAGATACTTGGAAAATCAGAGATTTGTGAGTCTTCAAGAAGAACTCTGCATTCTCCATCTGAAGTCCTAAACTCAATTTCTTTTTCTTTTAACGGAAAATTCTCTCTGAGACACTCAAGTATCCACATGATTAAAGGAGGTTGTGCATCGAGCTCTCCTATAATTCTTTCTATTATAGGCTTAATATGAATATTGAATGGATGAGATACAATGTATTTATTAAGAAATTTATGCTTACGTCCTCTTTCAAAATACTGCGATTGAATATCTCCCATTACTTTCTCATACTGCATTACTCTATCGAGCAACCTATGTGTGAAGATTAAGAGGTTCTTCGGGTTGCTCAGATACTCTTCCATATTCTCTATGAAATGGCTTAGAGGAAGAATTATAAGTCCTGTATCCTCTGTTCCTAAATGAACAAGATGGAATCTCGCTTCTCTGTCTATTTCGATTTTCTGAATTTCCCAAAGACGACGATCACTTGGAAGATTAATGTGCGCTCCTAATACCGATAGGACATAGTAGGCTGGTATTCCTTCCCACAATCGAGAGACATTGATAGTTTTCATTCAATTTTCCCAAATATTTGTGTGTCGAAAATGTTTAGTGATAATGCGTTTCTTGTGATTTCGGAATAGTTCTTTGAGAATCTCAACTTTTCGTGGACCAAGAACAGTTGTTTCATCAAGACACCCATTCCTATACGTCTCGATTGTTATTATGTTCTCTTTCCTATTGAATTTTCCTATCAACTGGATATCCATTTTTCTGTTAGTTTCTATATCAATTGTTCTCTGCACACGATGTGATTTTCGCATTATTCTCCTCCCTTTCACTATTTGAATTCCTTTGTTGCATTCTTGATTGATAAAATATGAACTCTTGAGCTTCTTCCCAATCTCTTCTTCC
>JAGGSE010000075.1 GCA_021159225.1 bacterium
GCTACACGCCGCGGCCTTTGATAACACCATCCGGAATACAGTTGGCGGAGGATTTGGATCCGACCCAACTTTGACAGTTGAGAGCCATTTTGGCCATACTCGGTATCGAAAAAACAACAACTTAAGTGGTCTACAGGCGTCAAAATGCGTGGTGTAAAAATTTTTAAGTTTCTGTAATTTTTTTCTTGCCTGTTTCGAGGAATTGCATTATATTCTGGGGTGTAATAAAGGAGGCATCCCATGTTCCTACGCATCCTCGAATGCAGGACCCCTAAGGGCAGCTATCGGTATCTGAAGCTGGTGGAGAATGCCAGGGAGAAGGGCAAGAGGGTTCAGAGGACCCTTCTCAACTTCGGTAATGTGGAGAGGTGGCCCCGGTCCAGGCTTGAGGAGTTTATCCGAAAGCTGAACGACTTCTATCATTTGGAGCTGGTGCCCACGGCCGATGACATCTGTCCCGAAGACAGCTTCGAGTTTGGTGCACCATATGCCCTGGATGTGGTCTGGCAGCAGCTGGGGCTTTCAGATGCCCTCAGGAGGCATGCCAGGAGGCATAAGGTCGACTTTGACCTGGTCCGGCCGGTGAAGACAATGGTCTTCAACCGTCTGTTAGACCCCAGGAGCAAGTTAGGAGTATACCGGTGGGCTCGGGGTCAATGTATCCCGGAGGTGTTTCCGGAGAGGGTCGGTCTGCACCGATATTATCGGAGCTTGGATTACCTGATGCAGTATAAGCAGTCGCTGGAGGAGGATATCTTCTGGCAGGTGAACGACCTTTTCAAGCTTGATTTATCTCTGGTCTTCTATGATCTCACCTCCAGCTATTTTGAGGGCCGTGGCCCTTCGATCGCTCGATATGGGTACAGTAGGGACCATCGTCCGGATTGCCGGCAGATAGAGCTTGCCCTTTTGATCGACCGGGATGGCCTTCCCATTGCCCACGAGGTCTTCGAGGGCAACAGGAAGGATTCTGATACGGTGAGCGATGCCCTCTCCAGGCTACAGGGGCAGTTTAAGATCAAGCGCTGTGTCTTTGTGGGTGACAACGGGATGGTCACCCCGCAGAACATCGCCCTGCTGGAGGAGGAGGGCTATGAGTACATCCTCAGCCTCAAGTTGCATAAGGACCCCTTGGCCTCGGCTGCCCTGAAGTGGCTCTCACCTCAGGAGTATCCCAGCTGGGAGCGGCTCAAGGAGAACCTGTTTGTCAAAGAGCTTGATCCTCCCTGCCCGGGAAGGCGGATAGTTGCCCTTTATAACCCCATCAGGGCCAGGGAGAGCCGGAATGGTCGCCAGCAGAAGATCCAGGAGGCCGTCGAATATTTAGAAGGTTTCGCCTTGCCGCGTAGGAAGGGCCAGCATAAGGACCCGCAGAAGATCCACCGTCAGATCGAACGCTGGCTTCGGAAAAGACATCTGTTCAGATTCTTCACTTACCGTTACCACGGTGAAGGCCATTTTGAATACCGTCTCAGGGAGGAGGTGCTTGCCACAGAGGCCAAATGTGATGGGCTGTGTCTGTTGTTGACCAACTCTCAGCAGCTGAGCGCTGAGGAGGTGGCCACCGGTTACCGCACCCTCTGTGAGGTGGAGGAGGCCTTCCGTCAGATCAAGAGCTTTCTGCGTATCCGTCCCATCTGGCACTATAAGGAACTGAGGGTGAGGGGCCATGTCTTCATCTGTGTGTTGGCCTACCTTCTGGAGAAGGCCCTGGAGAGGAGGCTCCACTCCGGCGGCCTCTCCATCACTGCCAAAAGGGCCCTGGAGACCCTCGCCCCTGTTCACCTGGTCACCTATGAGATCATGGGCACGAGGGTCAGCAAGGTGACAAAGCTCAGACCAGAGCATCTGAAGATATTCAAATCCCTGGGAGTTGACCATCCTCCAAAGGTCTACCCCCTCCCTCCTAGGACAGATGTGGTGTAAAACAGAATTTTTTGTCTCGAAAAAACATAAACTTGGAAATCTAACTGTCAAAGTTGGGATCCGAGAATATCTTCGGCTTTGAAGAAGCCAGGAATCTTGAGATAGAACTGT
>JAGGSE010000154.1 GCA_021159225.1 bacterium
CCATAGTTGAAATTTATTGAAATTTATGGAAATTTGCTCGCTGTCGCTCGCGAAATTCATTGCAAATATTTCTATCAATTTCTATCAATTTCTATTAATTTCTATTAATTTCCTTACCCTTAAGGAGCTTACCCTTAAGGAGCTTAGCTCCTTAATTTTTCTTTGGTTATTATTTTGATTTTTGATTTTTGCATTTGTTCTATTATAGCCCCGTGATAAATTCATTGTCAAATATGGGTTGGAAATTGAGACGGAATTTGTTAGTATTATAATATGGAAAACAGGTTTGAGAAAAAGCAGTTGGTTAAGAAATCGGAGAATTTCAGCCAGTGGTATGTAGAGGTTGTCTTGAGGTCAGAATTGGCTGACTATGCGCCAGTAAAAGGGTGTCAGGTTTTTCGTCCCTACGGGTTTGCTATTTGGGAGAATATCAAAGATATTCTGGACAGAGAGATAAAAAAGGCGGGAGTAAAAAATGCCTATTTTCCTCTGTTTATTCCTGAAAAATTTTTGAAAAAGGAAAAAGAGCACATTGAGGGTTTTTCCCCGGAACTGGCGGTGGTGGCTTTTGGCGGGGGAAAGGAATTGAAGGAGAAACTGGTAGTTAGGCCTACCTCCGAGACAATCATCTATGAGATGTATTCAAAATGGATAAAGTCCTGGAGAGACCTGCCGTTGAAAATAAACCAGTGGGCTAATGTTGTAAGATGGGAGAAGAGACCAAGATTATTCTTGCGAACTACTGAATTCCTCTGGCAGGAGGGTCATACCTGCCATAGCAATTATCAGGAGGCATTGGAGGAAGCGAAAAGAGCCCTGAAAATGTATGTTGATTTTTACCGGGAGTATTTAGCCATTGATGGTGTATTTGGAAAAAAATCCCCGGCAGAGAAATTTCCGGGAGCAGAAGATACATATACCTATGAGATGCTGATGCCTGACGGGAAAGCCCTGCAGGGCTGCACCTCTCATAATTTAGCCCAGAACTTTTCCAAGCCCTTTAATATCAGGTTTTTGGACAAAGAGGGAAAGGAGAGGTTTGTCTGGCAAACATCATGGGGGATAACCACAAGGTGCATTGGGGCTGTGGTAATGGTTCACGGAGATGACCAAGGATTGATTTTTCCTCCAAAAATCGCTCCTATTCAAATTATTATTATTCCTATTTTGGATGGCAAAAATGATAAGGTATTGATAGACAAGGCAGAGGAGATTAAGGAAAAATTAACCAACTTCAGGGTAGAAATTGACAAGAGGAGGGAATACTCTCCGGGCTGGAAATTTAACCAGTGGGAACTAAAGGGAGTGCCTGTGCGTTTGGAAATTGGTCCAAGGGAAGTAAAAGAAAAAAAGGTTACATTAGCGAGAAGAGACAATTTTCAGAAGATTGAGATACCTCTTTCTCTTTTGTCCCAAAAGATAAAAGAGACACTTGATTCAATCCAAAAGCATCTTTTTGAGAAAAGCAGTCAGTTTCTTAAAAAGGCGACAAGGGAAGTTTTTGATTATGCCTCTTTTAAGAAGATAATGGAAGGGGAAAGGGGATTTGTTAGGGCGTTTTGGTGCGGAAATCCTGAGTGCGAGGAAAAAATAAAAAGAGAGACAAAAGCCACCATAAGGGTATTGCCCGATAAGACACCTGAAGAGAAAGGCAGATGCATCTATTGTCAAAAACCGGCAAAGAAGAGATGGCTTTTCGCCCAGGCATACTAAATAAGCCTTCTTCCGTTTGACGCCCTTCCTATTCTGGTTTATAATTTATAACGATACCTAATCTTTTTAGGAAAAGGCAACAAGATAACCTCTCCTTTGGTCAGGGAGAGTAGCTAATCACCTTCCCTTAAATCTTCCCCTTCTTGAGGAAGAAAGATGAGGAGAGAAATAAATAAAACATAACATATGAAGGCAAAAATCAAATCTCTTTTCCTTACTGGTCTCCCTGTTGCCTTAACCGCTTTACTTCTTGTTGTTGTCTTTGCCTGGGCTTGGGTTGAACCAACCCAAGGACCACCAGGCGGAAATGTGCC
>JAGGSE010000155.1 GCA_021159225.1 bacterium
AAGAGTGGATTTTGATATAGGGGATATAACCCCTGAGGAAGCAAGGAGGATACAGTACACACTCGGTAAAGATATTTCAGTGTACAGGGTATTCATAGATCCCTACAGAAAAAATGGATTTATAATTTTTGATGAAGAAAAAAACATAGATATACTGAGAGAGATCGATCACGGGATCCAGATTAAAAATGAAGAGAAGATCACTGTGGAAGAGCTTATAAACAGGAGCTTATGATGGTTTTTTATTTTTTAACTCCTCCCTTTTCAGGAATCCTCCTGAGATTATTACCTTCACTGCTTCCTGGATCGACATATCCACCTCACGTATCTCAGATTTTTTCACGAAAACAAGGTATCCTGATGTAGGATTCGGAGATGTGGGGATAAAGACATTTAACAGTTTATCTTCCTCTGCAGATTCCTTTACCTCTCTGTAGGTCTCTCCCGTGACAAACCCCAGGGCAAAGACTCCCTTTCTTGGATACTCCACAAGAACAGCTTTTTCAAATCCCTCCTTCTGAATGAGTATCGTCTCTGAAGCCTGTTTGATTGTAAAATAGATCTCGCTGACGAGGGGTATTTTACTCATCCATCTGTCTATATACTTCAAAAGACTCCTGCCAACAGAGATACTTGCAAATGCTCCTATTATGAATATGATCGCAACTGAGAGTACTATGGTGAGACCGGGAATGTGAGGGAGATATCTGTAAAGAAACTCAGAAGCTATATCCTCTATCAGGGAGTTAACCCATCTGAAGACATAGTAAAATATATATCCCGTTGCTACGACAGGAATAACAATTACAAGTCCCGTTAACAGATATCTTTTCATATATTCAAACATTTTATCTCCTTCTCTATTTTTCTTCCAATATCTATAATCTCATCTTCTTTTCTTTTCCATATCTTTATTGTCTCTATGACAAATCCTTTTTCAAGAACTCTATCATATCTTGGACATCTTGTAAATAAAGATTTTCCTGTATCAGGTTTGATCTCTCTGTTGAGTATTTTCAAAATCTTTTTTGCATATTCTGTTTTTACAAAGACAGAGACACCATTGTGGTCTCTGAAAAGAACATCATAATCAAAATCTTTTAATATTCTACTGTATTTCAGTATTCTCTGGAGCTTGAATCTTGAATTTTTCACCTCATTTTCCAATTTTTCCATATATCCTTCTGGCATCCTCATAAAATCGAATATTCCAGATCTTTCGATATTCCTGTATGCCACAAATCCTCCCCATCCACATTCCAGTATCTTCGGAGTCCCTGTGGAACATACTATGATATCTCCCTTCCCAAACTCAGGATAAGAAAAACCAGAGGAGATATCTTCCATTGAAAGTATTCCGTTTTTCTTGCAGTGAGTACATATATCTTCTACATTATTCTCCACCAGATACCCCGAAAAGGATGAGAAAAAGAATATATCGACATTTTTTATATTTTCCGGGATTATTATACCATCATCTGTTTCTATGAATCTATATTTCATGTTCAGAACATCAGCAATCTTCATTATCCCCCCGAAACATCCCTGATCAGGTATTCCAAGAATTTTTTCTCTGAAAGGATAAAGAACAGAAAATATAACCATGCTTCCTGAAGAAGCAAAGAATATTTTCTCAGTTCCCAGATATTCTTCTATTTTCATGGTAAAAACTCCAGTAAACTCCTTTCATTGAGAACAGGATCATCTTTAAGACTGTAAACTCCTCTGGAATGTCTTATAAAATATTGTTTATATTTTTTTCCTGAGATATGCCTCGATAAAAAAGAATAATATGTGGATACAGCAAATCCGGGACATTTTTCTTTCAGATCCTTAGGCCTGAATCTGTAGGATATTTTCCCCTTTATCCTTGCCTTCTTTATATCCTCAAGCAAGCTGCTTTTTTTCATATGATGAAATAAGAAGAATATGTTTAAAGTTTTTACTCTTTATCACCTCCTCTCTTTCACCCTTCTTCCTCTGATCATCGAAGGAATTACTATGCTCTTGATCTTTTA
>JAGGSE010000157.1 GCA_021159225.1 bacterium
TCAAAATAATTCATGGGTTCTGTAAGTTTTATAAATTTCTTATTATATTTTATTCCAAAATTTTTAAGATTTTTTTCTGTTCTTGGATGGATGGGATAGATCACAGGGATATCAAAGTATTCACTTACTTTTTCAGCTCCTCTAATTATATTTCTCAACTTTTCTGGATTATCAGCGTTTTCCTCTCTGTGTAATGTGAGGAGAATAAAATCCTTCTCTATCTTTTTAATTTTTTTCAGTGTGAACTCTAAGGAATCCACAATTGTATTGCCCACCAAATATACTCCTTCTGTTATCCCCTCATCTGCAAGATTTCTTTTTGCTATATCTGTGGGAGCAAAGAGGAGATCTGATATATGATCTGTGAGAACTCTGTTTATCTCTTCAGGCATTCCTTTCCAGAATGATCTCAATCCTGATTCTATATGTCCCACTTTTATATGCAGTTTTGACGCAGCAAGTGCAGAGGCGAGGACTGTATTGGTGTCTCCCTCTACAAGGACAATCTCCGGTCTTTCATTGATCAGAACTTTCTCAATTCTCTTTAATATCTCCCCCGTCTGTTTACCATGTGTTCCTGACCCAACTTCTAAATTATATTTAGGATTTTCGAGCTTGAAGTTTTCAAAAAATACTTTATCTAAATTATAAGAGTAATGCTGGCCGGTATGAACTATAAAATAATCCATATCTCTTTTTTCGAGTTCTTTTATTACCGGAGCCATCTTCACTATCTCAGGTCGGGTACCAAGAACAACAGAGATCATTTGCCAACACCTATATACTCAAAACCCATCTTTTCAGCTTCTTCTTTTTCAAAAAAGTTTCTTCCATCGATTATTAAAGGCCTTTTCATTTTTCTTTTTATCTCTCTCCAGTCTATACTTTTAAAACAGTCATGATCCGTCGCTATAAGAAGTGCATCACAGCCCTCTGGATCCAGTTCATTCATTTTAACATACGGATCATAGACACTGTAATCAATATTTTCCTTTTTAAGCTCTTCTATTATTTTCAATACAGGAGTTTCTCTTGTGTCATCGGTGTTTTTTTTATATGCCATCCCAAGAATCAGAACATTTTTAGCATTGGATTTTTTTATCAGATCTACGACATGAAGGGGCATGGATTCGTTTATCTCCATTGCAATCGGGATCATCCTCATCGGTGTTTTCTCATGGATGAACCATGGATCTATAGGGATACAGTGTCCACCCACTCCTGTCCCCGCTTCATGTATATTTACTCTTGGGTGTTTGTTTGCAAGTTCTCTTGCTTCAAAAAAATCTATCTTCAATTTCTCACATGCTAAAGCAAGCTCATTGGCCAATGCTATATTTACACTTCTGAATGTATTCTCCATTAATTTGACTATCTCTGCAGTTTTTAAATCGGTAAGATATATTTCTCCTTTTACAAACTTTTTATAGAATTTTAGAGCTAAATTCCTGCTCTTTTCAGATCCTCCTATGATTCTATCATTATTTATCATCTCCTCCGTGATCCTCCCTGGAAGTACTCTCTCAGGACAGAAAGCTGTAAAGAAATCCTCATCATTTTTCAATCCTGAAGTTTCAAGAATGGGGATCAAAACTTTTTCTGTTGTTTCTGGAGGGACTGTTGACTCTAAAATAACTAAATTATCTTCTTTCAAAACTTTAGAAATCGATTCTCCGGCTTTTTTAACATATGATAAATCTGCTTTTCTATCTGATAAAGGAGTGGGAACGCATATGAGAAATATATCACTTTCTTTATATGAGGAAGAGGCTTTTATCCTGCCATTTTTAACATTTTTTTCTAAAAGTTTCTTTAATCCAGGTTCTGTTATATTAAGTGTGCAGTTATTGATCTTTTCAATTAAATCTTCTTTTATATCCACTCCATGAACTCTGTACCCGGATTCCGCAACAAAGATAGACGTTGGTAATCCTATGTATCCCAATCCTATAACGGAAACCTCAGCAGAGTTTGAATTTATTTTACTTAAAAGATCCATAA
>JAGGSE010000187.1 GCA_021159225.1 bacterium
CGCAAGATTAGGTTTAAGCAGAACTAAATAGTATGGAAATCTCCGAGTTCTTTGATGCATTTTTTTGTGAAGTCGTGTTTAAGCAGAACTAAATAGTATGGAAATCATTCATCTCATTCCCTCCTCAAACAATCTTATTGCCAAGTTTAAGCAGAACTAAATAGTATGGAAATAAAGATGAAGCGGGTAGTATCGACTATTCGGAGGCGAGTTTAAGCAGAACTAAATAGTATGGAAATGTTAAAACCCCTGTTGGATTTGGCACTAAACTTTAATCATCTCTTTCACAATTAACACAGTATTTTATAGTATCTTTCCATTTACTTTTTATTGACCAGAAGATACCTTTAATTCTGCCTCTCACTTCCTAACTCTAAAATTGCAAGTGCCATTGCTCTGACAACAGGATCACCAGACTGAGCGAGTTTTTGAAGCCATTTTCTGTTAGTTTCACAGTATTCTCTCACATCCATTAAACTCACCTCTGAAGTTTTAGAAGAGCATTTCTATCTTTCTCGCTCATTGTCTGATACTATAGTGGATATACTAATTTAAATACTTTTCGGTAGACCTATGATTCTATGGATTCACATATAGAATCCAAGTTTATCTGGTGTTCATCATCTCCTGCATTTTCTTGAACAGTTCGGGCCTTTTCTCAAAGAGACTAACCATCTTTATGAATCTTTTCATCTCCATGAGCAGTTTTGGATCATCGATGGCAAGATCAGAGAACTCCTCTGTAAGTTTTTCACTTTCCATCTGAAGTTTTATTCTCTCAGCATCATCCAGAACAGCTCCACATCGGCTGCAGAATCTATCTGTCGGTGAGTTTATGTACTTGCATCTTGGACATTCCTTTGGTTTTAACTTAGCTTTCTTGGACGCATCCCTTGGTTTCAGGCCATGTATCTGCAGGATCTTATCATCAATATCACGACCGCTGAGATGAACATAAGTTGCTGGCATATCACTGCCCTGCACCCATCCAAAGTACTCATTCATCTCTGCCTCTGTCAGTTTCATTGCGAGATGTGTTGCTCTTGAATGTCTGAACAGGTGAGGTGTTATATGCTTCTTGATACCTGCCTTCTCAGCTATCCTCAGTATCACATTTGAGAGGCCTCTATGTGTGATACCGATCTTCTTGTAGTTAGTTGAGAGATTCACAAGAAGTGGGGCATCGGGATTATCCTTCTCAGGATGCATATCCATCCATTTTGCTAACAGAGATGATGACAATACAAGTCTTACCCTTCTTTCTCCTGTTTTTCCTTTTACCTTTATAACAGCTCCATAATCATCAAACTTTATATTTTTTAATTTGAGACCTGCCAGCTCACCTACCCTCAATCCTCCTTCATAAAGTAATGCTATGATCACCTTGTCTCTCGGATGCGTTGCGGTATCGATCATTCTTTTTACCTCTTCCTCTGTTAGCAACTCTTCCGGAAGTTTCTTTTTTCTTTTCTTCAGTGTAGTTTTTATATCAGCTATCATCTCCTCCTTACCCAGAAATCTGAAGAACCTCCTGAGTACACCCTTATAATCACTGATGGTATGCGGTGCATAATTTGACTGTTCAAGATATGAGAGGAAATTAATAACGTCCTTTCTTTCCACATTCGTGAATGGCTTGTTTATTTTTCTGGCGATCACTATGAGATGATTTGCATACTTCAGAATACGCAGTTTTGATAATCCCTCCGCAAACAGCTGATCCAGAAACTCATTTATCAGTACAGCATTTTCATTGATCGGTAGCTCCTCTATTCTTTTCTTCGCATTTTCAAATGCACTCTCATAATTATACAGCATACTATATACTTAGTATCTCTTCCTTTATAAATGTTTCTATAAGAACTGAACCTATACTTCATAAGCGCATCCCCCGCATAATTTTGACGTCAAATTTTAGTATGAAGTTTCTTTATACTTTCAGAAATGT
>JAGGSE010000098.1 GCA_021159225.1 bacterium
ACCTTGGGATGCTCGGTAATCAAAATTATAACCGCCTTTGTCTTGGGCTCTTCCAGTGTCTTTAACAAGCAATTCTGTGCCTGCTGGTTCATTAAATGGGCTCTATCTAAAACTGCTGCCTTCAGCGGAGCAGAAAAATTCTTCAAAGACAACTCTTTAGCAAGTTCCCTAATTTGAGAAATCTGAATCTCCTGCTGCTTGGGTTCTATAAAGATAAAATCGGGATGGGCAGTCCTTTCAACATCCTTATGAAAAAGAAGAGAAACAAAACGAAAGGCAACCTTTTTCTTGCCCAACTTCTCCTGGCCAGAAAAAAGCAGGGCATGGGGTAGTTTTTTTTCTTTAGCCAGTTTTCTTAAAATATCCCACTGTTTCTTGTGTCCTAATATCATTTCTTGGCTAATATGCTTTTTTTATAAACATCTAATCCTTCCAAAAACCTGCCCGTGCCTTTGGCAACACAAGAAAGAGGGTCATCTGCCACAATGAAGGGTATACCTATGGACTCGGAAAACTTTTTATCGATATTCTTAAGTAAAGACCCGCCTCCTGCCATTACTCCACCCTTATCCATAATATCGGCTGAAAGTTCCGGAGGGGTATCTCTTAGGACATTCTTTACTACCTGAATTATTTCTTCTATTACCTCAGAAATGGCTTCATAAACCTCATTTGAAGAAATTTTGATATTCCGGGGCAGTCCAGAAATCATATCCCTTCCTCTGATTTCAATCTCTCTTGGTTCTTTTTCAGGGACAGCGGTTCCAATTTTCTTCTTAATATACTCGGCCGTCTGTTCTCCTATGGCTAAACTATATTTTTTTCTGATAAAATCAGAAATGGCTGAATCCATCTTATCGCCGGCCACCCTGGCAGACCACCCGGTTACTATCCCGCCTAAAGCAATCACTGCCACCTCACTGGTTCCTCCACCGATATCAACAATCAAATTGCCCGAGTAAGAATTTATAGGAAGTCCTGCTCCAATGGCAGAAAGTATCGGCTCTTTTGCCAGATAAACTGCCTTTGCTCCGGAAGCCAAGCCGGCCTCAATTACCGCCCTTCTCTCTGTAGATGTAATGCCAGCAGGTACGCCAATAAGTAATTCTGGTTTAAATATGCTCAAGCGCCCCATGACCTTCTTAATAAAATACCTCAGCATTGCTTGGGTAACCCGGTAGTCAGCAATCACTCCCTCCCTTAATGGACGATAAACCTTGATTGTCTCCGGCGTTCTGCCAATCATCTCTTTTGCTGAGGACCCCACTGCTAAAACCTTGTTTTCAGTTAAACTCACAGCAACAACAGAGGGCTCATACAAAACAATCCCTTTTCTTTGGACAAAAACCAAAGAACTGCATGTCCCGAGGTCAACTCCAATTTTTCTTGTTATCATATTCTTTTAATATCTGCTCCTACTTTTTGGAGACGTTTTTCTATTTCTTCGTATCCTCGGTCAATCTGATTAATGTTCCCAATTATTGTTCTGCCTTGGGCGGATAGCCCTGCAATAATAAGGGAGGCGCCTGCCCGAATGTCCCAGGATTCAATCTCTGTTCCTAATAGCTTTGTTTTTCCGAAAATAAAAAGCCGATGAGGGTCAACAACCTCAATATCAGCCCCCATCTTCCTCAATTCTTGGGTAAAGTTAAATCGGTTTTCATAAAGGGGATCATGAATTCTGTTTTTCCCTGTTGCCTGGGTTAAAAGAGGAACAATGGGAGGAAGCAAATCAGTTGGAAATCCAGGAAAAGGAAGAGCCTGAATTCCAACTGCTTTTAATCTTGGGGATGGAAGGACCGTCAGTGAATTGGATGACTCTCTTTTTATCTTCACCCCCGCCTCTTTTAACTTGTCCAAAAATGAAAAGAGGTATTCAAAAACAACATTCTTTATCGTCACCCTGCCCCCGGTAATAGCCGAAGCAATAATAAATGTTCCTGC
>JAGGSE010000061.1 GCA_021159225.1 bacterium
CTATACCACTTTACAGGGTATAGGGCAACCCTGAACCCTACGTGGTTCAGGGTTGGTCATTGTTTCGAAATTCGGATTTAGGATTTTGAATTTAGGATTTGATAAATTATACTACAAAACAAAAAAAATTTCAGCAGTTTACATTCTTTCAGGAACAGAAATGCCCAGGAGATTTAGTCCGGTTCTGACAATTGTTCCTGTGGCAAGGGTCAAAGTTAGTCTGAATCTCTTTTTATCCGGGTCTTTTACCTTAAGAATTGGATGAAGGTCATAGAAAAGATTGTATTTCTGGGACAACTGAAAAATGAAGTTGCAGATGATATTGGGCGAGAATTCCTCCGCTGCTTCTTGGATTATCTCTGGGAATTTGTAGATTTCTCTCAAAATATCCTTTTCTTCTTCGTTTAGTGGCACTATTTTTATTTTCCTTAAGTCCATTTTTGTTTTGGCTTTTTTCAAAACGCTTTGACACCGCACGCAGGTGTACTGAAGATAGGGACCAGAATTTCCCTTTAGATTTAGGATTTTCTCCCAATCAAAAACAATATCCTTTGAGGGCCGTTCTGAAAGGTCATTATATTTTACCGCTCCAATTCCTATTATTCTGGCTATTTTTTCTTTTTTCCTTAGGTTTTCCTTTGAGTTTTCAATAATCTTTTTTGCCCTTAAGACCGCTTCATTTAACACCTCTTCCAGATGAACTGTTCCTCCTTTTCTGGTTGAAAATTTTCCTGTTTTTGTTCGATACAAGCCATGAGCGACATGGATCAGTTTTATCCTCTTGGATCTTAACCAACCCAACATTTCTACAGCCCTAAATAATTGCCTAAAATGAAGTTTTTGCTCTACTCCTACCTCGTAAATGATAAGGCAGGGCTTGTACCTTTTTAGCCGGTATTTGATTGCGGCTAGGTCTCGGGTAAAGTAGGTGGTTGCTCCATCTGATTTTAAAAGCATTGCCGGCGGAAGTTGATTTTTTGGATATTCAAAAATCAATGCACCTTGGCTCTTTTTGGCAAATCCCTTGCTTTTGACCTCTTTAATTATCTGTGGAAGAAATACCTCATAGAAACTTTCGCCCAGGGTTTGGTCAATGTTAACCCCCAAAAGTTTATAGATTTTTTTGAACTCTCTTAAACTTATTTTAATACAAGCCCGCCATATCCGCCTTGCCTCCCTGTCTCCTTCTTCCAATTTCCTAAACCACATTCTACCCTCCTCTACCAAATGAGGATTTTTTTCTGCTTCTTTGTGGAATTTTATATATAATTTTTCCAACTGCTCAATTGAAAGGTCTGTCTTTCCTTTTTTCCATCTTTTAATCGCTGCAATTAGTTTGCCAAACTGGCTTCCCCAGTCGCCTAAATGATTATCACCGATTGTTTTATATCCCAAAAACCGATAGATATTATACAGAGCCTGTCCAATAATGGTTGACCTTAAATGTCCAATGCCGAAGGGTTTGGCAATATTCGGGCTTGAGTAATCAACAATTACCTTTTTTCCCTTTCCCATTTTGCTTGAGCCATATTCTTTCTTTATAGCCCTTTTTAATTCTCTAATAAGCGTCTTTTCTGAGAGAAAAAAATTGATAAATCCCGGAGGGACTACTTCTATCTTTTCAAATAAATCAGGTTTTAGTTTCAGAATTTGGGATTTGAGAGTTTCTCCGATTTTCAAAGGGGATTTATTTGTTTGTTTTGAGATAACCATGGCGATATTGGTTGCATAATCGCCATGGGTTTTTTCCCTAGGATGCTCAATTTTAATTTTCGGCAGGTTGGTCTTAGGGACTTTTTTTTGGCTTTGAAGTTCTTCTACAGCCCTACGGATTAAATTTTCAATTTTTACTTTAAGCATACCCTTTTTGTACTATCCAACCACTTACTGCTTACCGCGACTTCGTGCTCCCCGAGGCAAGATGCCTCACCGAATTTGT
>JAGGSE010000205.1 GCA_021159225.1 bacterium
ACTTGAAGCGGATTTAAAATCACTCAGAGAAAATCTTTAATTTTTCATTAAAAAACTCATGCCCTCTGTCTCTAAAATCTTTTTTATTTCAGTTTTTGAAGGTTTTTTGATCCCAAGGGCTTCCATTAGCTTATTTCTTTCTATATCCTCTCTTCTGAGTTCTCCCTTCCTCTTAGGTTTCCATGAAACTACAGGGTATCTTCTCACTATGCTGTACCAGTGAAACGTGTATGAAGCTCTTTCCTTCTCCAGAAAATAGACGTTCACCCTCCCTTTAATCTTCATGATCTCATCTATGGCCTCATTTCCAGCCCTGTCATCTATAATAGCACAGTATGGAATGCCATCAATGATCAGTATCCTGCCCGTTTCCTCTCCCTCCACCCTTACCACTCCGGTAAATCTATCTTCCATAAGAAAGTAAATATAAGTTTCTATATCAAACTCATTGCTATCAAAGCTCTCTTTCTTCTCACCAACGGGAAAATCAAACATGATAACTCTATCTGATAAATCCTTAAAAATTTATCTGAAATTTGTTATCATTGTTTTATGTGTTTTCAGGTTAAAGATGGGTACCCTGCATGGAGTTGGTATCATATTTCTTAAGACCTGATACTCTGTCTGCGCCTGCCATGTCCCTGAGTTTATAAGAGTTGTACCCCTGTAAACTGTATGACCATTAACATGAACATGTCCTGTATGAAAAAGATCTGGTACATCCTCTATAACAAGATAATCCTCTCTTGCCGGGATAATACCTGTCTTTCTCCCATACATAGGTGCCAAATGTCTTTTTCTAAGCATCTGGACCATGGGGGAGATCACATCATTCTGTGGAACTCTGATCCTCTCTATAATATCAAATATCGTATCCCCATGATAAACAAGGGTCCTGACACCATGTATGGAAAGAAAAGCAGGATTTCCTGTCATGGTAACATTATCCATCCCATAAATCTCCGGAGCAAACTCCTTCGGGATGGGAATCTGCGGGATGCCTGGACTGATAACATCATGATTCCCAGGAGAGATTATGATCTGAATGTAATCGGGCACAAGAGAAAGCAACTCATATAATTTTTCATACTGCTCATATATACTCAGTATCTCGAGGTCGTTTTTCTGATTCGGGTATACTCCAATCCCATCTACCACATCTCCTCCGATAAGAATGTATTTTACCTTTGATGCTGTTCTCTTCTGTTTTTCGTCTCCTATTTTTAGATTGAGCCATTTTAAAAGTCTCAAAAATTCTTTTTCGAGAAAATTTTTGCTCCCCACATGTAGATCGGATAAAAGAACAGCATATATATCCACCTCACTTTTATTTACCTCTCTCACAAGGGGTATATCTGGAAACTCTATATTCTGAGCGTATATTATATTTCCTCCACATTTTCCCTCCACACCTATTACCTCATCTTCAAATATCAGATCTGTGTTTATATTAGAGTTCTTGGATATGAAAACCTTGATAGATCCTGAGAGATCTTCTATCGTGAGTATAACATTTTTTGTCTTTGCATTTAATTTTTCCCTTACCATCCCAACAACTTTAACATTTTCTCCTTTCTTCAGGGTATTTATACTCTGAAAATCTCTCATATTTATTCTTTCTCTAAAAATCTTGGAAATTTTTTCATATCTATCTCTGAAGTTCTTTAAAAAATCTTCAAAGCTTCCCTCACTGTCTGTCTCCATAGTTTTTATAATCTTTATATCCGGGTCTATATCCTTTGCCGGTATATCTCTTGTCTTTACACTCTGTTCTATTTTCTTTTCTGTTATTTTATCAAGAATTGTTTCTTTTTTTTCAAATTCAAACTCTTTTTCCTTCATTTTTGGTAAGTATATATCCAGAAGGGTGGATCTATCTGCTATAACTATATTATTCTCCTGCAGATATTTTATATACTCCTTTAA
>JAGGSE010000152.1 GCA_021159225.1 bacterium
CCTGCTGAAATATATTTCAAAGACCTGAATAGGACAGATGTCATGGGATAGAACAATGATGAGAATATAGACGATAGACGAACTCTGTAACAGCGATAGAAAAATTTTTATAGGATACTATCATTCAGATTATGATGGATCCAGTTCATATCCTTACGGCATTTGTAATTTGCTCAATAATAGGAATACCATCTTACAAAATGAATGTAGTTGATTTTTCCGGGCTTTTAAGTGGTTATGTAGTTGGGATGGGAGTAATTTTATTCACAGATTTGAAATGGTTTATTCTGATCTTCATGTTCTTTTTTCTTTCCGGAGCAGCAACTAAGTATAAATATGATAAAAAGAAAAAGAAGGGCGTGGCTCAGGAAAAAAAGGGAGCAAGAGGATATCTGAATGTTTTCGGGAACGGATTGGTAGCTTTATCTCTTGCTGTTCTTGAAGGTATAGTGGGAGGTAAGGTGTTTTTTATTGGGTATGTGGCTTCTGTAGCCACGGCTACTGCAGATACAGCGGGTGGTGAGATAGGGAGGCTGTCAAAGAAAAATCCAAGATTGATAACAAACTTAAAAGAAGTTCCAACGGGAACAGAGGGAGCAGTATCTCTGCTTGGAGAAGCCGCTGAATTTCTTATGGCTCTTTTTATCGGTATTGTGGCATTCATAATGGGCTATGGCTATGATATCATTATAATAGCAGCATCTGCAGGATTCATAGGCGCAAATATAGACAGTATTATAGGAGCTACACTGGAAACAAAGATGGAATGGTGGGGCAATAACTGGACTAACTTTACCTCTACCCTGATTGGAGCTTTTGCAGGAATAGTTATATACAGTTTATAATCTTCTTTTCACAGCCCTGTCATATATCAGCCAGTTTTCTTTCCATTGAGGATTTTTTTTCTCCAGCAGCCCAAGAACTCTTTCTCTAAGTTCTTCTGTATCTGTTTTTTCCTTCAGATTTCTTTTTATTTCATTGGATATCTCCCTCGCAGTCTCTAAATCAGCTCCACACTTTACACAGCTTACCACTATTTTTTCTGGAATAAACTCTTCGGTACTTCCATCCCTTTTTTTAATTTCAAACATAATATTATTATAAAGAAGAAAATTTAAAAGTTTTTCTCAATAGTGTGTTAGATCCATTAAGACTTTTTCAGGATCTTTGGCTTTTACAACACCTGAGGCAAGAAGTACACCTTCGGCCCCAAGTTCAATAGCCTTTTTTACGTCTTCTCCAGTTTTTATGCCTGCTCCACATAGAACCTTTACAGAAGGATTAATTTTCTTTATATTCTTCACTGCGTTTTCCACGATCTCTGGAGAGGCAGAGGTCACGGAGATATCTCCTCCTATCAGCTCTGGTGGTTCTATTGCTATATAATCCGGATCCAGAACTGAACACGCCATGGAAACAGATACATTGTTTGTACATACAATCGATTTTATCCCATTTTTTCTGCATTTTTTTACAATATAATCTATATCAGCTATCTTCATTCTCTTCTCTGAGTGATTTATCAGTGTTCCCGAAACATATCTTTTAACAGATTCCAGAGTGATATGTCCTGTCCTGCTTCCTGGTTCTACCGGGTCTATATGTTGTGAAAAAACAGGAATTGAGACCTCTTTTGAGATAAGAGAGAGATCAGGGGTCTGAGGGCATACTATGATCTCCTTTTTGCTTTCCAAAGCTACTTTCTCACATATTTTTGCAATTTTCACTCCTCTTTCCCCTGCACTCTCGGAGTAGGCTTTAAAATTTACAACTATCATTTTACCACCTCAAACCTATCCTTAAGCTTTTCCAGAACTTTTGGCAATGTGGTATACTCCATTTCTTCTAATGGTAATCTGTGAGGCTCAAAGGGACCGTGTCTTCTCATGTAATCCGCTA
>JAGGSE010000184.1 GCA_021159225.1 bacterium
TCTATTCCTTAAAAAAGACCCTGTTTCCAAAGCGCAGGTCAATATACCTAAGGCTATGGCGATTTTCAGGAGGAAGTTTGGTTTTAAGAAGAACGCTCAGATTGAAAATTTGTTCTGAAATGTCTCCGGCAGGGTCAAAAAAAACCTGCCAGCCCTCCAATGTCTGAACAACAAGTTCTTTTGCCGATAAATCAAAACTGCTGATTTTTATCCCCTGTTTTTGTTCCATCTCTTTTTGAATTTCCAGAATTTTATCCATATAGGTCTTTTCAACAGCCCTTTTTCCAAAAGATAAATTTTCTCTTTTGCCGATAATCTTTATTAAGAGAAAATTTTCTTCTGGCTTATCAAAGGCAATCCCCTGCCGGTCAATAAGAACACAGTCGTTCTCCTGCTCGGAAGAGCAAAAAACAGCAACCGGCATTCTTTCCTCAATCTCAACTGATATTTTATCCGGAAGGCGCCTTTTTATTTTTATCTGGTCCACCCGGGGAAATTCCTGCAAAATCCCTTTTTTAATCTTTTTCAAATTAACCAAAAAAATGTTTTTTCTCTCCAAACTGGCCTCTAGTAGGTTCTCTATTTTTTTAGGGTCTGTCTTTTTAACACCTGAAATTCCAATTGCCCGAATCTGAAAAAAAGAAGAAAAAAAGACAAAATAGAAAAGTCCCAAGGTCGCTGCTGAAATCAGAAGAAAGAGCCAAAAACCCGGCCTTTTGAAAAGGGGTTTTCTTTTCATCCGATATCTTCGCGCCCGCCTTTTAATTTTCCAACCTGCTTTTGCCATTGTATCTAAACTGCCTTTCCGGCAACCATTTTTAATATCCTCTTCTAAGTTTTCTCGCTTTTTCAACAAGGTAATTCAACCAGTATCTAAAAGACAGGGGCAGGTCCTGGGTTCTCAAATACTCCTTTCTATATCCGCCAAAACCCATCTTAAACAAACTCAATCCCCACCAGGGATGTCTTCTAATTTTAGGATCTTTCAAGTCCTCAGTGGTTTTGACCTCAGGCACTATTCCCCAAAAATTATAAAGTTGGCACCCTCTTCTTTTTGCCTCCTTGATTGCCTCCCATTGAAGAAGATAAGGAGCAGGAACCCTTGAGGCAATTGAAGCGCCTTGATGATAAAAACCGATTTTCTGCCAATAAATTACCATAGCCGAAGCCAGAAGTTTGCCCTGATGTTTGGCAAAAAAAACAACAATCTGATCTTCTTTTGAAAAGGCAGAAAACTCGCCTTTTAGATATTCAAGAGAAAAAGGAGCAAAATGATGACGTCGGACTGTAACTGAATAAATCTCATTAAATTTTTTCACTCCTTCTTGGGAATTTTCCTGAAAAACCTCCACCCCTTCCTTTTTTGCCCGACGGATTAGGTTTCGGGTATTCTTTCTCATTCTCCTTAAAATTTCCTCCTCTGGCAAGGAGATATCCAATATCCAGGTTACCTCTGGATGAATATGAACCGGTGCATCCCGAAATCCCAGTTTCTTAAAAATCTCTTTGCTCTTCTGGTCTCTTTCCCAAATTGGCGCTATCCGAATGAAATCAATTTTTTCCTCCTTGGCAATTTTCCTTAATTTTTCTAATAAAACACCTAATATCTCCAATCTCTGATTTTTGATTTCTGGTTTTATATTTGGGCCATGGGGCACAAATAAAAAACTCCCTCTTTTAGCCACAATCTTAACTACCAGTGACAGTCCTGCTATGCCTGACCCTTTTTGATAAATCCCCAGCCGCCATATCCTAAACCCCAAATTCTCCTGAAAATCTCCCCAGTTCCAGGATTGCAAAAATGTCTTCTCCTGACAGGTCAAGAGAAATCTCTCCCAAACAGACCTATCCCTTATTTCTTTTATCTCAAATTCCATATCCCCTTGTTATCTTGGTCCT
>JAGGSE010000175.1 GCA_021159225.1 bacterium
ATTGATCTCTTTTTTTCATTTTTTAGAAATAGAAAGGTTTTGGATCATTGATAACAACTCCTGTTTTTAAATTCAAAGAAACCGAAGTATCCCGTTCAAGAGAAATAAAAAGATATAAGTAATTCTCAGCATTGTTTCTTATTCACATAACTTCGAAACATCTTTAAATATAGCTTCCTTAGGAGAGATATGATCGTTCATACTGCTGACTCTCACCTTGGACTCACGAGATACTACAGGATAGATCCTGAAACAGGACTGAATATTCGCCTTATGGATTTCTGTCATGCTTTCAGAAACGTTGTGGATTTTGTTGTGGAAAATAAGCCAGAATTATTTTTAATATCAGGAGATCTGTTTGATAAAGTGAATCCCACAAACTTCATCCGAAAATTTGTACAGGAGGAACTCTTCAGAGTATCAGAAGCCAGAGTAGATACATTCATAATTCCTGGGAACCATGAGACACCGAGAACAAGAGGAGTTGCAAATCCTCTTACACTTTACAGACATATTCCCCATATCTTCATAGGATTAAAACCTTTTGAAAAGAGAATAGGGGATTACAGAATATATGGTGTTCCCTATACAGAAAACCCGGAGAAATATATAAGGAATCCAGAAAGAGGGAGTAAAAATATTTTGATGCTCCATACCACCGTGGAGGGGGCAAAGCTTTCGAGTGAGAGATACATGTCATTTGATGAGAGTTCCATCCTTTTTTCAAAGATACCTGATTATGATTATATTGCTCTCGGGCATGTGCATAAGTTTCAGATACTCAGAGAAAAGCTTGTTTATCCAGGAAGCTTAGAAAAATATGATTTTTCTGAGATAAATGATGATAAGGGATTTGTTGTTGTCGATGGAGATATAGAGCTGATAAAAACTGAGACAAGGGAGATGGTGGAGTTCACCGTATCATGCGAAAATAAAACAGGATTTGATATCACAAAAGAGGTTCTGGAAAGACTTGAGGGGATAGAGGATAAGATAGTGAGGGTATCCTTGGAGGGAAAGATACATGCTGCTGATAAAAAAAATATAAATTATCAGAGGATAAGAGAAAAAGGAAACTCTGCTCTGTATTTTGTTTTAAAGGATGTCATGGTAACTGAAAAAGTCCCTGATTTCAGAGAAGAAAAATTTCTTTTTTCTCCGAAAAAAGAGCTTAAAAATTATCTTGAAATATCCAATCAGGAATTTGCATATGATGCCGGAGCTGAGATAATAGACGAGGTGCTGGGAACTTGATAATTGAAAAAATATCTCTCTACAACTTTAAAAAATACCGAAAATCAGATATAGTTTTTAAAAGGGGAATAATGGGGATATTCGGGAACAACGGCGCAGGCAAATCCACGATCTTTGATGGGATAACATGGGCTCTCTATGGGAAAACTCAGGCAACAGAGTTAGCGGGATTGAATCAGGAGGATTTGATAAGAGATGGAGAAGAACAGATGGGTGTTGAGTTATTTTTTTCCTTAGGGAAGAATAAATATAGAGTATCAAGGTATCTCGATAGAAGAGGGGTGAATGCAAAACTATGGATGAATAATAGGATTCAGGCTACAAAAACAAGAGAAGTTGGGAAGATGATAGAGAAAATCCTTGGTTTGGATTCAAAAGCTTTTGTGGCATCTTCGTTTATAAGACAGAAGGAAATAGATCTTTTGAGTTCTAAAAGACCATCTGAAAGAAGAGGAATTATTAACAGACTTTTCAATTTAAAGATCTATGAAAAATTTGAAAAATCTGCAAAAGAAAAGAAAAAAGCAGAGGAGATGGAGTTAAAGTCACTAACAGGAAAAAAAGAAATACTGGAAAATGAAATAAAAGAAATGAAAACACTGAAATACAAAAAAGATC
>JAGGSE010000028.1 GCA_021159225.1 bacterium
TTCTTATTTCATCTTCAGGTGTTGGAACATATACAACACACTCGTTATCTTGGCATTCACCCGACCATGTGACATGATAATGGCAGTGAGTGATGCCCGCCGGGAATTTCAATATGATTGTTGTCGGTACACCGTTTAGATCACCTCTATACACAAGTTTCGTCGGGTATTTTTCAAATGCAAACAGATCAAAAGGAGCATGCAACTTATCTTGCAATAACCACTCGAACTCTGCCGTGTAGTTGCTATCGCTTTTTGTGATGTGGTCTGTGATAATCTCCTCGCCGCGGGTTGCACTGTCGTAATATCTAAGTGTTGTGCCTTCAGCAGTCACTGTGATAGTTCGTGTTGTGCCAGTTCTCGCAGATTCTCCTTTGTGCTCTCCCGCTACCTCACGCATCTCGCGTAAGATGCGCGAAATGAGATTTTCTACCATTTATCCGTGGACTAAGACTGATACTTAATCACGAAAGCTTCCTCACCAAGAGTAGCGTTCGGCGCTCCTTGATAGGTGGATGAGTTCGCATTATAGCGCATCCATGCAGCCATAACCTCAGCGAAGTTATCGTATCTTCTATTTTCATATTCCGTCGCATAGTCGCGGCACAGTGCTTGGAACGCTTCCCATGCCTGGTGGATTGTATAGCCCTCTAATAGCGAAAGTAAAGGCACTGATAGTGTCCTGACAAAATCGGATAGATATGCATGTTTTTCTGATGACTGTGGAAGGAATACGAGATTGCGGAACCCGAAATACGCCTTTGCACCACGCGATGCCGCAGTTAATGCTAACCAGTTACCACTCTCACACGCTATCGCTATGAATATCGAACCGCTAACATAATCTATGTTATCATCATCGAATATCGCCCTACCGTCGCTGCCTATTAATGCCCGCTCTTTGCCGTGTCCACTAAACAGTATCAGCTCATACTTCTTGTCCTTCGGAAGGTTTTTCCGCCTCGCATCCCCACCCTCTAAAGAATCTACCTCAAAAGCTTCCGCCTCTAATGCTTCTATACAGACATGGGCGAGTATGGACGCCGCTTCCAATACTTTGCTGCCTTCGTATGGCGTTATCACCAATGCACGCATTTTTGTTTCTACGCTTCAATTCCAACTTCTGCAAGTTTTACTTTCACGCTCTCTATCCTTATCCTCCTACCCTCCTCCGTCACCGGCGTGAATCTGCCTTCATCATCAAGTATCTTCGCCTGCACGGGCTGGTAAATCTGTCCAAACATCAGTAACTGGTAGCGTCTACCGGCAGGCACAACAACCCTAAACTCACCGTTCATGTCCGTGCTCGTCTCCGCTACCACATTATTGCCCGCCTCATCCATTATCTTTATCGGCGCCGCAAAAATCGGCTCGCCCGTCTCAGAATCTATTGCTATTCCTTCAATTACCGCCTTCTTCTCTTCCGCCATTTTTCCACTAATTACCACTATATAAAATTAAAATAAAAAACTTTCTATCAATATCTTTTCCATTTAGCTTTGTATTTGCGAGCATCCACACGTACCATCAGAAGCCAGTTCACCTTTTTCACTTTATGCCTTTCACGCCACTCTTTCAGTTTTTTCAAAAATCCCCGTGTGCTTTTCGTTTTGACCTGGACGAAGTGGAGTTCGGAGCCGTCAGGCGAGATGGCGACCAGATCGAAGAGACCGAAGATATCTTGCGTGCCAAAGTGTGAAGTTTTCTGTGGTACGAAGACCAACCAGCCACGCCGCTCATATTCCTGTGCGGCTTCGTGCTGCGACCGATAGCCTTTTTGTGTCATAGTACACGGGCGAAGGAGACACACCTGCTCGGTGTGAGGATTTCGCCCCCTTTCACCTCCTTACTCTTTAATAAGAATCCTA
>JAGGSE010000033.1 GCA_021159225.1 bacterium
TATAAAATTTTGCGAACCCTTGAAAACTCAAAATTTCTTTCAGAGAAATTTTGCCCTTCGGGTACGCCAAAATTTACCTTCGGCAAACTTCACTACACCCTCTCAAATTCGACAAAGCTGAACTTTCCATCCCCACGGAGCATCATCCCATAGTGAATCAATCCCTCCCAAACTTTTAAATATCTCCCTGAGTAACTTTAGAAGATGAAAGATGTTGTTGTTGGCAGTATAGTGGAGATACTCCAGAAACTTCAGGAGAGAAAAAAGGAGATTATTGAGGAAATAAAGGAAACTAAGGAGTTTTATCGAGAACAGGAAGAACAGAAGACCATACTGAGAAGAAATTATGAAAAATTTTCTCATATAGAGGAGTTACAGAATTATTACACACAGGTCATGTTCTGCAGGCTTATTTTTCTTGATATAAAAAACAGGACGATTTATCTTAAAAAAATGGAGAGATACTGTGAGGGAATTCAGAATCTAAATGCAGACGATATTCTGAGCATAAGATATAATGATGAGTATCAGGAGTATGTGATTCTCTCCAAGAATGGGAAAAGATATGAGATATATGAGGATAATCTTAGATTTATATATCCGATGCTTTTCAAAAGAGAGAAACTGGATGTTGCCTTCGATGGAGAGAAGTTTGTCATCTATAAAAAGGAAGATTAATCTGATATGCCAGCAATAAAACTCTTTCCAGAAGACTTTTTTGTTGAGGAAGTTATAGAGATAAAACATAAGAAAAATGATTGCTTGGTTTTTACTCTGGAGAAAAGAAACGAGAATACAATAGATGCTATAAAGAAAATTGCAGGAGTTCTGGGAGTTCCCATTAAAAACTTCGGCTATGCAGGACTGAAGGATAAAAATGCTGTTACAAGACAGAAGGTATCTGTTAAGGGAGTTAAAAAGGAGGAGCTGGAGATAGAGTTGAAGAATATAAAGATCATGGATATAGAGAGAGGGGATAGAATAAGGATAGGAGATCACTTAGGAAATAAGTTCAGGATAGTTGTCAGAGAAGTTGGTGAAATAAAGGAGATAAAAAAGGAGTTCCCAAATTTTTTTGGAGAACAGAGGTTTGGAGGCAATGAGAGAATAGGACGTAACATTATAAAAGAGAAGTATGAAGATGCTGTGAAGGAGATCTTAAAAAAGGAAGGCATGGAAGAGGAGATAGAGAATGAGGAGTTTGAGAAAATTTTTGAGAGGTATCCAGATACATATGAAAAAAAAGTTTTGAGATCTTTAATACGAAAAAAAGATTATCTGAAAGCTCTGAGATCTCTTCCCTCCGACATCCTAACACTCTATATTCATTCCTATCAGAGTTTTATCTTCAATGAGCTTCTGAAAAAAAGACTTGAGAGACTGGAGCTTGGGGAAATAGAGGAGGGAGATATAATCTCTACAGAAATATTTGGAAAAAAAGCATATGTTAAGGTGAACTCCTCAAATATCACAGAAGCTAAGAAAAAAAGATATTCACCAGTTCTTCCCATAGTTGGTTATAAAACAAGAGTTTATGGAAATACAAAAGAGGATCTTGATTCGATACTGGAAAGAGAGGAGATAGATCCTGGAGATTTTAAGATAAAATCAATACCATTTTTGAGTTCAAGGGGTACATACAGAGAGATAATAGGAAAATGTGAGAATCTTGAATGGAAACTGAAAGACAGAAATCTTATCTGCAAATTTTTCCTTCCAAAGGGAGAGTATGCCACTGTTTTTATAGAACAGATATTCAAAAGAAATATAACATATCATCGATAATTTTATAAAAAAAACAGCTCTTATAATATATATGGCAATAAATCTGTTAGGTCTGGCAGGACTGACAATGACTGCGG
>JAGGSE010000096.1 GCA_021159225.1 bacterium
CCCTTTATTGATTTTACAGTATTGGTTCCCAAATCAATAGTAATCCAGTATTTCTTTCCGGTGCTTTCTTTTTCTAAAACCACAGTAGCGGTTTCTACTCTTATTGTCTCGCTGGTTTCGGTCTTTTCAACTATTGGCTTTGACCTGATAACCTCCAAAATCTCATAATCATTATCTTTTAATAAATCTTTAATTCTCTCATCTTTTTGGGCGATATCTTTAAGCATCTGGGCAAATACCTCTTTTTGGTTAGCGGTAAGACCTTCATTTTCTTGCTCCATTATTACTACTCCTTCATCAGAATTAGGTTTAATTGGCACAGGATATTCGGATTGAGGTTTCTCGGTTTTGCCAGTTGAAAATGAAACTGCTCCTTCTACTTTACCAGTAGTCAGATTAACTGTGATTATGTCTTGCCTTCTCTCAGATTTGAAAATTACATTAACTCTTTTTTCTTCATTCGGATTAGCCGGACTAACTCTTATTCCGTTATCAGGATCCTCATCTAAACGAAGTTTAAGAGGAGGCAAAGGTTTAACAATTACTTCTCTTTGTTCTAAATCAGGAATCATTTCTTGAATTTTTGGCTCGCTTTTGGCAATTTCAATTGCTCTGGCTTTTTCTTCTTCGGTTAAAGGAGCGACATTTATTGCCTTAATCTTTTTAAGTTCACCTGTATATTTACCTATTGCCGGACCTTTTTCTCCAACAGGCTCAACAATTCCAACTTGTTTTAAATTTGCAACTTTAGCCGCTTTGAGGTCTATTTCAGCCACTGAACCAGAAAACTCTATTATTTCGCCTGTTTCAGGATTTTGATAAGCCATAAACATTTGTCCGGGTCCGCGCATGCCAGTTTCTTCGCCTCCAAGAGCTCTTTTTTCTAATTCAGAGGGCAGTTTTTCCTCAGGTAAAGCAAGCAAAACATACGCCTTTCCATCTTGCACTTTTACCTGTTTAATCTCCAATCCGTAATCTTTCATTAATTGCTGAATCTGAGGGTCTTTTTTAGCAATTTCCATTGCTCTGGCTATCTGTAATTTTGGCTGGATTACGCTAAATCCTATTGCCAAAATTAAAGCCAAAGCAATACCAGCAGGAACTAATCTTTTTGTCCAAAACATAATAGGATTCATAATTTTCTCTTCCTTAAAGTATCCAGAATTAAGCAAAGCCATTTTTAACCTTTCTTTGTGGCTTTGAATTTCAATTTCTGGTACTTTTATACTTTCTAATTTTTTTTCTAAATCTTTGAACTCCATAACTCTGGATACTTAATATTTTTCACCTTTTTCGACCTTTACCCCGCACCGAGCTTTGCTCTGGTGCTGGGGTTTACGAGAGCCTTTCACTCTCTACAATCATAACGCAAAAGGCCGAAAAAGGTTGCACCTGCCCCGTAGCATCTGAAAAGGATTGCTTCGGGGGTTACTCTACTAATTCTCTTAATTTTTCTAATCCCCGATGAAGTAGAGCCCCCCACCAGAAACTAAAGTTTCGATGCGGGGTAAAATTTTATTGTTCCTTCTCTAATAATCCTTTTAACTCTTTCAAACCGCGATGTAATAATGATTTCACAGTACCCTCCCGTTTACCTAAAATTTCAGAAATTTCTTTGATTTTCTTTTTCTCAAAAAATCTTAAAGTAATTACTTCTTGGTATTTAATTGGGAGTTGAGAAATTTTGTCTTGAATTTTTAAAAAATCTTGGTGCTTTTTTAACTCTTCTTGGGCTTTCAAAAATTCTGCCTCCGGATTATGTAAAGCAATAGGTTCAAATCCATTTTCTTTAAGTTTATCTAAAGAAATTGAATATTTTTTGTTTTTTCTAAAGTAATTGGCAATTTCA
>JAGGSE010000105.1 GCA_021159225.1 bacterium
CACCTTCACTTATCCCACGCATACTCTGACCCACTTGCAGTGTACCATTTTCCATGTCTGTGCACAACTTCAAGAACTCTGCCACACTTTGGACAGACATACTCAACCCTATCTGGATACACATGCCTTATCGGATATACGAATTCCTTACATACTGGACAATACATCCTACGCATTGTCATCTTCCATCACCTTTAGTCCCCCATCTCAGCCAAGTTCCAGAAGCCTACCATCCTCAGCCACTCCTTCGGTATGGACACTATATGACCACGCTCACCGTCGCTGAAGGCGTAGAGCAGCACATGGAAAGCGTTAACGATTATGCACGCACCATCATACACTTTCACCGTACACTCGAAGATCACATCAGGTATCTCCTCTATGGTTCTTATACGCTCACCACCTATCTCAAGCTTCCCTGGTTCATATAGACACATCACCGCACGGCTGTCCGCTACCCTCACAGACGTAGTTTTAGTGTTTCCTTTCGCAATTATCCTAACATCCTTAAGCCTGACTGGCTTTACCTCCAACATCAACACCACCTCAGAGTCAGCCTGCTCATCATGTATCAGACCTTGCAAGCATCATCATCGAGACAGAGCCCTTACGAACAGTCTCTCTTATTATCCCTCAACTTCTCAACTACCTTCTCAAGGTGGTTAATAGTGGTGAAAAGCTTAACGCGCGTCTCATACAGATCACTGAGAACATCCTCGTACTCAACGCCGAACACACTCACATCATTATACGCTTTATTGAGCACACAGTTTGCCCACATGAGGAGTCGCATGCACTTCATTAACTTCTTACTCACCTTCCTCTCAAACTTCTCCCTCATCCTCCTCATACTGCACACCCACCTCACGCTCCAACTCCTCAAGCGTAATTAAGTCCTTATCAGCAATGCTAGTGACACGCACGTCAGAGACAGTAAGTCCAAATGTCTTCCTCAGCTCCTCCGCCAACTCACGCATCTTCGCAGAGCTGTCAACATCGACGACCACAGTAATAAGACCCTCAATCGCCGAAAGTCTAGTGACATCCCTCACAATACCTATCTCCTTGACCTTGACACCGCGGGAGCTGAACCACTTCTTTATGTCCTTCATCAGCTGGACAAGCTTAGCAGAGAGCTCCTCCTCAAAGTTGCGTATCCCGTCCAAGACCTCAAAAAGCACATCATACGCCCTACCAATGTCTCCAAGACTGAGGATCACTTCCTCATACGAGCCAAGCTCCCTGTCCTCGTACTCGAAGAGGAAGAGCCTTGAAAGTCTACTAACTGAACGCTCCAGCTCCCTCATTGCCGCTATAACACGCCTTTTCATCAGCTCAGAACAAATATATGCCCCAGTAACAGCATGCATACTACCACCACCTCTACATAATAAGAAAGGTATTACGATTATATAAACTTTTTGTAAAACAATAAGAAAAAGAAGAAGCTAAGAGCTGGAGACCTCAGTGTCCTTCAACTTCTCCCTTATCTTCTCAATCAGCACCTTATGGGCACTCTCCCTAGACTCACGCTCCTTATGCACCTGCTTCAAAAACGCAAACCTCTCCTTCACCCTCTCCTTTAAAAACTCAAGGAGAGCATCCCTGTCAAGGTTACCCTCCTCGTCAAAGAACTTCTTGAAGTCATCTATGGAGACCCATATTGCAAACCCGTCGTCCATTTCTTTATCCTTATACTTCCACTTACCCTCGAGCACAATCCCGACCTGGTCTCCATCAAGACGGATATCAACAACCTTATACTTCGGCATGACCACCACCACTACATCAACCCCACAGCCATGACGTAGTTATTCACGACAGTCTCGGATGAACTACC
>JAGGSE010000117.1 GCA_021159225.1 bacterium
CTTTCAGTTGCTAACAATGATTTTCCCGGCTTTAGAGAAATTGTATAAAGAAGAAGGAGAGGCAGGCCGGCAAAAATTTAACCAGTACTGCCGAATTGCTACTGCCCCTTTGGCTGCCATTCAGGGCTATGGAATGTTAACCCTGTTTCAGCATGAGGGAGTGCTTGAACCAATGTCTGGGCCTGTCCTTTTTGCCTCCATTGCCACTATCACAGCAGGGGCTATGGCTTTAATGTGGTTGGGAGAGTTAATTACAGAAAAAGGAATCGGCAACGGCGTCTCTCTTTTGATTTTTGCCGGAATTATATCTGCTTTTCCTAATAATGTAGGAAAGTTTATACTCAATTATGACCCCTCTCAGATTCCTTCCTATATTCTATTTTTTGTCATGGCAATTGCTGTCATTGCTGGGGTAACCCTGGTGAACGAAGCGCGCAGGAATATTCCTATCTCTTATGCTCGGAGGATAAGGGGTCAGAAAATGTATGGTGGGACCTCCACCTATCTCCCTCTCAGCATTAATCCAGCCGGGGTAATGCCTATAATTTTTGCCCTCTCAATCCTGCTTTTTCCTTCAATGATAGCCAGTTTTCTGGCAGGAAAATCTGGAATTATAGGAAGTATAGCCATTCAAGTAAAAGATTTTTTTCAAAATCCTTGGGTCTATGGAGTTTCCTATTTTGCCTTGGTTTTTCTTTTCACCTATTTTTATACAGCGGTAACATTTGACCCCAAAGCCATATCCACCAATCTCCAAAAGATGGGTGGCTTTATTCCTGGCATTAGACCGGGCAGAAGCACATCCAATTTTCTTAACTATATCCTTAATCGGGTCTTGTTCCTTGGAGGATTGTTTTTGGGAACTATTGCTATTATGCCCCAAATTGCTGGCGCCTTAACCGGGGTTCATAACTTTAACTTTCTTATTGGAGGAACCTCTTTGTTAATTGTGGTAGCCGTGGTTTTAGAAACCTGGCGGCAGATCAACGCCCAATTAGAAATGCACGAGTATGAAAAGTTCTAAGGTAATTATATTATTGGGACCCCCGGGCTCCGGAAAGGGTACCCAAGCCATTCTTCTCTCGGAAAAATTAAATCTATATTACATTGAAACAAGCAAAATTATTGAGGCGAATGTGATGAAGGCAAAAAAAGGGGAATTTATCAGCATCAAAGGAAACAAATTTCCTCTTGCAAAAGAAAAAAAACTCTGGAAAACAGGAAAACTCTGCACTCCAGAGGTTGTTTCCTTTTGGGTCAAAGAAAAGATAAAAGAATTGTCAAAAGAAAAAAAGGGATTGGTTTTTGCCGGCTCACCGCGGACTCTTTATGAGGGAAAAGAGGTAATTCCTCTATTAAAAAAATTATACGGAAGGAAAAATATAAAGATAATTCTTCTCCATATCAGCGCCGAAGAGACAATTTTTAGAAACTCTCACAGAAGAATCTGCCAACTGATGCGCCATCCTATTCTTTATTCAGAAGAAACAAAAAAACTAAAAAGATGTCCTCTGGACGGCTCAAAATTGCTCAAAAGAAAAGGACTGGACGACCCCAAGGTTATCAAGGTAAGAATTAAAGAGTATAAAGAAAGGACCCTGCCCTTGCTTGATTACTTCCAAAAAGAAAACCTGAAAATAAAGAAGATCAACGGCTCCCTTCCACCGGCAGATGTCTTCAAAAACATCCTGAAATCTCTATAGACCAATTGTAGTTGCTAACCGCTTTGGTAATAAATCTTGATAATTTCCTTGCTGAGGCATTCTTGTCGAGGTGGAGCATATCGCAGCCGAGCCCCAGAATAGGTTTGCG
>JAGGSE010000138.1 GCA_021159225.1 bacterium
TTTGTTCTCTGTTCTCATATTCATTCTTAATATAAAGAAAAAATAGGAAATTCCACATTTGTAATCTCAGGGGGAGCTGGAGCACCTCTTGTTAATAATGGATTCTATCATTACATAGTTGTAAATGTAGGAGATAATATAAGCTTCTCGGTGGTGAGGTGTGAGAATGGGTAGGTACTACTTTGAAACAAGGGATTTAGTTATTATAGCTATAATATCTGCATTAGGAGGAGTTTCTTCCACATATATAGGATATTTAGGGAATTTAGTAAATAGATTCTTGGGCGTACCCTTTGGAGCTGGTCAGTTTCTGGCAGGGCTTCATATATTCTGGATCACCTTGGGATACGGACTCACAAAAAAAAGAGGCACAGGTGTTATGATAGGTGTTTTGAAAGCCTTTGTTGAGTTATTTTCTGGAGGAAAATTAGGCATTTTTGTTTTGGTTCTATCGGGAGCTCAGGGGGCATTAGTCGATCTTGTATTCCTGTTTCTGAGAAAAAGAAACTTTATCTCATATATTATGGCAGGAGGGATAGCTACAGCAGCAAATGTCTTTGTATTCCAGCTATTTTTCGCTCCTTATAATGCAACAACTTTATTTTTCTTTATATCTCTTATAGCATTTTTTTCAGGCGTTGTCTTTGCAGGATACTTTTCTTTCAGTGTTCTTGAGATTTTAGAAGGAAAGGAAAAGAGATATGGAGTGAAAAAAGCTTTGACTATTGGATTTGCAACTATACTTTTATTTGGAGGAATATACTACTATGCCGAGATATATACCGTAGGAGAAAAGGTCTCCATAACAGGAAACTGTGAAAATCCTTATGATTTTGTATATGAGGACCTTAAAAGCTTTGAAAAAACAGTGAATGCAGAGATGATCGGAGAATATAAATATGAGGAGAAAAAGGAGTATAAGGGTATTCCTCTCCTGAGGATAATAGAAAAAGCTGTACCCACAGGGAATAAAATAGAGGTCGTAGGCAATGATGGATACTCTGTTAAATTCGATATAAAAAAGTTAAATGAAGATGTTATTCTCACAGAAGAGAGAAGATTGATAGCGAAAGGATTTGATGGAAGCTACTGGGTTAGAGACGTGGTGGAGATCAGGATAGAATGATAAGGATAGAGAACTTCAGTTTTAGATATAATAAAAAGTGGGTATTGAAGGAGATAAATCTGGAAATAAAACGGGGAGATTTTGTACTGATCGCTGGAAAAAGTGGAAGTGGAAAATCTACACTTGCCTTAGCTATTTCTGGTTTCTTGAAAGGTAAGGGTGAAAAAAAGGGAAATATATATTTTAAAGGGAAGAATGTAGATGAATATGAATTATTTGATCTGGCAAAGAATATAGGGATAGTACAGCAGGATCCTGAAAATCAGATCTGCACGTTAAATGTCACCGATGAACTCAGCTTTGCCCTGGAAAATATGTGTCTTGATAAAAAAGAGATTGAAAAAAGGATAAAATGGGCTTTGAGCATTGTGGGAGCAGAAAATCTGAGGGATAGGGATACCTTTTCTCTGTCGGGAGGAGAAAAACAGAAGATAGCTATAGCATCAATCCTGGCAATGAAGCCAGATGTTATAATATTCGATGAACCGACGAGCAATCTTGATCCCAAGGTAACCTTGGAGATATTTAATGTCATAAAAAGGATAAGAGAGAAAGCCAATATCACAGTGATTGTTATAGAGCATAAATGGGAATATATCATGAAATATGTGAATAAGATAGCTTTATTGGAAGATGGAAGATTAAAAGTGATAAAAAG
>JAGGSE010000113.1 GCA_021159225.1 bacterium
GAAAAGAGAAAGAGGTCAAGATAATTCTTGATAAAGCCAAGATAACAGCGCTCGGAATCAATCCTCAGCAGGTTATAATGGCAGTAGCATTCAATAATATGAATCTTCCTGCAGGGTATTTGGTGAAGCAAAATAAGGAATACCTTCTAAGAACCTACGGTGAATACACATCGCTCGACCAGATAAAAAATGTGGTCGTGGGCATTAGCAAAAATTACAAACCCATAAGGCTGTGCGATGTCGCAAAAGTGGAGATAGACTACAAGAGCGAGCGTGTAGAAAATAAGGTCAACGATAAGGATGCGATATGGATAATGATAACCAAGGAGTCGGGAGCGAACACCGTCAAGATGATGGACCGGGTCAACCGTGAGATAAAAAATCTCAAAAATATTCTTCCCGAGGATGTGGACATTGCGATGATGTTCGACATGTCTCGTATGATAAGAAGAATCACCTCGAGGACTACATCAAATGCTCTTGTTGGGGGGATACTGGCGATAATTTTGATACTTATATTCCTTCGCTCTTGGCGTCCGACTCTTGCTATATCGCTCGCAATACCACTTTCCATACTCGCCACATTCATTGCACTCTACTTTTCGGGCTACACGCTTAATTTGATGACTCTCGGAGGGCTCGCTCTTGGAGTAGGGATGCTTGTGGATAACGCTGTCGTGGTTATCGAAAATATTTATCGTCTTATCGAGGAAGGCAAAGGTAGATTTAAGGCAGCATCTCAGGGTGCAACGCAGGTTAGTATGGCTATAACTGCCTCAACGCTTACCACGATTGCTGTTTTCTTTCCCGTTCTTTTCATAAGAAGCATAGTGGGGAAACTTGCGAAAGGGCTTGCGGTAACCATTATTTTCTCGCTTCTTGCTTCGCTTTTCGTGGCGCTAACTCTCGTTCCTGTTATAGCTGCACAAATATTCAAGCGTGAGCGGCGTGACATAATGGCTGCAGGAAAATGGATGACCAAGGTGAGGGATAGGTATAGAAAGTGGGTAAGCTGGACTGTAAAACACAAGTGGACCACATTCCTTGGGGCTTTGGCGATTTTTGTGCTGTCTCTATCTTTGATTCCGTTTATTGGGGGCGAATTCGTGCCTAAGTTCTCGGCTGAATTTGGGCAGGCGCAGTTTTACATGCCGCCAGGAACGCCTATAGAGGAGACCAAAAATATCGCGGAACAAATTCTTGAACCTGTTAAAACGGACCCCGATGTGCTTTTATACGGTTACTTTATTGGATTTGCTTCTGAGGCGGAGTCGGATATGGCTGGGGGTAGGGAAATGGGGCCGAATATAGGGTGGCTTTACCTGAGATTCAAGGAGCTCAAGCAAAGACAGAAGGACCCTGAAGTAATAATGGATAAGATCAGAAAAAGCTTCCCTGTGCTCAAAGGTGCGCGGTTTGTGGAGTCGGAGATGAGCGCCCAGATGATAGGTGGACAGCTTAGTGACATCGAGGTTAAAATCTACGGTCCAGATATGGATAAACTTTTAGAGCTCGCCGATGAAGTTGCATCTGAGATGAAGAAAATCGACGGTATAACTGTTGACATCTCGATAAAGAAAGGGCGCCCCGAGTATCGCATAATAATTGATCGTGAGAAGGCAGCACACTACGGGTTTACCGTGTCGGATGTTGCTAATGCGGTAAAAATATATACTGTGGGAAGTCTTGCCGGAAGGTTTAACTACAAAGGTGACCTTATAGACATAACTGTTAGCCTCGATTCCACTCAGAGGGTTGACCTTGGCGATATTCTTACGCTCCCTGTTATGAAC
>JAGGSE010000125.1 GCA_021159225.1 bacterium
TCCATTATAGATGACCCCTCAGAGACTGACCGAGCGCTCTGAGAACTTGAGCGCTTGGGAGATAGTGGGTATGTCACGATAGTGATTAAACCACTATAATACGCCGAGCCTCCAATAAGTTAATATGGTATGGAGGATGATATAGTCCAAATGACAATTAAAATATTATATTGTCAGACAGGCCAGCAGCAGCGGTAATACGAGGCCCCCAAGCGTTATCCGGATTTACTGGGCGTAAAGGGTCCGTAGGCGGCCCGGAAAGTCCTTGGTTAAATGCCCGAGGCTCAACCTTGGGAACGCCAAGGATACTTCCGGGATAGAGGGCGTTAGAGGCTGACGGAACGGCCGGTGTAGGGGTGAAATCCGTTGATATCGGCCGGAACACCGAAAGCGAAGGCAGTCAGCTGGGGCGACCCTGACGCTGAGGGACGAAAGCGTGGGGATAGAACGGGATTCAAAGAAATCGGATCCCCAGTACCACCTTTGGAATTCTTGATTCTAGGTGGTACTGAGAAAAAATCCGGCTGTATGCTGGAAAACCTGGTGTATCTAGGGCTACTTTATGTTAAAATGAAATAACATGAGTGACAATGCTCCTAGTGCAGGCAACCAGCAGGAAACCACACTTGTGAAACCAAATTTAATTAATCACAAGTGGGGGATCCTCAGAGACTATACGCCGGATATCTCAAGAAGTATAGATAAAAAGATGGCTTCTCTTTTGGCGATATTATTCACTGATGCAACTGTTTCTCCGAAATATAAAAATAGTTGGAGAATATTGTTCGGGAATACTTCGCAGGTTCTTATTGATTTATTCACGGAGTGTATGCGAGAACTATTTCAACTTAATGAAGAAAGAGTCAAGATTAGGATGAAAAAAGACGGCTTTTGGATAGCAATTGTCAATTCAAAAGCGATAGGAGATTACTTGACCAAGAGATTTGGTAACTTCCGGACTCTTAGATATAAGAATGGCGAATGGCCCAAAGCGAAACTTCCTCTCAATCAGTTAATAAGAGATAATGTAGCCGTTGAATTTCTTAAAGTGGCTTTTAGCTGTGATGGAGGTTTATGTTTTTATCCAGCCAAAAGAGAAGGCCGGCGAGGGGATATAAAATGGTTGATAAGAACAATATTTCTCAGTTGTTCTCATCCAGGTCTAAGAGAAGATTATCTGGTTCTTCTTAAATCTTTAGGAATTCAGGCGAGAAATGTCTTAGGAGATGGAAAGATTAAAATTGAGAAAGAGAGAGATATTCGCCAGTTTGCTAAGAAAATAGGATTTGTAAAAGGGGTTAAGGTAACAGGGAATTCCAAATTTTGGAAAGGCTATGAAAAACAGCAGGTTCTAAATCTTATGATTTCATCATACGAAAATCCCTCGTGTTTTTATAACTTATCTAAATTCTTGAGATAAAGATATAGTCCGATCTCTATGGCGACATAGAGAGATGGTCAGAAATGATTCATCCATTTGTCAGTTGGCAAATAGTAACAAAAATGAGATACCCCGGTATTCCACGCCCTAAACGATGGACACTGGCTGCTTGAAGTGTCGACCCTTCAGGTGGCGAAGCTAACGCGTTAAGTGTCCCGCCTGGGAAGTACGGCCGCAAGGTTAAAACTCAAAGGAATAGACGGGGACTTACACAAGCGGTGGACCATGTGGCTTAATTCGACGACAAGCGAGGAACCTTACCAGGGCTTGACATGCCATTAGAAATCCTGCCGAAAGGTGGGAGTTCCCACAAGGACTAATGGCACAGGTGCTGCATGGTTG
>JAGGSE010000234.1 GCA_021159225.1 bacterium
TACTGGAGTATCTTACACAGGAACTAAAGATTACGGCTCTATGACAAAAAAGTTTATAATAGGACTCTTCAGACAAAAAACATATTATGACTATGTGTTTGTTACAAAATACGCCGACCCAGAACCTTCAGTTTCAAGTTTCGGGAGTGAGGAAAGCGCTCCTGGTGATTCCTGCTCTTGTCCAGGTTTAAACCAAAATTGGCAAATCAATTTAGCAGATAACTGCACAATCAATTCAGATTGCGATTTAGGAACTGGAAATTTATCCTTCACAGGAGAAGGAGATTGTTACTGCAATGCAACTATTAATGCTTCAAATTTAACTCCTCCTCTAAATTCAAGCGGAACCTTATGGATTTTGAGTAATTGCAGGATAAATATCGGTTAATCTTTATAAAGAACCGCTCCAAATAGATTGAGAGGATTTCCATGTCTTTGGAATTTGTTGATCATATAAATTTTAAAATTACCAGTCAATGCAGAACACATGTCATAAACATCATAAAAATCGAATCTTTGTTTATGGAATTTATCGGGGAGAGAATCTTTAATTGGAACCGTGAAAACAATTATTTTTTCAGCAATTTTCCAAGCTTTAGAGAGCATCTCTAAAGGAGCAGATAAGTGCTCTATAATTTCAAGTAAGACCACAGCATCAAATTTCTGAGAAGATATTTGCTCTATATTTTCAAAGACCTCATTTCCCGTATTTTTACGATATCCCTCCCTTGCTATCGGAGATATTTCAACTCCAGAAACAGTCAAACCTTGCTTTTGGCATAATTTGGAGAAAACCCCATCTCCACAACCAACATCTAAAACAGAAAGGCAATTTTTCTCATTAATTCTCTCTAAAGCGAAAAGATAATAGAAATGAGGCTTTTGAACTCTTTCTTCAAAGGTTATATTCTCTTCTTTATAATCCTTTAAAAAGTTCAAAAAATCTAAGTCTTCCTCATTCATAATGAAATTCTTCTTTGTCCTTTATCTCTCCTTTTAAAATCAATCTAAGTTTCTCATAAAACTTGTCAATCCTATCAGGCATCCTGCAGCCAGAAGAAACATGAGAATCTATTAAGTTGATCTCTTCTCTCAAAATAAGTTTATTCTCTCTGAAATCAATTATTCCTTCTCTAATATACATTTGATCAAAACCAAAATGCTTAGGAAGTTCAAACCCAATTTCGTTGAACTTATAAAATGGAGGCTTGCATGCTGGCTGAAACTGAATTCCTAACTCGCAAAGATAATTCCTAATTATCCGAGAAACTGCAAACGCATATTCTTGAAAATGGATATCCAGAGAATATTCAGGCCTAACATGAAACAATCCATGGGACCCTAAAAGAAGCCAATCTTTCCGTTCTAACAAGAAATCAATAAATTTTTTCGGTATCAAATCTCTTGCTTTAAACATATCTGAGAATACAGGAATCATTAATTCTTCTTTTTTCCAAAATGGAGTGAAAAATGCAAGAATCTTGAGTTGAGGGAATTCTTCTTTCAGTTTGTCAAAATAAGAGAATAAACTAAAGTCATAAGGATTTAAATCATCAGTCGTTAGCAAACAATCTATCATTTTTCATCCAAATATTCTCCTAAAAGAACAAACAATTTTTCTCCATAAAAATTTGAATCCAAAGAGACAGATCTTGACTTTATCTTGTTTCTGATTTTTAATTTCTTCCTAATCTTGATGAAAGATTCTGTTATCTCAAAATCCACCTCCTCATTTTCCCTTCTGTATCTTCTCTTCAATTTCATTT
>JAGGSE010000236.1 GCA_021159225.1 bacterium
CTATACCACTTTACAGGGTATAGGGCAACCCTGAACCCTACGTGGTTCAGGGTTGGTCATTGTTTCGGAATTCGGGTTTTGGATTTCGGATTTTACTTTTTGAAATCAATTCAGCTTTAATAATTTTTTAATTTTCTTTTCTTCGGGCTTTGATAATCTAACCCATTTTCGGCCCTCTCTAACCTTTTTTCCTGATTTCTTTGCCCGATAATGGTCAAGCCCTGTCGGCCTTCTCAAAATCTTGCCTGTCTTTGTAAACTTGAATCTTTTTGTAATTGATTTACGAGTTTTCATAGCAGTTGACAAATTACTTCTTTGATATGATTATTGTCAACCCTCTTGCCTCCTTTTTTAATTGCCGTTCAATTTTAATTGAGATTTTTTCATTCAGGTTTTCTAAAAACTGCTTCAGTTTTCCTTTAGCAAAATCACTCAAGGCTTTCTGCCTTCCCCTTAAAACCATTTCCGCCCTTATTTTGTTCCCTTTTTCTAAAAAAACCTGGGCTTGTTTAACCCTTGTATTCAAATCATGCTCCGAGATGTTAAAGGTCAAGCGAACGGTTTTAAGTTGGCCTGCCTTTTTTGCCTTGCCTTTTTTCTGCCGGGAATAAAGATACTTTCCGTAATCCATTATTTTGCAAACAGGCGGCTCGGTCTTTTCTGAAACCTGAACAAGGTCTAAACCACGCTCCTTGGCAAGACGGAGCGCTTCTTCTAACTTAACAATTCCTATTTGCTTTCCGGTAGAATCAATAAGTCGCACCTTTTCAGCCCTTATTCTGTTGTTGAACAATGGTTTTCTCAAATTGAAGGTGGAGACGGAGGGGATTGAACCCTCGTCTGAAAAACTTCCCGAATAATTTCTACAGGTTAGTCCATTTTTTATAGGTCCCGAAATAAAAAATGGACAAAATTTTCGGAACCCGGTTCTTTTAAGGTTTCGATAATTCTTTTTTGAACCGCAAAAAAGAATTATCTATCCCGCTGATATAACACCCTTTTCTGCCTAGCGGAAGTCAGCAGAAAGGATGGCTTACGAATTAAGCGTAAGCAGGAACCAAGGACTGAAAGCCCTGAAAAACCTGGGCTAACGCTCCCTTGGCTTTTTCAAATAAGTTGGCACTTATTTGTTTTTATAGGTGGTTTTACGAGACAACTATAATGCTCGCCTGCATTATTCGGTACGTTTTCCATCAAGCCATTCGTCCCCTTGTTTTTAACAATATCTTCCTTTTTCTCTCAAATTCTCTTTTTTTGATTCTTTCCCTCTTGTCTACTTTCCTCCTTCCCTTGGCCAAACCAATTTCCAGTTTTATTTTACTTCCTTTAGTATACACCTTTAAGGGGAGTAAAGTCAACCCCCTTTGTCTGCTTTTGCCAATTAGATATTTAATCTCCGACTTCTTCAGGAGCAGTTTTCTTGACCTTTCTGGATTATAATCTGGAGGGGCGTTTTTGGGCTGATAAGGAGAGATTTTTGCTCCTACCCAAAATACCTCATTTTGTCTTATTATTACATAACTTCCTGCCAATCCTACTCCCCGCGTTCTTATCGACTTTACCTCTTGACCAAGTAAAGAAATTCCGGCATTAAACCTTTCCAAAATTTCATAATTATGAAATGCCCTTTTATTCTCGGCTAACACCTTCATCCTTTAATTTTAGCAAAAAATAAGATAAAATAAAATGTGATTGCTAACCGCTTTGGTAACAAATTCGGTGAGGCATCTTGCCTCGGGGAGCACGAAGTCGCGGTAAGCAGTAA
>JAGGSE010000008.1 GCA_021159225.1 bacterium
CTGCAACATTTGTTATGGTTCTGAGGACAGCTTTATTTATAGCTGAGATAACCGAATCTGCATCGGCTTTTATTATGGGGTTAGTGCCGATGTGCGGCTCATTTTTAATTTTGTTGACGAATTCTCTTATATCGATGAATGTAGGGTCATCGTATTCCGTGTAGTGAGTGTTATTCCATGCATCCACTACTTCATCCCAGTGTGAGCCCGATTCAGTTACCAGGTGATTTCCAAGGTTTCCTATTCTTACAGCTAAGGTTCGTATTTTGTCGGTTTTTATTGCTGCGAAGTGGGTTTTTTTGCCCTTTCTAACAGCTGCGTTGTAGACGGCGTCAACGATGCTTCTTGAAAGTTCCTCCGGGCTTATTGAGGGATTGTCTACGAGAGTTCTTAGCCATTCATCCGCACCAAGTATGCTTTCCATAGGAAGTGTGAACTCGCTGCCGAGGACATAGTCGCAAACATCTTTAAGCTCATAGACCACTTCAACCTGGCTCATAAGACAAGCATGAAATACTATTATGTCAAATTTTCCGAATTCCTGGATTGCGGATTTCATTTGAGTAAGGGTCATCATGTTTCCCGAACCATTTTGGTTATCCACGCATGCGCCACGCCAGCCACCGCCGTGGTCGTCGATGATGAGAAGGTAGTGTTCTGCTGGGTAATTGTTTTTGACGAAAGCAAGAAAGTCTTTAAGTGTTTGTGGATCGGACATGTCCTTGGTACCCTCATTGCGAAGAACCCTTGAGCTGAGACTGTCCGGAAGTTCATCGGTGTGGTGTTCGATGTAGTAATATTTTACTATACCACCGGTTTTGATTGAACCTATTGCCGCGATTATTTTAACCTTGTCAGTGGAACCAACAAGTTCGAGATTCTGAGCGTCTGCTATGGTGTAGCTATTTCCGTTAAGACTTATGTCAAGGTTATTGTTTCCGTCCATGTAGGCTACAATGGTCCATAGGGTCTTTTCTTCTTCCGGCCCAGTCGACTTCTTGCAGCCGATAAAGATGCCAAAAATGAGGACGAATCCAACAAGAACAATAGCGAATTTTTTCATCCTTCACCTCCTTTTTTCATCAGATAATTTTTACTTCTTTATTGCCCTCAACGATCTTGCCCGCCACGAATGGCTTGTATTCTTTTAATAGTTCGAGCGCTTTTTCTCGTTCGCTTTGGTCCACGATTATAAGCAGTCCAAAGCCCATATTGAATGTTCTGTACATTTCGGTACGCTCTATTTTCCCAAGTTTTCCTATTAGCTCGATTATTTTCGGGACTTTGGCACTTTCAGCTATTATTTCAGCGCTGCAGCCTTTTGGCAAAATTCTTCTAAGATTGCCAGGAACACCGCCACCCGTAATGTGAACCATGCCGTGGACATCGAGACTTTGCGTAGCGATTTTTATTGCCCCAAAATAAAGCGGATGCACCCTTAAAAGCGCTTCCCCTACCGTTTCGCCAAGCTCCTCGATGTAGCTATCGACCTTAAGTCCCGCCTTTTCGAAAAGAACTTTTCTGGCAAGTGAGTAGCCGTTGGTGTGAAGACCATTTGCGGGAAGTCCTATTATTACATCACTGGGTTTTACTTTTTGCCCGGTTATGAGTTTGTCTTTTTCGACCTGTCCCACGATGAAGCCGACGAGGTCAAAAATTCCTTCCGGATACATTCCGGGCATTTGGGCAGTTTCACCACCGATGAGCGATACGCCAGCCCTCTCGCATCCACGGGATATGCC
>JAGGSE010000114.1 GCA_021159225.1 bacterium
TGGTGGATACTATATAGTAATTCTTTTCGACCAGAACAATTATACAAGTGAAAACGGCTGCCCATTTTTATTAGTACCAAACGGCACCACCACCCCTGTAGGCTGGGTTGCCCATATTGATAACCTTAGCAAGGAGGCTGACTTCAACAACGACCCTCCTATTGGTAAAAACGAACTTTCTTCGCTCATAGTTACATTACGTGACCCCGACAAGCAGGTTTCAGGTACTATTACCTTTTTTGACAAAGAAAACTGCCTTCCGGGGGGAGAAACCTACGATGTGGGCATTGTTTCATCTACAGTTTATATAGATAAAGATTTGGATACCTGGGATAACAAAATAAGGTCTCTTAGAATCAGCGGGACCGGAGGAGTTGTCTTGGCAAGCGATAAGGATTTTAAGGGCCGTTGCCGATGCTTTACCTATCAAGGAGGAAGCGGTTATGAGATTGATTCCTCTCGCTGTGTTACCCGTTTGCCCACTGAGGTATGCGACCCTAACAATCCCTCTACCTGTCCCAGCAGTTTGGTAATCTTTCCTCTTCCAGAATAAAATGAAAAGGTCTCTGTTTATAATCCTACTTCTGCTTTTTATACCCATTTTTCTTCTTGCCGCTGGCACAGAGGTAAATTATCCTAATGTTCCCCATGTCCCAACCCCAGGCACCGGCACTACCTTCCCCCAGTATGTAAAATATCTTTTTAATCTGGCAATTAGAATAATGGGCATAGTTGCCTTAGGTGTTCTTGTCTGGGCTGGCTTTCTTTATCTTACCTCAGGGGGAGATGTTAACCAAAAGGAGCAGGCAAAAGAAAAAATAGGAGGCGCATTTTTAGGGCTTCTTGTTTTTCTCTTCTCTTATTTGATTCTATACACCATAAACCCAAAACTGCTGGAATTGTCTCTTCAAGAAGCCGAACCAACAGGAGGAATCTATTTAATAGAAAGCAATGGAAAAAGACATTTTATCAATGACACTACTGATACTATGTCTTATTCTAACATTAACCAAATTGAGTTTGTCAGTCCTCCCAGTTCTCTATTAGCGGTCTATCTTTATAATAAGACAGGATTCAGAGGCAATGAAAAAAGAGTCAAAAATTCAGCAGGTAGTCTCGCTTCTCCTCTTTCTGAAGTAAAATCAGTCTACTTTCTCTGGAACAGACCCGGGGTCTATCTTTGCCCGACAACCACTACTCCAACAGAAACCATCTGCCCCATTAGACCTCTTTATACGCATCTTAACATTTCTGACCTAAGTGCTACAAAGCCCTATTTTGACAATATCACCCAGTCCGTCCAGTTCGCTTCCTCTTTTCAGGCAGTTTTATTTTCTGACCCTGGCTATGAGGGAATGTGTGCCTACTCTTCTGAAAATATCCCTGACCTTTCTGCCTCAACCACCCATGGCTATAATTACCCTCCCCTTGGCACAAGCACCCTTTCCTCCCTGATTGTCTCCAAGGTAGAAGGGGATGTGGAGATTACCTTTTATGATAGATTTAACTGCAAAGGCGGTTCCTGGACAACCACCACTATTGGCAGGTGGATTGACCTTTCAGCCACCACCAGCATAAGGTTTAGCGATTCTCGACCCGTTTTTGAAAACATTGTTTCTTTCAGTTTTGGGGGAGATGGCAGCGGAGCGGTTCTCTTAAACACCGATGAAAGTGCCACCGGCACCTGTGAGTTTTTTGAAAAGCCAAAAGGAAATACAAACTG
>JAGGSE010000199.1 GCA_021159225.1 bacterium
TCCAACTCCAGAATTGATACTATCATGTGAGGAAGGAACTGGTACTCAGTGAAAACCTTATAATAATAAAAACATAGAATAAATAGATGATAGTACTGAAAGAACTTGAAATAGAAAATTACAGGAATATAAGATATGCCAGACTGGAAAAATTGAATGATCTGAACATTTTTATAGGTCCTAACAACTGTGGAAAAACAAATATCCTGAACTCGATAAATATACTTGGAAACCTTGAAAGAGGGAACTTCAGTTACATAGATAGAGAGAGTGATGAAATAAGCAGGATCTTTCATATTCCAGGGATAAGGTATCTGCACTCAAAAAAGGATATCTATGAGTTCGGTGAAAGTTTTAAACTGAGATACCTTTTTTCTTATAGAAAAATAAATCTGAGAATAAAACAGCCTTATCATCACTATGTTATGGAAAACATCTTTGAATTTGTTTTAAGGGGTGAAAAAGAAACAAGAGCTGAACGCATAGGTATACCCTCACTTAAAGAAATAACAACGGTATTTGCACCCGAAAACAGATTTGGGAGATATAAAGATGTGGATGTTTCCGAGTATATCCTGAAAAGCAGGGATATCTCCTTTATTCTTAGGTTTATAAGAGAGGTAATAGACTCTAAGGTTAGACTGAAATATAATGACATAAAGAACGGAAAATTTGAGAAAATAATAGAGGATCAGGGGTCTGGAATAAAATCTGTAATTTTCTTAGCTGTTGATATAATGAACTCAGAAAGGGGAAGCATAATTCTCATAGATGATCCTGAGATAGGACTGAGTGCATCTGCAAAACATGAGTTCCTGAAGTTCCTTCTTGAAGAGTCAAAGAATAAACAGATATTTATCTCCACTCATGATCCCACATTTGTAAATCCGTTGCTTCTTTCGAGAACTTCCATATATCTTTTCTCTCTGATAAACGAGAACTATGTTAGAATAAACATAAACGAGAGCAGGGAAGATCCTGTTGTTTTTGCAGGATACCTCCCACATACAGTGAGCTTAAAGAGGGTACACATCTACGTGGAAGGAACTCTTGATGTGTACATATATCAGACCTTTTTAAAAAAATATCTGAAGAGTGAAAAAAGAGAATGGCAAAAAATATACAACAATACAGGTATATATCATTTAGCGGGAGATTTCTGGTCACATCTTTTATATACCATTCCAAAAGATCCCTATAAAGTCCTGATAATCCTCGATGGCGACAAGAGAGGAAAAGCAAAGGAAATTGTAAGGAGATATAATAAGAACAGACTTGAGAATCTGAAACCATTAAAATTCTGTTCAAACTTAAGGACTGTTAAAAGAACATTAAAGGAAGGAAGAAAATGTCCCGTTTACTGTCTTCAGAAAAAGAATATTGAGGAGTATCTGAAGCCACATCCGAAAGATAAAAGAAATGGACCTTATATAGCTGAGAGAATGGATGTTCCACTGGAATTCAGAAATCTTTTCAGTGTTATTTATGGTTAAGTTTCAGATCTCAATAGTTAACCTTTTTTATTTTTTAACATGTACACCAAAAACCAAAATATCAAGGTAGCTGAAATAGGACTAAACAATCCATCTTGCGCAAGAAGAGTGTGAATAGTTACGGGAATCCAAATGCTGTCTGTCATTATTGCTATGCAGCAAAGAATAAAAGCCATTATAAAAACGTCATCTAAAAATAATAAACCCCTATGTATATG
>JAGGSE010000195.1 GCA_021159225.1 bacterium
GTTTTTGATAATATATGTAACGAACTGAAGGGTATTATCGGGGAAAAAAATATAAATAAACTCCCAAAAACTTATGAGCTGATAGGAGATATCCTGATCATACATATTCCTGAAGATCTCTCTGAATGGAAAAAGGAGATAGGGGAGATCTATCTTAAAAATTTTCCAAGAGCGAAGACAGTTCTCAAAAAAGGAAGGATATCCGGGGAATATAGAAAACCAGAGTTTGAATATCTTGCAGGAGATGGTACAGAGACTGTACATACAGAAAATAAAATAAAATTCAAACTTGACCTCAACAAAGTGATGTTTTCCTCTGGGAATATTGAGGAAAGACAGAGAATGAGCAGGATTGTCAATAAAAACGAAAAAGTGATCGATATGTTTGCAGGGATAGGATATTTTTCCATTCCTGTAGCATATCACTCTCGAGCATACGTTACAGCAATCGAAAAAAACCCTCAGGCTTTTCATTATCTGAAAGAAAACATAAAGTTGAATAGAGTTGGAGATCTTGTAAATCCCCTCAATATGGATTGCAGAGAGTTTACAGGAAAAGGGGATAGAGTGATAATGGGATATATCCAGAAAACCAATGAATTCTTAGAGAAGGCCTTTGAGATTGTAAAGAGAGGAGGGATAATACATTATCATCAGACTGTTGTGGAAAAACTTTATCCAGAGGCAATATACTCTGAGATAGATTCTGTTAATAGAGATTATGAGGTTATCGGAATAAGAAAGGTCAAGAAATTTTCTCCAGGTGTGTGGCATATAGTGGCAGATATAAAAGCACTCTAAGTTTTACATAACTTTAAGTTCATTACCAGATTGAGGGATAATTTATAATCCAGTCCCAGTTTTTTCATCTTTTCTTTTATTGTGTCCTCTGTTATTTTTTCTATTCTTTCTCTGAACGTATTTTCCATCCCATCCTTTAAATGCAGAACAAAACATTGGTAGTTAATCTTTACATTACAGAAAACACTGTTTTCTCTCAGAAACGCTTCAAACCCTTCAAGATGTAGTCTGTCAAACATTGATTCTTTGAAAAATCCTCTTTTTATATTATTAAGAAGTTCTGATTTGCATTCTTCTTCCAGAGCAATAATCTTTTCATTTTTTTCTCCAAAAAGTTTTATTATTGTCTCATCTGTTGGAACTTTTATTCTGTATTTTTTCAACAATGCTTCTCTATCAAGTTTTTTGGGAGAAACAATCTTTTTTTTTGTTATTTCTTCTTTTGAGATCTTCTTTCCCTTCAGGGTACAGTCCTCATTTACCTCAAGAGCCACATCAAACATGAAGTCATCGAATCTCATGAACTCAACGACAGCTGTTTCGTATCTTCTTCCATCCAGAAATGCCATTGCTTCGTCTCCTTTGAAAACCTGATTTGTAGCCAGATTTGTAACGTCTGCAGCTATTATCTTTTTGTTCTTTATCAGAAGATAGATATCCTCCACAGTATTATTTTTTCCGAATATTCTTACATATCCTTTAAAATCAGGGTTTATATTCTCCAGAAGGTCTTCACTCACTACAAACTTTTCCCTTTCACTGTAATATATAGATGTACCCCTTGGCAGTTCCATAACTCTCTCTCCTTTCTATCCTTTCCACTTTTATATATTTAAGGTTTTTTGTTCTCTGAAAGAATATGGTTCTCATGGAGATCAGGGATTTAAATTT
>JAGGSE010000017.1 GCA_021159225.1 bacterium
GTTATAGACTATCATACAGGAAACTATATGAATTATACAGGGATTCCAGTTACTGATGTAAATGAGCCTGTTTATATGTCTCTTCTAACTACAGTGGATGGAAAATACATCTTTGCGATAAAAATGGTAGATAAATCAAGTAAAAGAGGTGCACTTGAAGTATGGAAATGGACTGGTGGAACGAGTATAGAAATGGTAGAATACTACAATTTAACAATAAATGTGTATAGTGCTACGTCGGGATACATAGATGACCTTCAACCAATGTCTTTTTCGGAAGCATCATTTTCTGAAACATATCCTTACGGAGTTTTACCGTGTGGTGTGATTTACTATGATAGTGCAAACGAAACATACAAAGTTGTAATTGTAGACGACACAATAGACAACAGAATGGCATCTATATCTCCGTCAGCTAACTATGCTCTAATAGATGATAGAATGTATGTGTTCGTTCTTCCAGACATACAAAGCGGAGAACCGAGAATAAGATTCCATGGTGATTTAATCTATAATCCAACACAATCTTATCCTTGGGAACTCAGTTCAGCATTTATTATAGAAGCTCCTAAGGGTAAGCCATATCACATTTACTTTGAATCTGGAATTATAAAAATAACATATGTCTCTGCTGAGGAGAGACCTGTAGAATTGATAACTGACAGCGATATAGTGAACGGAAAACTTGGAAAAATGCTCGACAGAGGATTAGTTGGATACGATGTAATTTACACGGATGGAGCAACTGTAAAAGACCACAACCTCAAGAAGAAGGATGAAAGAACTGTCGTATATGAGAGAACGCATGTTCTACAAACTTGGACTTATGCAAGATTCTTCGGAGTTCCAGCTTCTACAGCAGACTCTGGAGTGATTATAGAAGTTCCTCTAAACTCAAAGCTGACTCCATATTCGGAGCTTACGTTAGACCCCAAGTTTGCGGTATCTGTTGTAATACCGCAGTTCAACCCACTTGGAGAGCTGATGGGTGTAAGCGGGCAGATAATAGGTAGCGGAGCAAGCCTATACACGGCAAAATCTCTTGCAGAAGGATGGTTAGGGGATTACCTATACAGGCTTGGATACGATGACCTTGCAGTTCACGATGCAGTTTCAATGTTTGCAAGAGGTGCAACGACATGGGGTTCAAAAGCGTTATTTGTAGTAGGTGTGGCTCTTGCAGTTGACGCTGGAATGGAGTTCTACACTCACTATGAAAACTTAAAAGAATACGAAAATATCAAAACGACAGTCTACACGATTCCAATTCTCGTTGATTCGAAAACGGGAGAGAGATACGCTGTAGTCGAATACTTCCTACCAATGGAAGCGAGTGAGCACGAGAACGACTTCAAGAACCACGTAATAAGCTATCTCGAAAGATTAGGAATTCCAAGCTCCAACATCAAAATAAGAGTGTCTTACATTACAGACACTTGGGACAACTACATGGACATAATAAAAGCAGGGAAGATTCCGAAGACGAACTTGCTCGAACTATCGAAGATGATTACGGAAGTCCCAACTGAAAGGCTGAAAATAGATAAAATTGTCATTGTAATAGATACGATTACATCTGGTTACGCATCGACGTTTGACCTCCTTGGAGGAGGATACCACGAAGCACTGGCAACGATCGTCTACGGAAACAGCATACAGGTTTCTGGAACGATGCCAAAATTTGATACAA
>JAGGSE010000233.1 GCA_021159225.1 bacterium
TGAGGAGAGAAATAAATAAAACATAACATATGAAGGCAAAAATCAAATCTCTTTTCCTTACTGGTCTCCCTGTTGCCTTAACCGCTTTACTTCTTGCTGTTGTCTTTGCCTGGGCTTGGGTTGAACCAACCCAAGAACCGCCAGACGGAAATGTGCCGGCACCAATCAATGTGGGTCCTTCTTCTCAAACAAAACAGGGTTCTCTTGGTCTAAACACTAAAGGAGAGTATGAAACCGGTTTACTTGTTATTAACAATGCCTACTTTATAGGCGGCAAGGTTGGCATCGGAACGGATGAGCCAAGTGCAAAACTAGATGTCAATGGGAATGTAAGGATAAGGTCTCTCAATTGTACAGGTTATAGTAATGGAGGGAAATTAACAACAGATGCTTCTGGTAATCTTACTTGTGCTAATGATGTAAGTGGAGGTGGCGGCGGAGGAGATATTACCGGAGTTTACACCCAGGCCGGTTTAACCGGTGGAGGAAGCTCAGGAGATGTATTTTTATCCCACAAAGACACATCATCTCAGGGTAGTGTTAACAATTCTGGCGGAACAGTTATTCAAGATGTTTCATTAGATACCTTTGGCCATGTTACCTCTTTGGGAAGCGTTAATCTGGATGGCAGGTTTGTCAATGAAGGTCAGGCAAATAGTATAACTAGTGCAATGATTGCCAATGGCACCATCACTGACTCAGACATTAATACCGCAAAAGTCCAAAAAAGAGTTTCAGGTTCCTGTTCTCCCGGTTCCTCAATCAGAGTTATTAACAGTGATGGAAGTGTAGTCTGTGAAACAGATGATGTCGGAGGAGGGGGCGGTGCACCAACAAATGCTTCTTATGTGGTAATGAGTTCAAATGGTACTTTAAGCGCAGAAAGAGTTTTGACTGCTGGGAGTGGTATTTCTATCTCTGATGGAGGAGCCAATGGCAATGTAACGATTACTAATACAGGGATTACTACTTGTTCTGCTTGTGATGGCAGGTTTGTCAATACTACAGGAGATACGATGAGCGGAGATTTGAATATGAACGGACATAGCATAACAAAAGCCCGATATGTAGGGGTGGAGGGCTCATATCCCCTTGGAACAATACGTGTTGATACTTCGTTAGGTGTAGGAGTGGATCCTTCAACCTCTTACAGAATTTATGCTTCAGGTGGCAATTGGGGAATTCGAGCCGATGGCAGCGCTGGGGGCGGTTATTTCAGGAATAAGGACGGCACTAGTCTTGCTTATGTCGCCCACTACACAGGTTTCGGTATTTTAAGTTATGGAAATACCGCAGGCGGTTATTTCTATGATAAGCAAGGCACCTCGAGAGTCTACCTTGCTTATGGCGATTATGATGTTTATGCAAATAAAGGCAGTAAAAATTATTTCGGAGGCAATGTTGGCATCGGGACAACTTCGCCAGGTGAAAAATTAGAAGTTAATGGCAATGCTAAGATTGAAGGTGATTTGAATGTGAGCGGAAGCATCTATACAGGTTGGGGTATGTCTGTTGATGGGAGTATAGTTCCAGAAGTAAATAACGCTTATGCATTAGGATTAAGTGATAAGAAATGGGCTCATATTTACGCTGTTAATACACACTTCGGAGACGTGAACTTCGCAAACAATTTCACAATCACAGAGGCAGAAGATGAAAATGCTCTTTACTTCTTAA
>JAGGSE010000094.1 GCA_021159225.1 bacterium
TGAGATAAAATAAACTCTGCTCTATATGAGTCCTTGAAAACCTATCACCTTTCTTAATCTCTAAAACAATTTTATTTTCTATGACAAAATCCAGATAATAACTCCCCACCCTTTCACCTTTAAAATTCAAAGGGATATAAACTTGTTCTCTAAAATTTAAATTACAATTTTTCAGTCCAATCCTTACTGCTTTTTGATAATAATTTTCATGATGCCCTGGTCCTAATTTATTCCAAACCTCAAAAAGAACGCCTACAATCTGATAACTCAATTCAGGATAAATTAAATCCTTTCTTCTTAACTGTCCCATATATAATTCGTAAATTCGGAACAAATTCGTAAATTCGTTGATTTTTCACCAGGCGAAATGGGCAAATGCCCGATTCGCTTCTGCCATCCTATGGGTATCATATCTTTTCTTTACTGCCGCGCCTTCATTACGGCTTGCCAAAATCAATTCCTCAGCCAATTTTTCTTTCATTGGCTTTCCTTTTTTAACCTTGGCAGCATTAATAATCCAGCGCATGGCTAAGGTTAGTCCTCTTGTTGCCGGCACCTGTATAGGAACCTGGTATGTCGCGCCACCCACCCTTCTGGGTCTAACCTCTAAAGAAGGAGTGGCATTCTTAATTGCCTGCTCAAAAACCTCCAAGGGATCCTTTTTCGTTTTTTCTTTTATAATATCAAAGGCACTGTAAAGGATTTTTCTGGCAACGGTCTTCTTTCCTCTTCTCATTATCTGGTTGATAAATTTAGCCACCGTAACGCTGTTATAGACAGGGTCTGGCAAGATAACCCTTTTTGATGCTTTTTTGCGAGCCATATTCCTTAACTAAACAACTTTACAACCTATAACTTTACAACATACAACCTTACAACCTACAACTTATAACTTTACAACTTTCATCGGTTGTTAGTTGTGAAGTTGTGGGTTGTCAGTTGTTAGTTATAAGTTGTAGGTTGTAAAGTTGTAAGGTTATTTCTCTCGTTTTGTTCCGTACTTACTCCTCTGTTGCTTTCTTCCCTCCACTCCTCCGGCATCTAAAACACCCCTTACCACATGATATCTTACCCCGGGCAGGTCTTTTACCCGTCCGCCTCTGATCAAAACAACCGAGTGTTCCTGAAGATTGTGGCCAATACCAGGGATATAGGCAGTTACCTCCATACCATTGGTCAGTTTAACCCTTGCCACCTTCCTTAGCCCAGAATTGGGCTTTTTGGGAGTAACAGTAAAAACCTTCAAACAAACACCCCTTTTGTAAGGCGAAGGGAATTCAACCGGCTTATTCTTCAGGGAATTAAAACTAAACTTAAGAGCCGGCATTCTCGCTCGTTTTTTAATTCTCTTTCTTCCTTTTTTTATTAACTGATGAATTGTGGGCATATCTAAACAAAAAACAAAGCCAAAAGACAGCTTTGACCTTCTTCTAAATAACAAATATTTTAAGAAAAGTCAAGCGGGTGAGCGGAATCGAACCGCCGTCACTACCTTGGCAAGGTAGCGTAATAACCACTATACGACACCCGCAAAATTATTATCTCAAATCTCAAATGTCAAAACTCGGAGAAATCCGAATTTCGAATATCGAAATCCTTCATCCCGCACCTTTTGTTCTTTAACAACAAGAGGTTTCAATTAAATTACTAAATTATTAATTATTCACCTTGA
>JAGGSE010000081.1 GCA_021159225.1 bacterium
ACATGGAATAACTACTATTCAAATAGGAATACATATACAGTCGAAGCTCCAGCAGTTCCATCTGGTGATATAACGAAAGTAGAACTTGACTCGCAGTTGCTACCAGAAGGCGGTACACTGGACTGGATACGCACTAAAGAAGCGACGATAAAAGTATATTTCAAGAATACCGGTAATGCAGCTGGTAAGTTCCGTATCTGGGTAACAGATGAAGACGGAGTAAAATTATGTGAAGTAACGACATCTACGGATATACCAGCAGACGGTATAGAGCGGTATGTAACTTGTGGTAAGTTTACACCTACATATGTAGAGAAGAAGACATTAACGGCACATATAGAACCATGAAGATAAGATTAGAGCCAACTGACTCTCACTGGATACGAATAAACGATCCTGATGGAGTAGCAAGCGAATTAGACGACTGGTGGGAGAACAATGCAAGAAAAGGCGAAGTAAGAGCAACAATAGACATAAGAATCCCTGAGGTCGTTGGTGTGGGTGGCAAAGCGAAGATAAGGTGGTATTCAAACGACTGGCATCATATAGGTTTAGCAAAATCAAAAGATGGAAAAACGTTCACTGAGATATGGGGACGCGGTGCTCATTACAATTTCGATGAAACATACGAGATAGAGCTGGATCCTGAGTGTGAATATTATCGTATATACTTTGCTGACGGCAATGGTTATTATGAAGTGACAAGAGTTTACAAAGATATAGAAGTTATTATTCCAACACTGTGCGAGGCAAAACTTATACGTACCTATCTTAACAAAACAGAATTTAAACCTGACGAGGATCTGGATGTGAGATGTTACTATAAAAATACCGGTAATATAACTACGAATATCGTAATAAAATCTTGGATAGATGGAAAACCTCTACCTACGGGTTATTGTTACAATCTTCCTCCAGGAAAAATCTCAAGCTCGGCAACTTATACTTATGCACCTAAAACCCCAGGTTCGTATAAAGTAATACTTGTCGTAGAGGCATGCGGCAAAGAGACAGACAGGAGAGAGATACCGTTTACCGTTATAGAAGAAAAAAAAGAGGCAATAGGCGACATAACGAAAGTAGAACTTGACTCGCAGTTGCTACCGGAAGACGGCACGCTTGATTGGATAGCGGGTAAACAGGCAGCGATAAGGGTATATTTCAAGAACGTGGGCAATGCGCCCGGTAAGTTCCACATCTGGGTGACGGACGAAGACGGCGCAACACTATGTGAAGTAACGACATCGACGGAAATCCCGGCAGATGGCGTGGAACGGTATGTGACCTGCGGCACATTCACGCCCACCGAGGTGGAGAAGAAGACACTCACCGCTCATATTGAGCCATGACAGCGCAATCAAAAAGTTTTTATACAGAGAGAACAAATAAATTAGGGGAGAAAAAACTTCATAGGGGGTGATTAAAACGGAGGTATGGCAGAAGATACTGTTGGGAGTAGTAATCGCAGTTGTGATAGCAGCGGTGGTGTATTTCGTATATAAAAAATTTAAATAACCGCTTCACACGAAAGGGGGAAGAATGTAGGGGGTGATTAGAACGGCAGATACATATACGGGCTATCTTGATGTTATAGAAGAAGCACCATGCACAGAAGGGGAAACGAAATGCATCGGTTATAACCTGTATGAATGCATAGCGG
>JAGGSE010000237.1 GCA_021159225.1 bacterium
ATTCTAGATTCCGCTCTATCCCAAAAGGCGGAGGGCTACCCCCAATGTGGCAAAAACTACAGAGATAATCCAAAAACGCATCGTTACCTGATAGGAGGGCCAGCCCTTGGCTTCAAAATGATGATGAATGGGAGTAGAAAGCCAGATTTTTTTATGGCGAAACCTTTTTGATAATAATTGTAAAATTATTGAACCAACCTCAATTACCATTATCCCGGCAATAAGAGGCAAGACTAAGACCGAGTCGGTCAAAAAAGCAACAACAGCCATCGTTGAGGTTAGCCCCAAAATTCCGGTTTCTCCCATATAGAATTTAGCCGGGGGGATATTATACCAGAGAAAAGCAAAAAGGGTGCCTGTTATCACAGCGGATAATGTCGCTAGGTCTATCTTTCCTTGAGAAAAGGCAATAATTGAAAAGGCACCAAAAATTGAAGCAAAAACCCCTCCTGATAAACCATCCAATCCATCAATTACTCCTCCTGCCCATGAAGCCACCATTACCAAAATAAACAATGGGACATACCAGAAACCAATTAAAACCTCACCGCCACGCGGTAGATTCAGAAATGGAACATAGATTGTTGTCCAGCCCAACTTATAGTAAAACCACAGACCTCCGGTTAGACCGATCAAAACGACAATAATAAACCGTCTCCAAAAACTCATTCCCCCGCCGACATACCTTCCCCTTCCATAAACCGTCAGAATGTCATCAATTAAACCAACAAGGGAAGCAACAATTAATGTAAAAAGCGGCAGCCATGTTTGACCCCTTGAAAGAAAATTAAACTTTTTCAGCCACCAAGGGTGAGAAGCAAAAGAAAGAAAATAAAAAAAAGATATAACAATTAGAACAGATAGCCAAACCAACACCCCTCCTCCCCGAGGCACACTTACCTCTCTTTTATTATGAAGGGAGTAAAAAACAGTTGCCTTTTCACCAGTAATTGTTTTTTCTCGCGCCTGTTTTTTCCAAAATTTTAGATTATTTAAAATCTTTATAAGAAAAGGAGCAATCAATAGAGAAACAAAAACCGCTAAAGAAGAAATCACTAAAATTCTTATTACACTGAAGGTAAAAGAGGTTAAGATGTTCATTTCTCCTCTGGCTCCTTAAATATAACTACCTTCATCCCAATTTCTGAAAATTTGTATAACTTCTCCGCGTCACCCAGGTTCAAACGCACACATCCCAATGAAGCCGGCTTCCCTATTTCTTCTTCGCCTATCCTATGACCGCTGTCGCTAATGGGCAGTTCGTGAAAACCAAAATCATCGTAAAAACCAACCCAAAAGGGCAACCAGCAACCGGCTATTTTAGAGTGAATCATTGGCGATTTCTTAATTACCCTAAACTCACCCTCAGGAGTTGGGGTTTCCTTCTTACCGGTTGAGACCATAAACTCTTCCTTTGCCTCTCCGTTCTCACAAAGCCGCAGGGTTTGCTTGTCTATATTGACCTCAATTCCTTTTCCTTTTTTGATTTTTTGACAAAAAACCGGCGCTTTCTTTTCCAAAAGCGGGCTATGAAGCAAAGGTGGCTTTTGAGGTCTCAAAAATAATAATTCAAGTTTGGGAAAAACATTATCAAATAAAAATATCCCTGCTTCAACTCCAACAAGGAAAACCAAAATAAAAATCAAAA
>JAGGSE010000084.1 GCA_021159225.1 bacterium
ATGTTAGTTCATCTACATTGGGCACAACTTGAGTGATCAGATTGCCACTATGAGATTCCAGCATTCCAAAGACTGGTTCCTTGCCTTGAGCGCCTCTGCCACGTTTACCTCTTTTCTTAAACCCAAAGTAGCTTTCATCAATCACGTAATGCCCATATTTGCCCATTTTAAAGGCTTTGCGGGGCACATTGGATCTAAATCTCTTGTACCAGTTAAATGCCGTGAGATAAGAGATATTCGCATATTCTGTAACTAAATCCAAACTCATTCTCTTAAGCCAACAATCTAGAAGTAAATAGAGCTTGCGCCAAGACAACTTCATGCCCTTGAGCCATGTACCTGAAGTGAGAGAAAATGGACGACGACATTTAGGACAACGATAACGATTTTCTGAACGTCTAATCTTTGTATGTACTAGAAGGGTACATAGGTAACACTTTTAGGTATTTTGCTTGAAAGTTAATAGGAGGAACATATCCTAGTGCCTGATGAGGCCTCCGGAAGTTGTATTCTACCAGCCATTCAGTAAGATTCTGATTGAATTTCTGAAGATCTAAGTGAAAGTTCCCTTGTTTTAAGAATTCCTCTTGTAAGGTCCTGTTAAATCTCTCGTTGCAAGCATTATCCTTAGGGGTATGGTTTCTAGAAAAGTAGTGATTGATATTTAGCTCTTTGCAAGCTTTATCAAAGTATTTTAAGAATTCAGAACCATTATCTGTCTGGACATTTTGAATTTTACCATCTAAGAGATAATAAAGTCTATACAAGAAATCTCTTGCTGAATAGGAAGAATGACTGGTATAGACTCTGGCAAAGGCAATCTTGGAATACTTATCAATAGCAGTTAAGATATATCTTTTGAGATTGTTCCAATAGATAACAATGGTATCTATTTGGAGAAGAAATCCTGATATTCTCTTTTGTTTTAGCTCAGTTATCCTCTTTTTCTGAAAAGACCTTTGCCTTTTTCTCCTAATTCTAGCTGTTTTCTGAGGATTATAGTAGAGGTTATGTTTTTCAATCACTTTCTGAATCTTCCAAGAAGAAATAGTTTCTCCATAGAGAGATTGATAGATTCTAGCTAACTTCTCTTTGCCATACCGGATATATTGCTTTCTAAGTTGGATTATCCTTAATTCTTGATTAGAAGTGATTTCTCTCTGCCTTCTTCTTTTAGGAGCTCTATCTTGAGATTCTAGACTGGCTAGATAGTATGGATTGTATCTTTTTAGCCATTTGTAGAAGGTTTTTCTGGAAATGCCAAAATGCCTACAGGTTAGAGAGGCATTATTACCGTGGTTTTGGTAGTAATCCATCCATTTAAGCCTTAATTTGGCTTCCTGGCTGAGATTAGGCAATGGATGGCACAATTTTCTGTATCCAGGAAGCCATTTACCAACAAAGATGACTTTCATATTGATACATAGGTTAATTATCTCTTCCTAATTTTACCAAATTTTACCAGATTTTGGCATCTTAGGGGTGTTACCTATGTATCTCATCTTCTGCACGGCAGGCTATTAAACAAAGCACAGAGCCTGTTAGGAATCTAGCTAAAGTGTATCGAGTCTCTCATGTTACTGTAGCAAAGTGGAAATTGGTAGAACATTTAGAAGATAAATCCTCACGTCCCAAAACTATT
>JAGGSE010000159.1 GCA_021159225.1 bacterium
TCAAGGTGAATAATTAATAATTTAGTAATTTAATTGAAACCTCTTGTTGTTAAAGGACAAAAGGTGCGGGATGAAGGATTTCGATATTCGAGATTCGAATTTGTAATATCACTATGCAATACGGAGTTCCACAATTTATTGAAATGGAAACAAAGATAGTAGGTCCGCTTACCTTCAAGCAGTTTATCTTTGTGGCAAGTGGAGCAGGGCTGGACTTTCTCCTTTACCTAATTTTAGGCAAAAAAAACACTGCCCTGTTTGTCCTTTTAGCCCTGCCCATAGCCGGATTTTTCCTTTTTCTTGCCTTTGGCAAGATAAAGGGCCGGCCTTTTCCCACCTTTCTAAAAAATCTATTTGTTTATTACTTCAGTTCGCCGAAATTCTTTATCTTTAAGAAAAAGTCCTTTGGCTCTGATTTGTTTACCGAAACATTTGTCAGGTCATCCTCGCCATCTTTAGATCTGTCTAAAAGAAAACAGTTAAAAAGGACCTTTTCTGAAAACCGACTTCGTAATCTTTCAATCCGGGTTGAAACTGGCCGGAGACAATAAAAAATATGAAAACGCCAATCCAACACTTTTTGGAAATTAAGGATGTGAGAGAAAACATTGCCATCTTGAAGGATGGAAGTTTAAGGGCAATTTTATTGACTTCCTCACTGAACTTTGCCCTAAAATCAGGCGAAGAACAGGAGGCAATCATATATCAGTTTCAGAACCTACTCAATTCTCTGGACTTTTTTTGCCAAATTGTTGTCCACACCCAACGGTTGAATCTTACCGGCTATGTAGAAAAATTGAAAGAGTTAGAAGAAAATCAGCAAAACAAACTCCTAAGGGACCAGACAAAAGGATATCGGGAATTTATTGAAAGATTAATAGCCAGCGGAACGATTATGACCAAAAGTTTTTATTTAATCGTTCCCCTTTACCCGGTAGAGGTTGAAGGGCTTATGCTTAAAAAAGGTGAAAAAGAAAAAAAACTAAAGGGGCTGTCCTTAACTGAAAGCCAATTTCAAAAGTGCAAAACCCTCCTTCTTCAAAGAGTAGAATTTCTTTCTTTGGGGCTAAAAAGGTGCGGTCTGAACGCAGTTCTCCTAAAAAGCGAGCAAATAATAGAACTTTTTTGGAACCTTCATCATCCCAAAACGGCTGAAAGAGGTTATTTCCCACCAATTCCTCCCCAACTAATAAGGTAATATGACTTTTTCTATTTCTAAAATTCTTGAGTTCATAAAGAAAAAGAAGAAAGGTCCTGCCATGGGAATGGAAGAAATAAAAGAAGAAGAGATGGCAATAGTTGACTTTATTGCCCCATCTTCGGTTAAGGTTGAGCCAGAGTTTATCCAGTTAGGAGAGAGATTGACAAAATCATTTTTTGTATTTTCCTATCCCAGATATCTAAGTACTGGCTGGGTCGCGCCGGTAATTAATCTAAATTCACCCCTTCTTCTTTCTTTTTTCATCCATCCGATGCCTACTGGTTATGTTTTAAAGCAACTTATGAAAAAAACAACTGAGATACAGGCAGAACTAGCAGAAAGAGAAAAGAAGGGGCTAATAAGCGATCCAAAACTGGAAACCTCCTTTCGCGACATAG
>JAGGSE010000029.1 GCA_021159225.1 bacterium
CTGTAACTTTCTCTGATACCCTCCTCCAAGGAACTCTCTCCCTCTATCTCTCTTTTGATAAATCCCATAACTATACCCATCCCGAAGATCAGAAGTAAGATATAAACAGAGAGGTAGGGAAGAAGTATCTCAGTCCTGATGTTGAGGCTCAGTTCTCGAAGGGTTGCAATGATCTCCTCAGGGTCTGATAGCATCTCTATACTCAGATTCAAACTGATATCTGTTATGTAGATGAAGAGTGTCATGAATACAGTGGGAACTAAGAAGGGAAGAGTAAGCTGTAGATTATCAGCATAATTCTCCAGGGACACTACGATTGTCTCCTTAAGATTCATACCTTTCATTTCATTTTACGCTTATTAATATTTTGTTAAGAAGTCGGAATATGGTTCTCATATCTTTTCCAAAAGATCTGCGATATAACTCTAAACAAGATATAATTACCATTTCTCGTTTATTTTTTCAATTTCCATTCACACTCTTTGAATAAACTGTAAAATGCTGTTCAGGTAGAAAATCAAACTCCTTTTTCAGTACATATCCGGCTTCCTTCATCTCTCTTATAATTGTTTCCTTGGGAACATAGTGTCCAGAGAGTCCATGGAAAGATAAAGATCTGGACTTTTTATACTCTATTATAATCTTTCGGATCAGAAGCTTTTTTATTGAACATTTTAGCCTGAAAGTTTTTCATTTTGTTACCTCCTTCATAAATTAATCATTACTTTTCCTTTTTACATTTTAGCACATAGAGAGCGGGATTCATCAAGTATCCGTCTTTCATGACCTTACTGTAAGTCTCCTCAATCTCTTTTCTTAAAGCATCCTTAAGATAGGTATTCCATGGAAGTTCTTCAACATCTTTCAGCATCATCGTTTTCCATTCATTCATACATTCCTGATATTTAAAATTCTTACTCTCAGGAAATATCCTTTCAGCGTACACTCTGAAACCGATTAATTGAAGGGCAAATTTAACTTCATCAGGCAATGGCTCAGATGACCAGATTTCTCCTTTAAGATTATAGATGGCCTTTGCAAGATTCCATCTCCTCCATTGTCCTTCGTTATCGGGATTGTCATAACTTTCTACAGGAATCTCCGATGTGATTATCAGATGCCCTCCTGACTTCAACACTCTTTCAAACTCTTTCAATGCAAGAAGCAGTTTTAATGGCTTTGGATTTAAGAAAACTATAGTATCATCACAATTTACAATATCTATTGACCCATCTTTCAGAAAACTTAGATTAAAAATATCTGCTTCCTTTAATTCAACATATTTGCTATACTCTCCAAGTTTTGTTTTGATCCTGTCTTTCCAGACCTGCGGTAAATCATTGTCAACAGATATTATTTTTGAAGATCCTCCCTGTTCGTGGACTCTTTTAGCCCAGAAATAGGTAGATTCACCAGCCCCTACCGCAGCATCTAAAATAACCTTATTCCTTAAGTCCAAGCCTTCAAGTACAAACTCATAGAATTCTTCCATTTTATTCACCTTGCGTCTCATAAATTATAAAATCTTTTTTTAAAAAAGCTTTTCATAATGAC
>JAGGSE010000095.1 GCA_021159225.1 bacterium
TCCTCTGACCTGATTTTGTTTACGATGTCTGAGTTTGGCTATTTTGAACTGTCTTTTGACTTCTGCACCGGCAGTTCAATTATGCCCCAGAAGAAAAATCCTGACGTTTTGGAGATTCTTAAAGGAAATTATTACCTTGTTTTGGGATTTGAATTTCAGGTAAAAGGTCTAATTGGAAATCTGATATCTGGTTATAGCCGGGAATTTCAACTTACCAAAGAACCTGTAATGAGGTCTTTTGATATAACAAAATCCTCTCTTTCTGTTATGAGGTTGATTTTGGAAAATCTAAAGGTAAATGCCAAAAGGTGTCAAGAGGGACTTACCAAAGAGGTTTATGCCACTGAAGAGGTTTATAGGTTCGTTAAAAAGGGAGTTCCATTCCGCGACGCCTACAAAAGGGTCTCAAAGCAATATGAATAAAAATATATGAATAAAAAGCGATTAAAATTTGGTTTTCCTTTAGGGGTCTGGTATGAGGACACAATTGAACTTTTTAGGGCGGCTGGTTACAAGATTTACCATGATAAAAAGTTTCAAAAAATTGTTTTAGATGACCCGGAGATCCAGTGCGTTCCTGCTCGTCCCATACCTATGGCTTCCTTTATTGAGAAGGGCTTTTTAGATGCCGGAATATCAACCGAGGCATCTCTTTTAGAGGCAAGGGCAAAACTTACACGGATTTGCGACCTTGAATTTATTCGCCCTCTTCCCAGTAAAACAAAGGTGGTTTTGGCTGTTCCTAAAAATTCAAATATCCAGAAAATCAGTGATCTTCAGGGGAAGAAAATTATTACAAAAATTCCTAATATCGCCAAAGATTTCTTAAAAAGAAAAAATGTTTCCGCCAAGGTTATTTATTCAGATGCTCTTCTTAATGAGCCACTGGTGGGTTTGGTAGTTGACGCAATTATTGACTTTGCCAAAACAGGGGACTATCTAAAAGCATATCGCTTGAGGGTTTTACACACTCTGTTGGAAAGTTCAGTAGTTCTTGTCGCTAATAAGAAATCCCTAAAAGATAGATGGAAAAGAGAGAAGATTGAGGGGTTGGGTTATCTTCTTAAGGGAGCAAGATTGGGACAGGAAATGGTAGGACTGATGATTCAGGCCTCTGATAAAATGATGGAAAAGGTCCTTCGTATTGTTCCCTCTTTGAAAAAGCCCACTGTTACCCAACTGCGCGGCGAGAATTGGTTTGATGTCTTAACAGTGGTTCCTAAGAAGGAAATACGAGAAATAATTCCCAAACTTAAAAGAAATGGCTGTAGGGCAATTATTGAATTTCCCTTAAATAAGGTGGTCTTATAATATGTTTAATTCAAAAGATAAAACAGACAATAGAAAAAAGACCTTAGAAGGAGTAAATCTGATGATGCATGCCTTGCCCGAGAAATTGCCTTATGTTCTAAAACTTTTACCCAAAACAAAACCTGCCCGTATTAAGAAGATAGCCGGAAAGAAGTGGTATAACATTTTGACATTCTGCACCAAAAAAGAGGCAAGGCGTTTAATTCCCAAATTGAAGAATGTGGGATGCGA
>JAGGSE010000058.1 GCA_021159225.1 bacterium
GGATATACACTAACATCAAAATATGCTTATATTAAAGTAGAAAATACAACCAGTTTACCTGATTATTCATGTCTGGATGTTCCCTATTATTCAGGAGAAACAATCCCTTCTCCATATAGTGAATATGAGATAGAGGTATATCCAGGACTGTATAGGTGGGATGGCCCGTATGGCCCATGGAGGAACCCAGCCATATTTGAGATTAAAAATACAACTACTGGCGACGTAGTTAAGATAATAAAAGCATACCCTGATGAGCCAGTCGTTTGGGATTCTCCATACGGTCCTTTAAGATTTAATGTATGCGAAGTATTCTCAGGTTATACTCTTTCGGATAAACGGGTTCGCGCAACTGTTGATACGGGTTCTGATGGTGAGACATATTGTGATGGTTATGAATTAATAATGTCAGGTGAAAATACAACAATTTCTGGTGAGACATATACATTCAGATCTCCTGTGCATGAATGGTGGGGTAGAGAATTTAATTGTTGGAATGAGCCATACGCATGTTTTGAACGTGTATCATCTCCCGGAGATTATGAATGTATCTCAGAATCAGAAGATAGTGTTTGTGACACTGATACAGATATAGGATGGAATACTGTATATGTATACTTTAATTCATCTCTCCATCATCCATGCATAGACCATTGCACCGTCATCACCGAGCCCGGATATTACGAATTATGTGGTGATATTGATGGGTCAAGTATTGGCTCAGGAGAAGCATGCATAGATATCCAATCCGATGATGTTGAATTGAATGGTTTGGGTTATTCTATTACTGGTTATGGGGTAGGAATAGGAACAGGAACAGGCATAAGGAACATAGAGCATGACAATGTAACCATTGAAAACTGTATGATTACTGGTTTCGATTATGGGATTTTTTATTCTGAAGCGAATAATGGTAGGATAAAAAACACCACTGTCAATTCCAACAACGATGATGGCATCCTCCTTCATTCCAGTTCTTCCAATACCCTCACCAACAACATCGCTAATTCCAACAACGATGATGGCATCCTCCTTCATTCCAGTTCCTCTAACACCCTCACCAACAACATCGCTAATTCCAACAATCATGATGGTATCCACCTCTGGTCTAGTTCTTCCAATACCCTCACCAACAACACCGCCAATTCCAACAACGATGATGGTATCCACCTCTCCTCCAGCTCCACTAATAACACCCTCAGTGGTAACACCGCCAATTCCAACCATTATTATGGTATCCGTCTCTGGTCCAGCTCCTCCAACACCCTCACCCATAACACCGCCAATTCCAACAACAATATTGGCATCATACTCTATTCCAGCTCCACTAATAACACCCTCACCGATAACACCGCCTGTGAAAACACAAATTATGATGCTTATGATAATGGAGAAGATAATGCTTGGGATGATAATACCTGTGATAATTCTTCACCAGATGGGTTATGCGAGTATGAGTGTGAATTAGAATGCATAGACCATTGCACCGTCATCACCGAGCCCGGATATTATGAATTATGTGGTGATATTGA
>JAGGSE010000002.1 GCA_021159225.1 bacterium
TGCCCTTGGAACGGCTCAAAAAATCAAATACTGCTGGAAATCTATGGCTTTATATTCTTTCCCTATTGGAAAAAAGGCCCCTCTACGGCTGGGAAATTCCAACTCTGATTGAAAAAGAATTCAATTTCAAACCGGGCAGGATTACCCCCTACCGGGTTCTGTACCGCTTGGAAGCCCAGGGCTTTGTCAAAAGCCAACTAGAAAAAAGAAGGAGGGTATATAAAATAACCCAAAAGGGGCAGGAACAAATCAAAAAAGCAAAATTGTTTTACCGCTGGATTTTAGGTAAAATATGAAAAATCAAAAAATTGCCAAAATCCTAAGAGAGATAGGAGAGATGTTGGAAATCAATGGTGTGGCATTCAAGCCCCGCGCCTACCGAAAAGCAGCCCAGGCAATAGAAAACCTAAAAAAAGACATTGAAAAAATCTACAAAAAAGAAGGAATAAAGGGAATCAACAAAATTCCCGGAGTGGGAAAGAGCATTGCCGAAAAAATTGAGGAATACCTTAAAAAGGGAGAAATAAAATACTACCAAGAATTAAAGAAAAAAACGGCTATCAGAGACATTATTACCCACTATTTCAAAACAAAAGGGCTTAGCCTTTCCCAAATCAAAAAAAACGCCAAAAAAAGAAAAATAATTTATTCAAGATTCACAAAACCAGCCAAACAACTTCTGATTCTTGCCGGTTCGGTAGAAAAGGCAAAGGAAGCGATCTCAAAGGTGGCTGAATGGGCAAAATCAAGAAATCTGGACTATGCCATTGAAACGGTCTTCAAAAAATGGTTAGAACTGGACCGACTGAAACCCAAGGAAGTGGTCAAAAAGCCCTATTTCCAAGGCAGGCCAATGGTTTGGTCAGAAACAAAAAAGAAATGGTATGTCATCTCTGACCAAGGCGAATGGCTTGAGTTTGCCGGCAAAGAATCTGAAATTGAATGGCGGATAAAATACTGATTAAATATGCTATCCTACTTTGATTTAAGAAAAGGCACGCTTTTTATCTACGAGGGCAAGCCCTGCGAGGTTTTGGATTTTTCTCAAACCTTCAAGGGCAGGGGCTCTGCAACCGCAAATGTCAAAATTAGAAATCTTGTCAGCGGAGAGGTGATTGAGAAAACCTTTCATCAGGGAGATGAATTTGAAGAAGCGGAAATTGAAGAGATAGAGGTGCGTTTTATCTACTCTCACCGAGGAAAATTTGTTTTTTCGGAAAAGGACAACCCAAGAAAAAGATTTGAACTAAAAGAAGAGCAGATTGGAAAACAGGCAAAATTCCTAAAACCGAACACTGTTGTCAAGGGACTAAGATTTGAAGGAAGAATAATCAATGTCTTACTGCCTATAAAAGTAAACCTAAAGGTAATTGAAGCGCCTCCCGGCTTAAAAGGGGACCGTGCCCAAGGCGGAACAAAAACCGTCAAACTGGAAACCGGGGCAAAAGTAAATACCCCCCTTTTCATCAAAGAGGGGGATATAATCGAGGTAAATACCCGAAGCGGAGAATACGTAAGAAGGATAATAAG
>JAGGSE010000111.1 GCA_021159225.1 bacterium
TTTTGCGCTTTGAGTTTTGCGCTTGAATGTTGTTTTGGTCATTCGGTCATTGAGTATTGGAATTTGGAAATTGATTTTTGCTTTTTGCTTTTTGAATTAAAGATTTAGATAAATGGCTATTTTGAAACTCTACAATTCTTTGTCGCGGAAAGAGGAGGTCTTTAAGCCCCTAAGAGATAAAAGGGTGGGGCTTTACACCTGCGGTCCCACGGTCTATTCTTACGCCCATATTGGCAACCTGAGAACCTATCTTTTTGAGGACATTCTAAAAAGAACCCTTACCTATAATGGATACCGGGTAAAGCATGTGATGAATATCACTGATGTTGGCCATCTTACCTCTCAGGCAGATACCGGCGAAGACAAGGTTGAAATGGCAGCCAGAAGAGAGAAAAAATCGGCATGGCAGATTGCCGCCTTTTATACCCGGGCATTCAAGAATGACCTGTCCCGGATGAACATTATGCCTCCGGATGTCTGGATAAGAGCCACCCAGACCATCAAAGAGCAGATAGACCTGATTAGGATTTTGGAAAAAAAGGGATTTACCTACAAACTTGCCGATGGGATATACTTTGATACAAAAAGATTGAAGTCCTACGGCCGGCTTTGGCCCAAGAAAATGAAACTGAAAGCCGGGGCAAGAATTGAGATAGTCCCGGGTAAAAAAAGGCCGACTGATTTTGCCCTTTGGAAGTTTACCCCCAAGGGAGTGAAAAGGCAGATGGAGTGGAACTCGCCCTGGGGCAGAGGTTTTCCCGGCTGGCATACCGAGTGCGTGGTAATGTCAATTAGAGAATTGGGCATTCCTTTTGATATTCACTGTGGCGGGGTTGACCATATTTTAATCCACCACACAAACGAGATTGCTCAGGCAGAAGCCGCCTATGGCAAGCCGCTTGCCAAATTCTGGCTCCATTGCGAGTTTTTGGATGTTGAAGGGAAAAAGATGGCAAAATCAGAGGGAAACATATTTAGACTGGACGACCTTATTCAGAGGGGATTTAGTCCTCTTGCCTTCCGTTATCTTTGCCTGACCTGTCACTATCGCTCAAAATTAAATTTCACCTGGCAGTCCCTGAAAGCCAGCCAGAACGCTCTTGAAAATCTTTATCAAAGAACAAGAGAGACAATACCTGCCAGAGGAACATCTTCTTCCCCCAGTTTAGGATTTAAAAAATACCAAAAGAGATTTCAGGAGATTATCAACCACGACCTGGATACGCCAAAAGCCCTGGCTTTGCTTTGGAATATGACCGAAGACAAAAAAATTTCTCCTGTTGAAAAATATCACCTTCTGCTTGATTTTGACCGGATTTTTGGATTAGGGCTAAAAAAAATCAAGAGATTAAGAATTCCCAAAAAGGTAAGAAATTTGGTAAAATTAAGGGAAGAATATAGGAAAAAGGGAGATTTCAAAAAATCAGACAGGTTAAGGAACGAGATTGAGCGTCTTGGCTATCTGGTTGAAGATACCCAGACAGGCCCAAAAATTAAGAAGAGATAGTCAAGAAAAATAG
>JAGGSE010000201.1 GCA_021159225.1 bacterium
GAAATTCTGAAAAAGGAGCTTCAGATTTAATTTTTTATTTTTATACTATGGACTGGTATGAGTTGGCGAAAAGAGAAAGAAAAGAACGTTTCGGGAGAAATTATTGGATAACGTGTATTCATGGAAAATATTACATCACGAAGACAAGCATAAATCCAAAAGAACTATTCAGTTGCGAGTATCTCAGAGAAATAGAACCAGAAGTTTGGGAGAACTTCGGAGACATTCTTATTATCACGGTTGATGCAGTGTATTACCTGTATTTACCAATATGGTCTTTTAGCGGTGTAAAAACTGGAATTTGCCATAAGTGTTCAGAGTGCAACGAGGAGTTGATAAAGAGTCTCAAGTGGAGGAAAAAGCCTTGGAGTGGCTACAGAGACCGCTTAGCTGTCGAAATGATAAAGAAAGCATGGTATTACGGCAAAGGTCTTTCGGAAAGGATTACAGGGGTTGTCGTTGAACAGCAACTAAACGATGACGATGAAGATGACGAGTGGAACGAGCTAAAACCGTCGAGATTAAAAGCTCTCATTAAAGAGTTAAAGTAAGGTTGCTCAATTTATTTTTCTGAAGAACTTATACTTTTCTTCTCTCCTAACATCCATTTTCTTTGTTGCCCACACACCAATCCTCAACGCAACGAGAATCGGTGGAGTGAACAGAATGTAGCTCGACGGAGAGATTTCCACTGGTAAGCTTAGAGTCAGAACGACAAGAATCAACTGAGCGAAGAACACTGGTATAAGAGCGTAGTTAAGCTTTAGATTCGGAGATTTTCCAAGAAGCATTAGAATTCCACCTATAGAACCGATAATCAGGTAGTATATCAGAAAAGCAACACCGATTATAATTGCAAACGTCTCCGAAGCGAGGAGCTTGTAACCGATGTAAAGTATGAACGTTGCCACAACCGACAATCCGAGACCTATTACAAATAGAGCCTCCTTCGAATCGAACTGGAACTTCATAAACAAACTAATTAAAAATCAAATTTTAACTTTACTAACTTCTTCTCCCACAGTATAAATAACAGGAACTCCCAAAATCTCTGCAAGCTCCTTCATTTTCCTGTCCGCTGTGACAAGCGTAGCTCCCTCCTGATAAGCCAGTGCAATTGCTTTCATGTCTTGCTCGGAAATGTTAATTCCATATCTCCTTGCAACAGATACGACATCTCTGAAGTATTCTGGTTTAACCCTGCGAACCTTGAGACGTGGCTTGAAAATTCTCCCAGCATTCCTTGCTCTCCTCCCGTATCTTCTAATCATCTCAGTCTCATCACCGTAAACGAGGAATTCAAGCTCATCCCTCATTTGGGGATTCCTCATAAGCTCTCTGTTGATTTCCTCTGGAATAAAGCAGACGTTCTCATCGCAGTTGAGCAGAAGTTCTTTAGCATCATACTCGGAGCGAAAACGTCTTCTGAGAAATCTCTTTATATCACATTTCATTTTCCCAGCACAATACAT
>JAGGSE010000101.1 GCA_021159225.1 bacterium
TCAACATGGCGCTATTGAGAGTGAACGGGCTGTTAATAGAGACAAAGAACCACCGCTTCCCGGAAGTGAACAGTCCGGGCTACGGGGAAGCCAAAGCGAAAGATAAGAGACTGAAAGCGTTATCGGAATTGATAGATTATGCAATAGAACAGGGAGCGAGAATATTTGTGTTTGAGAAATTAAAGATGAAAGGGCGTAAGAACATAAGCAGTAGGACGGGTAACAGGAAACTGTCAAAATTCGCAGCCCATGAGCTCATATCACATGCGGAGTGGATGTGCATACGGCATCGGCGGTGGTATTAGGGCTACGATACTTACATACGCATAAATATACATAAGACTATGAAAAGTGAAACTGTTACATACGGCATTAGCGAGTGTAACAAAACGGATAGAGAATTGTTTAGAGGAGGCGAGTAAAGAGGGATGGCAACGGAAGTAAGAATCAAAACCGAGAGATACAACTTCCTTGGAGTCCGTGCAGGAGACAGCGGTATACTTATGCGAACAGCGTATTTCGGGCATCCTGTCTTCATAGTCCGTGCAGCAGACGTTATATTGATTCTTTCAAAAGATGAAGTAGAGTTAGTAGGAGATAAAAATGTGGAGGAGGAAAGAGTTTGAGATAAACGAAGACCCAGCAGAGGGAGAAGATGTCCAGTACGCAGTATTCCGTGTTTCAGAATTCCGCCGGCACGATACTCATATAGAAGCAGTAGTTATTACGAAAGAAGTGGAATTTTTCATGCGCGAGCCAAAAGAAAAATGAAAGAGAAGAGAGTAATAGAGTGCGAACATTGCGGGAGAGTGTATAGCGAGGAAGAGTATGAGAAACTGGAAATGACAGGACATAACATTATTTGAAACTTCGATTATAGGAGATGTAAAGAATGTGGGAAAGAGATAACACCTTTGGAGCTGTGCGTAATTGGCAGAATAAAAACGGAATAAGAAAAAATGAAACGAAAAAAGGATTTAGAATCGGTTTTAGCATTCCTTGAGAAGTGCGAGCAAGAAGAGGATGTCATCAGACGTCCTTACGAGGTGTGTGTTGACTGCCGGGAAGTAGCGACTTTAGGACAGATGATGCGTAGTAATCACGAAGGGCATACATTTGTTTTTCAAGATATTGACCACAGCGGTGTAAGTGAATGGATTAAGTGTCTGAAATGGGTGTTGGAGAAGAAATGAAGTGTGAAGAATGTGAATATGGTAGTGTATGTGTTCTTACGGATAGCATAGGCAACCGGAATATAGTCTCGGAGCTGGAGTATCACAAAAACGCTGCAGTCCAGTGCATCGACGAAGCGATTGAGCATCTGCTGAGCCTTTCTTCAAGGGCTGATTCGAAGACTCAAACGAGTTTGGTGCGAGCCATTCAGGATTTGATGCACATAAATGGGTGGCTTAGCGGTGTCAATGTCACAAAAAACGAAACAACCAAATAAAATAGGAAAAAATGTCCCAA
>JAGGSE010000009.1 GCA_021159225.1 bacterium
TCTGTTTAAATGCTGCGGAAAAGATTCTGTCACTTCCTGCGAGACTTCCCGTATGCGATGCTGCCGCTTTAGCACCTCTCTCACTTCTTCCAGATTTGATGATAATAATGATCTTTTTCTTTGATACCTTTTCCGCAGTTTGAAGGAATCTTCTTCCCTCTTTAACTCCCTCCATATAGACCACTATACCTTTTGTATTATCATCACGAGAAAAATACTCTAAAAGATCAGAATCATCTATATCAGCCTTATTTCCAACACTCACCACAGCTGAGAGACCTATATTCTCCAGAACTGTCCATCCTATAAGTGCACCTCCCAAGGCTCCACTCTGTGTGATACATGCTATATGCCCGGGCATTATATCCTTCGGTCCAAATGTGGCATTCAATCTCGAGGGAGTATAGATCACGCCAAAAATATTTGGTCCAAGCAAAGAGATTCCGTATTTCTCTGCTATCTCTGTAAGGAGATCCTCCTCCTTTTTATTTCCAACTTCAGAAAAACCGGAGGATATAACAGCAGCAGCTTTCACACCTTTTTTACCGCATTCCAGAAGTACAGAGGGTACAGATTTAGCTGGTACCACTATAACAGCCAGATCTACCTTGTCTTCTATATCCAGTACAGATTTATAAGCTTTAAAACCCATTATCTCTTTTTCTTTGATATTTACAGGATATAATTTTCCCTTATAACCATAATCTATAATATTTCTCATGATGGCATAACCTATTTTTCCCTTTTTAGGAGATGCTCCAATGACAGCTATGCTTTCTGGAGAAAATAGGTATTTTATATTCTGACGGGACATCTATCTCACCAGTTTTATTCCATGTGCATGTTTGTATATATCCGTAAAAAAAGAAACATCCATACTTCCTGGAGTCAATCTTACTCCTTTTATGGTCTTTATTTTTTCATTGATGAATTTTCCAATTGTCTTTGTATCCTTTCCAAGAAGTTCTATGACCATATCATGGGATCCCGTTGTAACTCCGACCATCTGTACTTCATCATACTCTGCGATTTTTTTTGCCACTTCATCTATTTTGTCAGGCTCGACACTCAATCCAATAACGACAAAAGCATCATACCCAAGTTTTTCATAATCAATTACCACTGAGAATTTTTCAATTATTCTTTCTTTGATCATTTTTTGAATTCTTGAATGAACAGTCGTTGTTCCAATTCCAAGTTTTTCAGCTATTTTATAGTATGGTGTTTTTGCATCTTCCTGAAGGATATCTAGGATCTTCATATCTATCTCGTCCATTACTATCACCTATATGAATTAAGTTCTTCACTTTATAAATCTTTCGGAAAAAAATTCATATAAATTGATTGGTAATGTATCTATTTTCTGAAAATACTCTTTTTATCGTATATTATACCGAAAGATTTTTAAATACTACCATTGTAATGGTATCATGATAGAAAAAAATTCATATAAGGATCCAATTC
>JAGGSE010000104.1 GCA_021159225.1 bacterium
TTGACAAATAGCAGCGCATGGGTAACGTTCACATAGGTAACACCCTAATGTCGATTTTGTAGCAGCGCATAGGTAACACATTTGCTCTTTGACATTCTTCTATGTGACCATTACAATTAACCTCAAAAAGGAGGTTGATTGTAATGAAGGGAATCGACGCGGAAGAGCAAGTTCGTAAGGAGGCAATATACCGCCATTTAATGGGTGAATCCCCTTCCTCGATCTGTCGGCAGTTAAGAAAGAGCAGAAAATGGTTCTACAAATGGTTTAAACGCTACCGGGGAGGTAACCCTAATTGGTTTAAGGATCAACCCAAGATTGCTCACCATATTGCCAATAGAACTGATAAGGGTACTGAAAATCTCATCGTTGAGGCAAGAAACAAACTTGCCAATATCAAGTGCGCCCAGATAGGGGCAAATGCCATTCAGTGGGAGATTAAGAAACTCGGGATAGAACCGCCTCCTATCTGGACTATCAATCGGGTCCTTAAAAGAAAGGGCCTTGTCTCTAAAAAGAGATTTTATGAGTCTAAGGGCAAGAGCTATCCGGAGATAATAAAACCTTCACAGATAAACACACTCCATCAGGTTGATCTTGTAGGTCCGCGTTACATCAAGGATGATGGCCGCTTCTACTCACTCAACGTGATAGACGTCTGTGGCCATAAGGTTAAAATTAATCTTTCCCGTTCCAAGAGGGGTGAAGAGATAGCCAATGGTTTAATCTCGACCTGGAAGACTTTAGGCATACCCCAATACATCCAGTTCGATAACGAGTTGAGCTTCCATGGAAGCCATAAATATCCCCGTTCTCTGGGATTGGTCTTAAAACTGTGTCTATCGCTGGGAATTCAACCGGTCTTCATCCCTCAAGGTGAACCCTGGCGAAACGGTGTAATTGAGAGATTTAACGATACCTTCGACAAGAAGTTTTTCAGAACCCAAGTTTTCATAGACTTTTTCCATCTTGAGAAAGAGGCAATGGTCTTTGAAGACTTTCACAACCAGTTTCACAGATACAGCATCTTGGGAGGCAGAACCCCTAATGAGTTCATACAGAAAGAAGGATTCAAACCGGTTCTCCTCCCAGAAGAATTTGAATTATCCAAGGAACCAATCCCTATTGAGCATGGGGCTATTCACTTGGTCAGATTCATCCGAAGTGATAGAATCCTCGACATATTTGGTGAGCACTTCCATATGCCCAAATATGTGGTCTATGAGTATGTCGTGGCCACAATTCTCACAGAGATACACAGCTTAAAGGTCACCTATGACAACAAAATAGTGGACTCGTTTGAGTATCATTTGCCTGCAGAAGAGCTCTATTCGTGAACGACAGGATTTTGCTTGATCTAGGGAGGATGTTACCCATCCCCTGCTACAAACTAAGATTAAGGGTGTTACCTATGCCCTGCTACAAATGTGTATTAGAAATGTGTTACCCATG
>JAGGSE010000156.1 GCA_021159225.1 bacterium
ATTTTGAAAGATAATTTTTTAATTATTTTAGGGTTTTGTTCTTTTTCAAAATAAATATAGAGTTGTGCTTCTTTAAGGTTCCATTCTGCTAAGACAAAGTAGTTAATGTAGGATTTGGGTAGAAATACTTTCTCATTTAAGACATCAATGAAAGCTTTCTTTGTCTTTTCTTTGTCTTCTTTGACTTGTCTGATAAAATAGATCTTAGGAATGAAGTTTTTCTTTTTGGATTTTTCTTTTGGTGGTCTTTGGTAGTTAAGATATCGCTCTGATGATTTGTTGAACCATTCAAGTTTTTCATCAACTTCCTTTACTGATTTGAAGTCAATCCGATTCCAGAACTTCCTTGAGAAAACAGAATTATTTCCTTCAATAGATGCTTGAGAAAATGGCTTTCTGGAAACAGCAAAGATAGGAATGACTTGATTTTCTAAAAGAAACTTCATTGCTTTAGAGATATTTCTTTTTCCAGAAGCTGAACCAATAGTGGCTAAAGAATTGTCTACCTTTATGAAATCAGGTTTTTCAAATTTCCTAAAGAAAAGTTTGGAGTATTTAATGAATTCATCTGCTGTTTGGCCTGAAATCCGCTTAAAATAACGCAATTTAGGCTCTTTTTTGAACGAGAAAGCAATGAAATTTAAAGGTTCTGTTCTGCCGGTAATGTATTTCTTACCAATGAAATCTGATTCTAATACTCTACCACCTAAAAGAGTGTAAATAGTGTATTCTGGATAACAGAGATAGCGGGCTGCTCCTTTGTGCCTATCTTTTCTCCGCTTGCCAGAAAGTTTCAGATCAGCCATTATTCGGCCAATTGTTCTTAAAGGAGGAGGTTGAATTTCTGGATATCTTTTTCTCCATTCCTGTTCAATTGCTGTAGCGCCAGTGTAGAACTGATAAGGATCATTTTTTAGTTGTTTGTAGATCTTCCGGATTCTTTTTTCATCTTCTTTAGTCCACTTCCTCCGTTCGCCTTTAGGCCATCCTCTATTGTCTTTCGTGAAATTTTGATTTGGTGATTTGGTCCAACTCATAACAAAATCCCATGATACTTTTTCTTTTCTGCCAATTTCTCTCTTTGACAATTTTTTTTAAAGAATAGTTTATTAATCTTCTTTCTTAGTTGAAATAATTTTTCTTTGTTCATAGAATTTAGTAGATTAGAATTAGTAAAGTCGACTAGTTCTAGTCTACTAATACTCTGAACAAAAATCAATTTAGGGTGCTACGATTTCATTTTGCTAATAACCATTAACCTCTGAGTTTTTGTAATAACTTTGTTTTTCATACAATTTCATTATATCCTCTTTAAAAATTATGTCAAATTTTACTGTCTTCCTTACTCGCCAGCCGAAGTGTCAATAATTAAACGGGCAACACGAGGCATAATTTTTAGTTTTGTTTCATTCTA
>JAGGSE010000012.1 GCA_021159225.1 bacterium
TAAATGCCGTATCTGAAGGTATACTCCATAGCACAATTGTTGAGAACGGGTTACTGCTGTCATAAGTTGTTCCACTGAAGGTTACTATTTCAAGATAAAGTGTATCGGTTGTGGCGTTATATCTTAAATACCCGATATTATTGCTGCTCGCAGGTGATAACCTTTCAGGGACTACTGCATTGTATGTATTGTTCCCTGTATCAGTTCTATCGCCCCATGATTCACTTGTGCTGTTCCATTCCCAATAACTGATTTCATCTTCGCTTGATGCTGAAGAGTAAGCGAAAAGGAATAGGTTTGTTGATGAACCTGACTGGAATCCTAACGCAGGGTGCTGCCAGCCAGTGCTATCAACTACGCTTTCGCTCCATGCCGTTCCGTTCCATCTCGCCATCCATAAATCGTTATCTGTATCCTCTGCTGCTACTATATAGATATTATCGCTGCTGTCAATGTCTATACTGGGTCTGCTCATATTATTGTTATCGCTAATAACAGTTTCAGGCTTGCTATTTGAAGGGTCTGATACTCTGTGGAAATTAGTATAATCAGATGTGTAGAGACAATCAATTGTATATGGCGTAGTATAATTTCTCCATACGAGAAATACACAATCGCTACTGTTTATAGCAATACTCGGATACCTCTGGTAATAGTTGGTATCTGTCCATACCACTGTTTTATGACTCCAATCGCCATAGTTGTAGCATATATCTAATACCGAAGACCCGTTTTCAAATCCATACCATACTACATGAGGTGTTCCAGAAGAATCTACGGCGATGTCTGCTGCATAGGATGTTGCCGTTTTGTTATCTATAATATCATCACCCTGTGCTCCACTTGCATTTACCCAGGCACTGCTTTCTGATATATTTGCGAGGTCAGTGCATTTTGAGTAATGTATATCCCAGCTTGAGCTGTTTGTCCCCACCCATACGATATGGATTGTATCTCTCGCATCATTGATAGCAATTGATGGGTTACTACCTGTTGATGAACTGTTCACTACACCGTTGGGTCCTGTTATTGGAATTGGTGTCCCCCAGCTACTACCTTCGGTATTGGTGCTTTTAACTATTGATATATTACTGTTATTTTGAAATACAGCATACCAGTATCCATTGCTATCACGGACTAATTTGTGCTGATTACTGTAATGTATCCCTCCATCAACATTGCTCGCTACTTCGTATGCGCTCGCTGTCCCACTGCATAACAGTATCGCTATTATCCCTACTATACCTATACTCGCTAATATTCGCTTCATTTTTTCTTTTCTTTTTTACCTCCCTATTTTATTTTTTATTTTTTATTTTATAAAAAGGTTTATTCTATATTCCTACCACTCCTACCACTTATGAACTGAATTATGCCCCAGATGGT
>JAGGSE010000212.1 GCA_021159225.1 bacterium
TGCCAAGATAACGAGTGTGTTGTATATGTTCCAACACCTGAAGATGAAATAAGAACAGCATTGCAAAAGGTAAACCTGAAGCCGGGCGAGATTTTCGTAGAGCTGGGTTGCGGTGATGGCAGGAATTTAAAAATAGCAGCAAGCGAGTTCGGTGCGAAATGCATAGGCTACGAACTTAACCACGAGCGTGCAGAACAGGCGAGAGAGAACACGAAGGGGTTGCCGGTAACAATCAAAGAAGATAGTTTTATGAATGCGGCTCAGGATATAGCCAAAGCGGATTGTGTCTATGTCTATCTTCTCCAGAGCGTTAACCAAACAATAAAACCCTTACTGGAGGAGAATCTCAAGCGTGGTGCGCGAGTTGTAAGCAGGCATTTTACATTTGATGGGTGGACACCTGATTTCGAATGGAACAATATTTATTTTTACCACATGCATTAGATTATTAAATAGTGTGCGGTTATGATCTCCTTCATCGTGCAGGAATACAAAGAGGACAGAGAGTTTATCGAGAAGATGTTGCAGCAGATTTCACAAGTGCCAGCTGAAAAAGAACTCATATTCGTCGTTGGTGAGCCGGGAGTCGACATGATGTGGGTCAGAGAACTGGCGAACTTCCCGGTGAAAGTGATAGGCAGCATAGAAAGCTGTGGTCAAGCGCGTAATGTGGGAGCGCGTAACGCGGCACATTACTCGAAAGCATTGATTTTTCTCGATTGTCATACATGTTTCACACCAGAAGCGATAGAGAGATGGATGGACACGCTGTGGAGCCATCCCGAAGCGGCAGTGGGACCTGCTATACAGGTGGTGCAATTCCCTTCGTGCGAGCCGAGTGGCGGTTTTGGGCACGGAGTAGCGTTCAAGTTCGTTAAACACCCATTCGAGTGGGTATGGCTGCCCTCACCGAAAGACGAAACTATCTTTCCCGTGCCCACAACCTGCGGGTGCGCGTTCGCAATGACTCCTGCGACTTTTAAACACTTGGACAGTTATGGCGGTTTTTTATGGACTCATCGCGGATTGGGTTGGGAGGAGGAATATGGGATACGGCTGTGGCGTTTGGGACATCCCTGCCTGATTGATAAAGACGCGGTTGTGGGGCACTATTTCAAGCAGGGATGGCCGGCGGAGAGCACACGCGGGTATGTCGATTCGAGGATGGAGGGCATTTATCTTAATGTCTTCAATTCAGAGGTGTGGAACCATGTGTTAGGATTGATAGAAAAAGAGTGGCCATGGGAATGGAAAAGTAAGTTAATGAACGCGGAGAAGCGGTATTACTGGCTGCGGAAGAAGCTTGAGCCACTGAAGGATGAGATTGATGAGACTGAATTCTTTATAATGAGGGAAGGTGAATATAAATTTGAGAACACGCCAAA
>JAGGSE010000129.1 GCA_021159225.1 bacterium
AAGATCTGGTAAATCCGAACTGCGGTGCCAGGGGTCAATAAGTCCAATCGCCAATCGTCGGTATTGGTTGGAATAGCCACATTAGAGGTAATATAAACCTCTCCTTTATCCAAATTAGTACTAGCGGTTGCCGGAACTTCAAAGGTAGCAGTGGTAGTACCCACTGTTTCATTGTAAACTCGCCAAGTAGTAGAAGCGGTAGTGGTGGCATCAGCATACCGAATGATGAACTTATGAATTCTGGTCGCTCCGGCATCAGCATCAGGGAAAGGATAATCTTCAATAGTTCTTGAAATCTGAACATAAGAGGTAGTGGCTGTTTGGGCAGGTAAATCAAATCCAAAAACAGGAATCATCTCTCTTAAGACCTGCTTTCCTGCCTTGCCTATTTCATAGCCAGAGGCGGTCCGAATATAATCTCCGCTTCCCAAAGATATTACCCCGCTATTAGGATCCAACAAAATCCCATAACCTGACGCTGACTGAATGGTAGTGGTAGCATTAGAAGTAAAGATATTAGCCACTATTGTCCCGGCGATGGTCAAGGTATCAGTACTAGTGCTCCAGGTAAAGGAGGAATCGCCCATAATAGTATCGGAGTCATAAAAGAAGGCAACCTGGTTAGCCGAGGGTGTTCCGTAAGTATTCACTCCACCAACTCCAGAAACTGATTTCCACTGCAAATTACCTGAACCATCGGTAGTTAACACATAATTGTTGGTTCCAAAATCGGTTGGCCAGTAATAAAGAGTGCTTTGGGTCATTGTTGAGGTAGCAGCAAAACCTAAATAATATCCGCTGGCATTTGAAGAATAAATCCTCAATTGCCCCTCTGCTCCCGAACTACCAATAGTAAGATAGCGATTGGAATTGTCCCACTGTAAATTACTGCTGGTGGCAATCAAACCATTGTCGGCAAAAAGCACGCCGCCAGTTCCCAGATTTCCAGAACTTAAAGCAAAATAATTTGTTCCTGAAATATCCGGGAGGGTATATGTAGCATTGTTGCTTAAACCATCAATCGTTAGAGTGCCCGTATAACTTCCGCTATGAAACCATAAAGTTGTGCCTGATCCGCCAGAGGTAAAGGCAGCACCTGAAGCCACATCGCCCACAGCAGTAATATCACCAATTCCGGTAGGATTTAACCAATAAAGGGTACCAGCCGGATTACCGGCTAAAACATAATCAGCAGCCGGAGCGGTGCTAGTAGGCCAAGTGTATTCAGAAGTTGTGCTAAGGGTAGTAGGAGCTTTAAAGCCCACATAATAACTTGTGCCACCAGTAAATTTTAACAGTTGATCGGCAACAGTTAATTCTAAGGGGCCAGCGGCGATGGTGGTTGTGGCTAACTTCGTCTTCCCTACTACCTCAAAAGAATA
>JAGGSE010000173.1 GCA_021159225.1 bacterium
CCCTTCAACTTTACAGTCAAAGTCTTTTTCATTCTATTCAGTTCTTCTGCCAATTTCTCAATTCTTTCATTAAAGCTTTCAAGCTCTTTTTCTCTTATAAATTTCTTCATGAGGTCAAGATCCCAGATATCTATTATTATGTTATCTCTGCTCATATTGATCGAATTCTTTTCCAGATTTATCTTTATGGATCCATCTTTTACCAGATTCAATATTTCTAAGGCCTTCATAAGCAACTTCATCATCAAAAATAAAAGAGAGATTTATTCTCTCTTTTTCAAAGGCGAAAAAGATACTGTAGTCTCGCCATCTATAGTTAGTTTATCGAACTTTATCCTTATTTCTACCTCTCTTTCTCCAACTAACTCTGCAATCTCTTCTATCCTCGCCTTCGGAAGGATTTTCTCCCTTGCTTCGGTAATGAGATCTATGATCTCTTCAATCTTCTCTTTGGAGATCTCAGGGAGTTTTGGTTTGAGTTCTTTTAAGGTTTCCAGTGCTTTTTCTAAATTTTCTATTGTTTCTTTGTCTACTGTAGCTTTTATCTCTACATTTTTTCCCTCACTTTTAATTCCTGTTTCTACTTTTGTCATATTCTCACCTCTTTATTTTTTCCATATTTTTTCTTTCCTTCAGAGATATTAATGTCGGTAAAACAACTAAAACACTTACCATTGAAAAAAACATCCCTATAAAACAGATTTTTCCAAAATCCTGTAATGCAGGCGAATCTACAAATATTATGGATCCAAATGCTGCCATAGTCGTAAATGTTGTTGTCATTATAGCTTTTCCTGTCTTTGTAACAGCAGTTTTTACCGCTGTATAAAATCCTTTGTCTTTCTCGTCATTGTATCTGTGAACAATATGTACAGAGTAATCTACCCCAAGACCGAACAGTAAGGATCCAAATATCACCGTTACAGGCGTAATTGCTATATGGGAATATCCCATAAAACCAAGTACCCACCATATTGAAATTCCTATGGGGATCAGCATCAAAAAGGGCATGAAGAGTTTTTTGAAGGCCAATACCAAAATTATAAAGACAGCTATTAAGGATATAATGGTAGCTTTTTTTCCTGCAGTATTTATCATATTTCTACCCTCTGCTTGGAGAGGCACAGTACCACCATACCGGACACTTAGATCATATTTATCTACGACCCCCTTTATATCCCTCATTAATTTTTCTGAAGATGACAGGTCTTCTCCCTTTGTATGAACATAAACTATTAATTTATAGCTATTGTCAGTTTTGTAAAACAAAAATTTTGTTTTTTCTGTTTCTGGCAAATTTTTTAGCATTACAGCATTTGGGGATCCTATAACATTTAATATACTATTAGTATATGTTATCTC
>JAGGSE010000131.1 GCA_021159225.1 bacterium
TGCTGAGGCATCTTGCCTCGGGGAGCACGAAGTCGCCGTAAGTGCTAAGAAGGAATTTATTTCCAGGCGCTTCCAAAATCTGACCGAGCCTTACAAACCTTCTTTCAAAACGCAATCTCCTTCTGGGGCTCGGCTGCGATATGCTCCCCTTAGTTCAGGATACCTCAGCAAGGAAACTATCAAGAATTGTTACTGAAGTGGTTAGATATAGGACAAATGAAAAAGAATAGATATCCAGGAAGGTTTATTGTTTTTGATTCTTTGGATGGGGCAGGCAACTCTACCCAGGTAGGTCTTTTGGCTCAATATCTGAATAAAAAAGGAAAAAAGAGCCATATTACCAAGGAGCCTACTTCAGGACTGATTGGAGGGCTAATCAAAAGCCAACTAACCCATGATTGGAGTTCTTCAGCCGAGTGTCTTCAACTTTTGTTTTCTGCTGACCGAGCATATCATTTGGAAAAGGAGATTATTCCTCTTTTGAAAAAGGGAGTAAATGTGATTTCTGACAGATATTTTTTTTCCACTATCGCCTATGGTGCAGTCAAAATAAGAAGCCTTGACTGGTTAATTGAAATCAATAAGCCGTTTTTGCTTCCTGATTTGACATTTTTCTTGAGGGTTTCTCCGAAAATTTGTATTCAGAGAATAAAAGAGACGCGGTTTGAGATTACCCTCTTTGAGAAGGAAAATGTCTTAAAAAAGGTCTGGCAGAATTATGAAGAGTTGGCAAGAAGGTTTGAAAATATCTATATTATTGACGGAGAGAAACCAATCGGTCGGGTGGCTTGTCAGATAAAGAAATTGGTTTCAAAGGTATTGTGAGCAAGGTTATAAAAAATCAGGGAAGTTATCGGATATTAGCCATTATGGCGGGAATAGGAGGAGAAGACCCCCTTGAATTGATTGAATTAGCAGGCAGAACCTCCTACCAGAGCCGGGAGAGGATTACTGACCAATCAGCAGAGAGATTTGTGAAAATGTTAAGAGAAAGGGGTCATGAGTCGGTTTTGGAGCATTCAGCAATGACAGTGGAATTTAACAATGTCAGTCGAGGATTTACTCATGAGTTGGTTCGCCACCGCCTGGCTTCATTTACCCAGGAGTCAACCCGATATGTTGATGAAAGCAATTTATTGGTAATTTCTCCTCCAGACAAAGACAAAGATGAAAAGTTGGTTGAACTCCACTTGCCTACTGGGGGAAAGATAAGGGTTTCTTTTCAGGAGTGGATGGACCTAAACGAGCAGATGTATCGCGGGCTGAGAAAAGCGGGATGGCCAGCCCAAGACGCCAGACAGGTTTTGCCTATAGGGATAAAAGCCCAGATTGTTGCCAC
>JAGGSE010000196.1 GCA_021159225.1 bacterium
ATTTTGAGATTTGAATTTTGGTTTGTTTGTCGCCAAAGGCGGCAATAGGGTATATAATAAAACAATGGCGGATTATTTGGCTGACGGCAAAATTTTTTCGGTTTCTGATTATGTCAAACTTCTTGACGAGGGGTTAAGGGTATTTCGGGCAAGAATTGTTGGAGAGGTAAGCGAGGTTAACCCGGGACCAACAGGGCATATTTATTTTACCCTAAAAGATGAAAAGGACGAATACCTGATAAGGTGTGTTATCTGGAGGGGCAGGTATAATTTATATGGAATAAGACTGAGGGAGGGAATGAAAATTATTGCTTCAGGAGAGCCCAGTTTACATCCTAAATATGGATTTAAGTTTATCGCCGAGGTTATTGAACCTGCCGGAGAGGGTATTTTGAAGAAAGAATACGAGGCATTAAAGAAAAAACTGGAGGCAGAGGGGATATTTTCTCCGGAGCGAAAAAGACCTATTCCAGAATTTCCCCGCCGAGTTGGACTAATTACCTCTTGGAACGGAGCGGCAATTAATGACTTTTTAAACAATCTCGGTAAATACGGATACCAAATAAAATTTATAGATTCCCGGGTGGAAGGACAAGCAGCAGTGCCTGAATTAATTGGGGCGATTGATTATTTTATAGAAAGGGGCCAGATTGACGTCTTGGTGCTCATCAGAGGGGGAGGAAGTTTGGAGAGTTTGCAGGCCTTTAACAATGAGACGCTGGTCAGACGAATTGCCTCCTGTCCCTTTCCCGTTATATGCGGAATTGGTCATGATAAGGATGTTCCTCTTGCTTCTTTGGCTGCGGACAGGGCTGTCTCCACCCCCACTGCCGTTACCAGTGTTTTGAATGAAAGTTGGGATAGGGCGCTGGCTGATTTGTCTATGTTTGAGAAGGAGATTATCTATCGGTATCAGGAAATGTTGAGGAAGGCAGAATTTTCTCTTGAGGATTTTTCAAATAAATTGAGCGGACAATTTGGTATCTTTTTTCAAAATCTTGAAAAATTAAGCAATCAACTTAAAGACCACCTGGCTGAGATTGCCTACAGTATTAGAAATACAAAAAGGTCTTTTGCCGTCAATAAAGACCTGCTCTTGAGAAATTTCAAAAAATGGACAGATAATACGGAAATTTTTTTGGAAGGGGTTGAGAAGCAATTGAAGATTTTTAATCCAATTTATCAACTCAGGTTTGGCTACAGTTTGGTTTATTCGCGGAAGAAACTGGTAAGGAGCACTAAGGATGTAGAGGTGGGTGAGCCCCTTGATATTCGGGTCTCCGATGGTAAAATAAACTCAGAGGTTAAGGGAAAAACCAAT
>JAGGSE010000144.1 GCA_021159225.1 bacterium
TTTCTAGATTCCGAAAAGAATTTGTGGATGCTGACACTATGGTTTGAGGAGGGGAATACCTACTACCAGGTTTGAATGATACAGAGATGAGTTTATCCTTGTATTTGAGTATTAAAGATGGAAATCTAAAAGAGGTTTTCGATAATCTCCCTCCTTTCCTAATTGCTACAGATTCCAAAGTTTCTATAAGCTTCCTTCTTTCCCGAGGATATGTAATAGCATACACTAAAATAGCTACACCTCCGATTACAACCCATAACAATATTCTCAGCTGGAATTCTGTGTAATCCATGTCCCTAAATCGATCTTTTATTTGAAAAGTTTTGGAGTATGTGCTGTGTTGAATAACTTTTAAGTTCCTCCCTTGCATCCAATCTTCGAAGGAGGGAGATGGGGTGCAAGGGAGGAACTGGAAAGAGTATAACGAGAAATTAGTAAGAAGAGGAGAGCTTTATATATCTTTGGATTTCCTCAAGGAATGGGATAGAGAATTGGATGAAATGAACAGAAACAAGATAGGTAGACCTTTTATCTATCCTGAAAATTTCATGTATTTTCTAGCCTTCATTCATATAGCCTTTCTACCATTTAGACAGATAGAAGGCTTTCTGAGAAAGCTTTCGGAGTTCATACCAAAGATAAAATCTGCTGACTACTCTACTATCTGTAAAAGGTTGAAGAAATTGGATGTTAATCTTCCAGAAAATCTCGGAAGAGATATTGTAGTTGCAGTCGACTCATCTGGTATAAAGGTTACAAACAGAGGAGAGTGGATAAGAAACAAGTGGAAGATCAGAAAAGGGTGGATAAAGGTTCATATCGCTGTTGATGTCAAGACAAAGAAACTTTTGGCTTTAGAGGTAACAGACGAGAGAGTAAGTGATGGAAAGATGCTGAAACCTCTGATAGAACAGGTTAAAGAAAGAGGTGGAAGAGTGAATGGAGTATATGGAGATGGAGGTTATGATAGTAAAGAGAACTTCAATTATCTCGCTGAAAATGGTATAGAGCCTGTAATCAAGATAAGAAATAACTCCTCTACAAAATCAAGAGGTTCACCATCCAGAGCTAAAAGAGTCAGAGAGTATAGAAAGCTAGGTTATGAAAGATGGAGAGATATGTACAGATATGGATACAGATGGTCAGCAGAGAGTTTCTTCTCTGGAGTAAAAAGAGTGTTTGGTGAGACATGTAGATCTAAATCCAAGGATGCTCTATTTCAGGAGGTCAAGATGAAATTTATCTTTTACAATATGCTGTTGAGTCTCTGAGCATATCTCCAAGAGAACAATTAGCTGGA
>JAGGSE010000043.1 GCA_021159225.1 bacterium
GCATGATTCTCCAGATAGAAGTTACAAATAGATGTAATTTTAATTGTAAATATTGTATAAGAAATTTTTGGAAGGCAAAACAGAGAGATATGGATATAAAGCTCTTTAAAAAAATAATCTCCGAAGCCGATCCAGAAAAACTTGATCTGTATGGATTTGGCGAGCCTCTTCTTCATCCCAAGTTTTTAGAAATGGTAAAACTGGCAAGAGATTCTAAGATATCTTTTACCACAAACGGGTCACTCCTGAAACCAAGGATAACGGATATACTTTCAAGAGATATAGACTCCATTTCTTTCTCTATAGATACCTTAGATCCAAAAAAACTGCAGAAAATAAGAAGGGGCAGTAATACTGGAGAAATATTGAGAAACTTTGAGTATCTCCTGAAAGTAAAAAATGATATAGAGATTGGAATAAGTGTTGTTGTTACAAAAGAAAACTTTATGGATTTACCGCAGATAGTAAAAAAAGCCGGAGAAAAAGGAGTAGATTTTGTTAATGTCTCTCATGTTGTTCCTTACAATAAATCTATATTTGATTTAGCAGTATTCATAACTCCCAGCAATTATTCTTACAAAATAGCAGATTCTGTTCTTGATAAGGGATGGGATTTTATTCATGAGTCTATTGTCGAGGCTCAGATGCTCTCCGAATCTTTTGATATAAACCTCGAGTCTCTCCCGAAGTATAAGAACATATGGGAAAAAGCGGAGAAAAATGGTTACTGGGTCAATTTTCCTATGCTCTTAGAAATAAAAGATAAGATGAAGCTTTTAAATGAAGTTAAGAAATCTTTTGAGATAAGTGAAGAAATTGCAAAAGAATCTGGAGTCAGAGTTGATCTTCCGGAGTTTTTCCCAGACGCAAAAAAGAGGAAATGCCCATATATAGAAAAAAAAGCTACAATGATAAGAGCAGATGGAAAAATAGTTCCATGTTTTGAGTTCGCGTATCCTCATACAATGTACGTAAATATGCATCCAAAGGAGATAAAAGATGTAGTTTTTGGGGATGTAAATGATAGAAGTATAGAGGAAATCTGGGAAAGTGAACAATACAGAAATTTTAGAGAAATAAGGAAAAACATTCCAGAAAATATACCCTGGTGCGGAGATTGTGTCTATTCCACACTGAATTGCTGGTATGTAGAGAAGAATGAAGATTGCTATGGAAATTCTCCCTCCTGCAGCGAGTGTCTGTACAGTATGAATATAGCAAAATGTGTCATATAATTTAGATATTGATCTAAATTGATTAAAAGGTAAGGGAATGCTCTATAATTTTAAAA
>JAGGSE010000045.1 GCA_021159225.1 bacterium
TGTGGCTCGGTTCCCAGATGGCCGATGGCCACCCAGAGGGAATCGTTTACGAAGATTGAAACCCGACGGGCACCTTCAGTTACAGGGAACCTTTCCTCCTCAGTTCCCTTTACTTCAATGTACGCAATCGTGTTCGGTTTGGTCATCTGCCTGTAAATACGAAGATACTTGAAATACCTATCTCGCACAATACCGGTGGTGAGGAATGGCCGCCCCGCCTTCTGCAATGCCTTACGCCACTCGGTCCAATGGTCCCGCTCCTGTTTCCACCTAACCCCTGGGATGCTGGTCTGGTCTTCTTCCTCACCCCAGCAACCGCCTTGAAGCCAGGGGAATTGCAGATAGGGAACAGAGGAAGCCATGGAAAGGTCTAGAACCCCAGGCACCCTGTCAAGGTGCGGGGTGAGGTCTCCCCTCTCCCAATCGGTAATCAGACGGCTCCAGTCGTGAAATCGGATTACATAAGGATCGTAATGCTTCGTCTTCTCCACCGATGCCAGGACATCGCCGATGCCCTCTCCAAGCAGTTGATAGTCCCAGCATTTGTCCTGAAAAGGTGAGGGCGTGTCTGAGCCGATGTGGGCGATCACGGTGCCGCCTCTGTTTTTGACCCGCACATAAATCTCTAACAGGAACTCGTTCCACAACGCACAGAACGCCTCGTTGAGCTTCCCTTTTACCACATCGTCCTTCAGGTGATCCACATCGACCTGCCCCTCGGTAGATATCTCTGCAAAGTGAACATGGTTGTCGTGGTTCGGATTGGAGCAGCCTGGACGAGCCAATCCCAGCCCGCCGTCTAAGTAAAATCCATCCAGATCATAGCTGTCCATCAGCCGCTCAATGCTGCAGAAAAATTGCACCCGGTGGCCGGGACTGCCCGGGCAGAGTTTATCCAGGTCCTGATACACCTCAACCAAGTGACCCGCGCCGCGGCTCCATTCGGGCCGGTAAGATGGATGCCGCACCTCCATGTAGCCGGGAGAAACATAGGGCAAAACTTTCAAGTCCCGGCGATGACATTCGGCAATGAACCGCCGGAACCCCCTTTCGTTGATCGGTTCGGTGGGTTGCTTTCCGAAATAGCCGCATACGTCGCTCCACTCCTCGAAAACGATGAGCATCTCCACGCCGTTCTCGCAGAACATGTCGAGCTGCTCCCAATCAGCGTTCGTTGGATAGTAAGGGTTGCGTGTCGGATAATGGCCAAAGGTATAGTGCACACAGCCCGGCTTGTAATCATAGATGCGATGTCGCCTGAAACACGACTGGGCCAATTGGGCATCCC
>JAGGSE010000143.1 GCA_021159225.1 bacterium
GACCTATCAGAATTAAAATCTAAATTTAAAGAAAATGATTATACAAGCCAATATTAGCAAAAATAATATTAATTTATACATATTTTCAGCAAGTAGAACAGGTATTTGGAAAAATGTAGAGGATAGTTTAGAGGTTATTGTTAAGTCTCTATCAAGATATATTTCTACGGTTTTCTTGAAATAATTTTCTGCTGAAAAGATAAATTTGTATTTTCCTTCTGATAATTGCATTGTGTCTTTATTGTGTATGATTCCTGAAAATACAGTGTTGTTGTTTCTTAAGATTGTTAGATATTGTTTTTCTGGAGTTAGATTAAAGGTTATTGTTAGTATTTTTGGTGTATATCCTCTTGGAGAATAGGATATGGTTACGAAGTTTGTGTTGTATATTGAAGGTTCTGAAGGTGAATAGGAAACATTTAACTCTAAAGTTGCTATTCCTGTGTCTGCTGTAATTGGCAGAGGTATTGTTTTGATTAGTTGTTTGTCCTCGTATCTGTTCAGAGTTAGAGAGGAAGTTTCTGTGTAATAAGTATTGTTTGCTGAGTATATTCTGTAGGTATAGGTTATTGTTCTTCCTTCTCCAAGATTCTTTATTCTTAATTTTACTGGTAAATCCTCTCCTTGCTGAACTTCTGTTTTTAGAGGTGTTATTGAGATATCTAAAGGTCCTGCTGGAAGAACTTTGAATGAAGTTAGTCTTGTGGTGTAATAACTTCCGCTTGTTGTGTTTATTATTATTGGATATACTCCGTAATCTGCTAAAGAGGATATGTTGTAGTTTATGTAGTAAATGCCTTGTGAAATTTTATTGGCTGTTGTTCTTTCTGCTATTTTGGTCATATTCGGACTGTAAATTGTGATTTTTATTGAATCGTAATCTATAGGTTCGCCGTTTGTTCTTGATATTATTGTAAATGGAATTTTTGCTGTAGTTCCAGGATAGTATAGATAATCTCCTGTTGAGTAAATATCTATGCCTACTCCTCCGCCTCCTCCTTCAATGTATGCTGGAGATACTCTAAAAGTGTTTATTGCTGTGGTATTTGCAATAACCTTTACCAGATAATCTCCTTTTATATTTGGTGCGGTTAGATTGTAGTAATATATAGTATTTTTAAAATAACTCATATTGTCTTCTATGAATTTAGTCATATTTGGATAATAAATTGTTATGGTTGGATTTGTTGATTCTGGTATCATAGCATAGATATAGACTTCGTCTCCTGGAGCATGTTCTTCGGTGTATATTTTTAGTTGATTTGCAAAACAAGGAGTAATTA
>JAGGSE010000050.1 GCA_021159225.1 bacterium
CAGGGAGAAAGGAAAATTGAAACCAGGGTCTCAAGCCTCCCCTCTGATTTTGGAGAATCAATAGTAATGCGATTGTTAGACCCGAGAAATTTGATTGAGATAGAAAAACTTGGCTTAAGAAAGGACCTATTGGCACTTTTCAAAAAACAAATAAAAAAACCAAATGGAATGATTTTGGTAACAGGTCCTACCGGCTCTGGTAAAACAACAACCCTCTATGCTTTTCTGAAGCGGATACAGAATCCAGAGATAAAGATAATCACCATAGAAGACCCCATTGAGTACAAACTAAAAGGAATCACCCAAACCCAGGTCAATCATAAAAAGGGATACGACTTTGCCTCGGGCCTAAGGGCGCTTATGAGGCAGGACCCGGATGTGATATTGGTTGGAGAGATCAGAGACCTGGAGACCGCTGAAATTGCCTGCGAGGCCGCTCTCACTGGTCACCTTGTTTTATCTACCCTCCACACAAACGACGCTGCCGGCGCTATAGCCCGGTTGGTTGATATAGGAGTTCGGCCTATTTCAATCGCCCCGGCAATCAATATGGCTATTGCCCAGCGTCTTGTAAGAAGGGTCTGCAAAAAATGCGTAAGGTATGTCAAGCCCTCTAAAGAGGAAACTAAAAAAATAAAAGAAGGCCTAGCAAATGTAAGAAAAGACATTATTCCTCCAGAATTTTTTACCACGGACTTCAAAATTCCAAAGATACAGGGTTGCCCTGACTGCAATTTTACTGGATACCGAGGAAGAACCGGCATTTATGAGGCATTCTTGGTGGATGACCAGATGAAGGAATTTATTTTAACAAACCCCTCAATAACAGCCACGAGAAATTTAGCCATAAAAAAAGGAATGGTCTTAATGCATCAGGATGGATTGATTAAGGTGCTGGAGGGCATAACTACAATTGAAGAGGTGGAAAGGGTAACCGGAGAATAAAAATAAATATAAATATGAGGTTCTGGATCTTCCTCCTGCTTTTTGGCGCCTTTCCCTTCTTAATCAGAGCAATCTCTCCTCTTGATATTGTCATTAATGAGATTGCCTGGATGGGCCAACCTGATTTTGCCAAAAATGAATGGATAGAACTGTACAATAATAGAGAAAAAGAGATAGATATCTCTGGTTGGAGCATAGAAAATGCCGGCATCAATAGAAAAACCTTGAGGATATCTAAGGGAGAGGTACCGGGAAATGGATTCTTCCTTATCTGCAGAAAGGAAATGCCAGATTGTGATTTTATTGCCAAGGACCTCTC
>JAGGSE010000119.1 GCA_021159225.1 bacterium
TCACACATTAAAAGCCCTGCTAAAAACAATACGACAAGGTCATCAACAGGACTTTTTGTCTCATCAGCTTTTTTCTTAAGCTCTCTTAAAAGCTGACAAAAAGCTTCTCTCAACTGTGGAGTCATGGTTTGTAAAAGTTTAAACAAGATTTGAAATAACAAAGCACTTAAGTTCATAGCTTCACCCCCTTTTTGTTTTGTTACCATCTTTTATTGCCAAGCTTAATAGCTTCTTTTTTCCATTTCTCAAAGTCCAATTCTCTAATCGCTTTTCCAAAACGTTCTTCTCCAAAAGGTTTCTCAAGTGCTCTTCTATAAGCTTCTTCAAATTCTTTCCTCTCTCTATATCTTTCTGGGAACTCACTAAGCAGGTCTATCAAAGTTTCTAAAGCGACACGAATCGAGGATACTAACTTCATTTCATTCCCTCCACGACTCAATGTATTCCTCACCTGGCTTTAAAATTGCCTTTATATCATCTTTTGTAAGAACTATTCCGACAAACTGTGCCCAAGCCACTAAAGCCTCTTTTCTTCTGCGAGGTGGAGCTGGTAGCTCACGTAGAAATAGCAACACGTCTTCTTTGCGTTCTGGGTCAAGCATCCACTCAGGGAAGATCTCAAGTTCTCCACCCATTTTATCCCCCTCCTAATCCTATTGGTGGAATTGGACCACTCGGGTTAAAGTAATCACTCTCTCTTTTCTTCTTTTTCCTTTTCCTCTTTTCGCTCTTCTTCGAGCTCATCAGGAGTGCGAGCAACAATACGACCATCTGCAAGACGAACAAAAACGACTTCAACTTCTTCCACCTCCGGAACGTGGAATCGCAACCGATACTCTTGTTGCATAGATTACTTCACCTCCTTGTTTCGTTTTTTTATCTTTCACTTTTTGCCCTTTTTTGAACCTAAGCCCAAGTATTTCTTCCCTCTCTGCAAAGGGTGGACGCTCGTCTTTTAGTTTTTCAATGTCATATAAAGCCTCTTGTAAGTCACCGATTATCTTTGTGTGATTCATTTGCTAACACCTCCTCCACATCATTTATTAGCACTTTTAACCAATCCATGCCATCATTTCGAACCACTTGTATTTTTCCTTTACCCACATAGAACCAAACTTCTTTACTAAGCACACAAGGCATTGACCACAGAGGCAACAAATCTTTATATTTATGTCTTTGAACTTTTCCTTTTTTAACTTGAATAAGTCTCACGTGCCCAGCTTTTATAGCTACTAAACCCCTTTTTCCTTGAGACCCACCTAA
>JAGGSE010000062.1 GCA_021159225.1 bacterium
ATTTAACTGTAAACCCCAAAATTGTTGGAGGGGCAATAATTGAATACCAAGGAAACTGGCGAGATTACTCTTTAGCAAGAGAAATAGATAAATTAATAAACGATAAACTAAGCCACTATGAAGGGTTTTAAGGACTATACAGAAAAGACAGGAGAAATTGGTTACATTACCGCTCTTACCCATTCAATAACTTGGATTTCAGGCCTCCCTACTCTAAAATTAGAAGAAATGATAATTACTGAGCATGGGGAGATAGGTATGGTTCATGGATTAAATAAAAAAACAGCAGAGGTCTTAATGTTTAGTGTCAAAAATTTAAGAATCGGAGAAAGAGTAGCCAAAACCAATAGGGTATTTCAAATCCCGGTTTCTCAAAAACTTTTAGGTAGAATAATCAATCCTCTTTGCCTACCTATAGATGGCTTGGGACCCGTAATGGGAGAAAAGAGATACCTTAACATCCAAAGAGAGGCGCCGGGCATCACCCAGCGGGTACGGGTAAACGAGCCCTTAGAGACGGGAGTTATGATTGTAGATTTATTGATTCCCATTGGCTATGGTCAAAGGGAATTAGTTATTGGTGATGCTAAAACCGGCAAGACCGCTTTTCTTTTGCAAACCATAACCAGCCAGGCGAAAAAAGGAGTAATCTGTATCTATGTGGCTATCGGAAAAGAGGTTGCTGCGGTAAAGTCGGTGGAAGAATATTTAAAGGAAATGGAGGTATTTGACAAAACAATAATGGTGGTCAGTACTCCGGAAGATCCTAATACCATAAACTACTTAGCCCCTTTCTCTGGGATGACTATTGCCGAATATTTTCGGGACCAAGGAAAAAAAGTTTTAGTCATTTTTGATGACCTTACCACCCATGCCAAATTTTATCGGGAAATTTCCTTATTGCTAAAACGAATCCCTGGCCGTGCCTCTTATTCAGGAGATATCTTCCATATTCATGCAGCCCTGCTGGAACGAGCCGGAAACATCAAGGTATCAAACAACAAATCTCCAGACCAAAAATCAGGCAGTGAAGATAAAGAGGTAAGCATTACTGCGCTACCTGTAGCAGAAACATTAGAAAACGATATTTCAGGTTATATTCAAACCAACCTTATGGCAATAACTGATGGTCATATTTTTTTTGATATTGATAATTTTAGAGAAGGAAAAAGGCCAGCCATCAATGCCTTCCTTTCCGTCTCAAGGGTAGGTAATCAAACCAAAGAACTGTTAGACAAAGAATTAGCCAACTGGACAAGAAA
>JAGGSE010000109.1 GCA_021159225.1 bacterium
TCGGGCTTCATTTCTGAGTTTATGTAGTTGGCAAAGTAGTTAATTCCGTATTTTGCTGAGGCATCAAAAATGCCATTAAACGCCGGCTCCTCCCAGGGAAAATCTTTTGTAATGTTAATTGTGGGAATGGGAAAAGAAAATGGCCTGCCGTTCTTATCGCCTTCCATATACACCTCATAAAGGGCCTTGTCTAAAACCTTCATTTCTTCTTCAAATTCTTTGTAGGTTTCTTTTTGGGGTTTGCCCCCCATAATCACTGGTTGGTCCTTAAAAACCGGGGAGGGTCTTAGATCTAGGGTAATATTAGAAAAAGGTGTTTGAAATCCGACCCTAGTCGGCACTGCCATATTAAATAAAAACTCTTGGAGGCATTGCTTTACCTGCTTGTAATCCAAACTGTCATATTTAATAAAAGGAGCCAAAAGGGTATCAAAGTTTGAGAAGGCAACTGCGCCAGCACATTCTCCCTGGAGTGTATAAAGAAAATTGACCACCTGTCCCAGGGCAGTCCTAAAGTGTTTAGGTGGCCTTGATTGAATCTTTCCCTGTACCCCTCCAAATCCCTTTATCAATAGGTCGTAAAGGTCCCATCCCATACAATAGGGACCTAAGGTATCTAGGTTGTGGAGATGAAAATCGCCTGATTCGTTTGCCTCTCTTATCTCTTTTGGGTAAATTTTATTCAGCCAATACTTTTTGCTGATATAGGAGGTGCAGTAGTGGTTTAACCCCTGCAAAGAAAAAGCCATATTGGCATTTTCCTGAACCTCCCAGTCCAATTTATCTAAATACTGGTCTACCTTCTCTACTGCCTCTTCAGATGCCTTTACTGCCTCCCGTACCCGTCTTCTTTGCTCACGGTATAAAATATAGGCCTTTGCTGTTTCAGCCAGATTTTCTGAAATCAAAACCTCTTCAACAATATCCTGAATTTGTTCAACTGTTGGAATTTCATCTTTTTTGAATCGCCGGTTTAATATTTTGACAACCTTGTCTGAAAGTTCCTTTGCTCTTTCCGCTCGCGTCTCCCCCGTGGCTGTAATTGCCTTAAATATCGCCTTGGTAATTTTCTTCTCTTCAAAATCAACTATTCTTCCATCCCTTTTTTGAATCTTTTTTATTTGGTTTTCAAACATTGGATTATTCTAATATGTACTATCCAACTACTTTAGTAACAATCCTTGATAATTTCTTTGCTGAGGCATTCTTGTCGAGGTGGAGCATATCGCAGCCGAGCCCCAGAATAGGTTTGCGTTT
>JAGGSE010000027.1 GCA_021159225.1 bacterium
AGACCTTACATTTACGGCAGGATTTGTGTTACCTGCGACTTTGACGAGGATGGTGACCTCGACCTTTATGTCGGCAACTACAGACTTGCACCTAATTGGCTTTTCGTCAACAACGGTGACGGCACATTCCGCGAGGAGGGTGCCAGCCGTGGTGTAGCGGGACATCCTGATGTTACAGGAGGCGAGACATATTACGGTCACACTATAGGTGCGCAGTGGGCAGATGTGGATAACGACGGCGACTGGGACCTTTTCATCGCAAATCTTGCTCATCCGCGGTTCATTTCGTTCTCTGATAAGTCTATGCTTTTCATCAACAGCGGACCACCGTCGTACACATTCCATGATGAGCGCGAAAGGTGGGGGATAGAGTATTACGAGACTCATTCATCGTGCGTTTTCGGCGATTTCGACAATGATGGCTGGCAGGACCTTTTCATATCGTGCGTGTACAATGGTTACCATTCGTTCCTTTATAAAAATTGTCACGACCACTTTGAGCTCGTTAACTACGAAGCTGGAATATTTCTTAATAATAGCTGGGGCGCTGCATGGACCGATTACGATTGTGACGGTGACCTCGACCTTGTGGCGAGGGATGTCCCACCCTCGGGCACTGTGATGAGATTGTTTAGAAATGAGATAGGTAACCGAAAGCAGTGGGTTCAGTTTGTATTGAAGGGCACGCGTTCCGATAAGTTTGCGGTGGGTTCGGTCGTCAAAATTTATTGTCATGAGCTCGGTCTCTGGCAGATGAGAAAGGTGGATGCGGTTGCTGGAACCGAGGGGACATCGCAAGGGTATGTCCTGCACTTTGGGCTGAACAACGCTACCATTGTGGACACCATAATCGTTCGATGGATGGGGTCGGGTGAGGTGGACACATTCACCAACATAAGACCGAACCGACGATACACTGTTATTGAGGGGCTTGGTATTGAGTCTATCTCAGAGAGTGGCGCAAAACCCGACAAGTTACTTATCTACGCATATCCTAATCCGTTCAACCTTCGCTGCAGTTTTGAGGTTTTCGTTCCGTCTGATAACAGCAAACTAACGGTTTATTCCTTGGATGGAAGGATTGTACTCTCGAAAAAGTTAGATTACGGACAAAACACCATTAGGTTCGATGCTGATGGCTTAACGAGTGGTGTGTACATGGTTTGCTTGAGAGCGGATAACAGAATTAAAACGAAAAAGTTGTTTTTGGTAAAATAAGCTTTAAAGGAGGTAACCTATGAG
>JAGGSE010000139.1 GCA_021159225.1 bacterium
GACCTATCAGAATTAAAATCTAAATTTAAAGAAAATGATTATACAAGCCAATATTAGCAAAAATAATATTAATTTATACATATTTTCAGCAAGTAGAACAGGTATTTGGAAAAATGTAGAGGATAGTTTAGAGGTTATTGTTAAGTCTCTATCAAGATATATTTCTACGGTTTTCTTGAAATAATTTTCTGCTGAAAAGATAAATTTGTATTTTCCTTCTGATAATTGCATTGTGTCTTTATTGTGTATGATTCCTGAAAATACAGTGTTGTTGTTTCTTAAGATTGTTAGATATTGTTTTTCTGGAGTTAGATTAAAGGTTATTGTTAGTATTTTTGGTGTATATCCTCTTGGAGAATAGGATATGGTTACGAAGTTTGTGTTGTATATTGAAGGTTCTGAAGGTGAATAGGAAACATTTAACTCTAAAGTTGCTATTCCTGTGTCTGCTGTAATTGGCAGAGGTATTGTTTTGATTAGTTGTTTGTCCTCGTATCTGTTCAGAGTTAGAGAGGAAGTTTCTGTGTAATAAGTATTGTTTGCTGAGTATATTCTGTAGGTATAGGTTATTGTTCTTCCTTCTCCAAGATTCTTTATTCTTAATTTTACTGGTAAATCCTCTCCTTGCTGAACTTCTGTTTTTAGAGGTGTTATTGAGATATCTAAAGGTCCTGCTGGAAGAACTTTGAATGAAGTTAGTCTTGTGGTGTAATAACTTCCGCTTGTTGTGTTTATTATTATTGGATATACTCCGTAATCTGCTAAAGAGGATATGTTGTAGTTTATGTAGTAAATGCCTTGTGAAATTTTATTGGCTGTTGTTCTTTCTGCTATTTTGGTCATATTCGGACTGTAAATTGTGATTTTTATTGAATCGTAATCTATAGGTTCGCCGTTTGTTCTTGATATTATTGTAAATGGAATTTTTGCTGTAGTTCCAGGATAGTATAGATAATCTCCTGTTGAGTAAATATCTATGCCTACTCCTCCGCCTCCTCCTTCAATGTATGCTGGAGATACTCTGAAGGTGTTTATTGCTGTGGTATTTGGTGCAGTAATTTCTATCAAATAATTTCCTTTTATGTTAGGTGCAGTAAGAGTGTAGTAGTATATATAATCTTCAAAATAGTTCATATTGTCTTCTATGAATTTAGTCATATTTGGATAATAAATTGTTATATTTGGATTTATGATTAATTTTGGTATCATAGCATAGATATAGAC
>JAGGSE010000128.1 GCA_021159225.1 bacterium
AGAAAATGGTATGGCAATTTTTAGAGCAATTTTTACAAGCGTTTCGAAACCCTTCATCATAAATATAGGGGGCTGTAAAGTAAACAGACATCGGTAACATTTCTAAATCAATTTCCCATTCCTTATAGGAGGGGAATGGGAAATGTCACATGTTACTCCAGAAATGAGGAGAATCATGGTTATGGCAAAGAAAGCAGGAAAGAAAACAAAAGAAATTGCTGAATTTCTTGGAGTAAGCAGGAAAACTGTATGGAAATGGAATAAAAGAGCACATCATCCAGGGAAAGAAAGTTTTAGAGATAAATCAAGAAAACCACATCATATCAATAAAAAAGTAACTTCTCTGGTGGAAAATGCTATCATAATTCTTAGAGATTCTTTCAACTGGGGAACCCAGAGAATAAAATTATCTCTTCAATCCCCTCCTCCATATATCAAATATCTTTTTGAGCATGTTCTTGGAGGGTGGAATGGTATAGAGATAAGTAGACAAACCATTAACAATGTTTTAAAGAAACACAAAAGGAATGGTTCTCCATATAAAGGCGGAAAGAGAAATTGGAATTATTTTAGAGCCAAATCACCAAATGATCTATGGCAAATGGATGTAATGCCAATTTAGAATAGAAGGAAAGAAACAATATGCACTCATAATCATTGATGATAATTCAAGATATATTTTACACTGCAGGATTTATGATAGAATAGAAACAGAAGATGTGATTCGTTCTTTGAAAAACACCATTGAAAAATATGGTAAGCCAAAGAAAATACTCGTGGATAATGACAAAAGATTTGCAAGAAAATTTGGAAAATGGTGTATGAAAGAAAGTATAGAAGTTGAGCATACTCCTCCTTATTATCCACAGGCAAAAGGAAAGATTGAAAGAGCCATAAGAACTTTCAATGAAGAATTTCTGAAACTGAAGAAAGTTTTTGAAAATGTTCTTTCATTGCTTCAGGAATTTATTGAATGGTTTAATAATCATAGATACCACATGGGTATCCATGATTATCCTGCCAATGTATATTTTTCAAAAAATGTTACCGATGTTACTTGACATTACACCATCCATATGTTTTATAATATCCACTACATTTCGCTTCCTTATCCATTCTTCTTGCAGTAATAACTGTTGCATCCTCAACAACATCTCCTGTCCATTTTCCTTTTCTTTTCAATTGCTTTTCCAGTTCTTTAACCACATCATTAA
>JAGGSE010000163.1 GCA_021159225.1 bacterium
TATTAGTATAGGTTTAAGACAAAACATATTTGGGGCTTTTGAAAATGCACTAGAGAACATTTCAGTTTCTTCTCCTGAGCCTAGAGGATGTAAAAATTTATGCGGAGATGGAGTTTGTCAGGAAATAACTTGTATGGCTGTTGGTTGTCCCTGCCCAGAAACACAGGAAACGTGTCCTGAGGATTGCGGTAGCTCAAAAGATTTAAAACAAAAATGCGCTCCTGAAGGAGAAAAAATATATTTTGGAAAACCTCCTTGTTGCTCGGGGTTGATTCCTATTCCAGCAATGGAATTAATTAATAATACCTGCGTGGGAGCAGGCGATGGAAGCAGTTATTGCACTAAATGCGGGGATGGAATTTGTAAAAAGCCAGAAAATAAATGTAATTGCCCTTCTGATTGTAAGGGAGGAGTTCAAGTAACGCCCAATATGCCCAATCCCGCGGCGGTTTATTGTAAGAACCTTGGTTATAAATACGAGATAAGAGAAGATCCAAAAACTAAAGGTCAATACGGAGTTTGTATTTTTCCTGACGGGAGCGAATGTGATGGATGGGCATTTTATAGAGGAGAATGCGGCAAAAAGTGGCAGAAAGAACACGAGGAAAAGTGTGCTAGGGAGGGAGAACAGGTTAACAGAAATCCTTTATTTGGTCCAACTAATAAAAAATGCTGTTTTGGGCTTACTGAGATAAGAGTAAGTAAATCGTATTCCGTTTGCGTTAACTGCGGTGATAATTTATGCAAATGGCCTGAAGATGAATTTAATTGTCCTTCTGATTGCAAAAAAGATCAGCCAAGATATTGCGATGTTTTTCATAAATGTCCTTTTGGAGAAGAATGTTATAGTTTTCAGGACCAGAAATATCCTATATGCTGGAAGGGTGATCCTTGTAAAAGATGCATTGGGAAATGTACCATTCTTGAGTCTTATCCTCCTAAAATAAGGTGCGAGAAAGGTATTTATCCTTTAGTTTATGGCGAAAAACAGATTGTTTTTCCAACAGAGAGAGAAATTGTTATTAATCCAAGACAAGAAAATCCGGTTTTAATAGGAGGGCACCCAATGGAATCTCCATTGTCTGAAGTATCTATGAATTTACCCGTAAAGACAAAAGAGAAAGAGGAACAGGTGTCTATAAAAATTAACATTAACAAAGAAAAGAAAATCACAGAAATTGAAGTCAAAGATAAAGTTTGCTTTACTAAAGAA
>JAGGSE010000097.1 GCA_021159225.1 bacterium
CCTTTCTTCTTTCAAAACATCGACAGCATATTTTATTGCTTCAAGAATATCCTCCTTTTTAAGCTGGGTGCTGTGTTGAATAAATAGCAATTTTTTTAATTTTCATTCATTTCCCTCCTTTGGAGGGGATAGGATGGAAAAGAAAAGAAATTGGAAAGAGTATAATGAGAGGCTGGTAAGAAGGGGAGAAATACTCATTTCCATGGATTTTATCGAAAACTGGGAAAAGGAACTTGAAGAGATGAATAAAAATAAGAGAGGAAGACCATATGAATATCCAAATTCATTCATGCAATTTCTTGCATTTCTTTATATTGCATTTCTTCCATTTCGTCAGCTTGAGGGATTTTTGAGAGGATTGTCCAAATATATTCCAAAACTAAAAGCAGCAGATTATACCACAATTTTCAAAAGGCTAAAGAAAATAGAAATTGAATTTCCACTTCAAGAGCTGGACAATGATATTATTGTTGCTATTGATTCAACAGGAATGAAAGTATCGAGCAGAGGAGAATGGATTCGCCACAAATGGAAGGTAAAGAAAGGATGGGTTAAAGTTCATGTTGCAGTTGATGTAAAAACAAAGAAATTGCTTGCATTGGAAATAACAGATGAAAGAACAGGAGATGGAAAAATGCTGCAACCATTGATAAAACAAGCCAAAAGAAACAGTAAAGGAAAGAAAATAAGATCTGTTTATGCGGATGGAGCATATGACAGCAGAGATAATTTCAATTTTTTGGATAAGGAAGGAATAGAACCGATTATAAAAACAAGAAAGAATGCTTCAACAAGAGCAAGAGGTTCTCCTGCAAGAGCTGAAAAAGTAAGAGAGGTGAGGGAGATTGGCTATGAAGGATGGAAAGATAAATACAAATATGGGAATAGATGGGCTGCAGAAACATTCTTTTCTGGTATTAAAAGGACATTTGGAGAAACATCAAGAGCGAAGAGTATAGAAGGCGTTTTTCAGGAAGTGAAACTGAAATTTTTGTTCTATAATATGTTGTTAAGCTTGTAAAATCGCTGCTTCTTTTTGATAATTTATTTAAAAGAAGCAGCTTTATTCAATTATTCAACAAAGCACAAATGTTGAAAAATTATTTAAAGATATAACTACTCCAAAATGGTTATCATGCGTAAGTTTATTTTTTAATTTGCTTATGCTATCC
>JAGGSE010000151.1 GCA_021159225.1 bacterium
AAGAAAAGATAAAGGATTTTGAGGTTTGCCTAAAAAAATGTTTAGGAATTGAACATGCTGGAGAGATTCCTAATTGTTATACCCTTTGGGATCCCGTATGCGGAAAAGACGGAAGAACCTACACCAATGACTGTTGGGCAAGGGTTGCTGGAACAGAAATTGCTTACAAAGGTCCCTGTAAATCAGAATGCGCTCAAGCAGGAGAAAGGGTAAATAGAAATCCTCTTTTGGGACCAATTGACAGAAAATGCTGCCCGGGATTGATTGAAGAAAGAGTAAGCAGGTCCTACAGTATTTGTCGCAAGCCAGGTCCCAGTGAAACCAAGGTCAGGGAAGAACAAAACCTAAAGCCCGAATGCCAGGAAGGAGAAACAAAAGAATACAAAACAAGAGCAGGAATTTTACAATGTATCTGTCATCAGGGAAGGTGGATGTGTACCATTACCAGGCCGGGAAGATAGAAATTGTCTTTCAATGAAAACGCGGACTTTTCAGGTCCGCGTTTTTTGTTTATGATGTAATTGCTAACCAATCTGGTAATAAATAAATTTGCTGAGGCATCTTGCCTCGGGGAGCACGAAGTCGCGGTAAGCAGTAGGAAAGAAATTTATCTTCAGGCGCTTCTATATCTCGCCGAGCCGCCCATACCTTTTCTAAAGCGTGATCTCCTTCTGGGGCTCGGCTGCGATATGCTCCACCTCGACAAGAATGCCTCAGCAGAAAAAATACCAGAGCTCTTACCGAATTATCTAGACATTTAAAATATATCTATTTCTCTTTGAGCAAAGGATAAAAGAAAAGGTCGTTGTCAAGGTGGTTAGCCGATTTTTAAGACAAAAAATGCCAAGAAGATATTATATCATTACCTTTGGATGTCAGATGAATAAATCAGACAGCGAACGAATTGCTCGGGTTTTGGAGAAAATGGGATACAAAAAAGCCAGAAAAGAAGAAATCCCCGATATAATTGTTGTCAATATGTGCTCGGTCAGACAGTCAGCAGTTGATAGGGTCTATGGACTAACTCAAAAATTAAAAAAACTCAAAACCCACAACCCAAAACTCAAAACCATTCTAACCGGATGTATCCTTAAAGAGGACAGAAAAAAGTTCGCTGAAAAATTTGATTTGATTCTAAATATAAAAGACCTAAAGAATTGGCCAAACTTTATTAAAAAAGGAACTCTTGAAAAATCATTGCTTTCCC
>JAGGSE010000121.1 GCA_021159225.1 bacterium
AAAAAATGGATGAATATAAAGTGTTTACAGTAACAAAAAAGAACAGAAATGTCATAGCAAATAAAATCCTGGAATTATGTAATAACATCTTCTAATCTATCCCTTTCTATTGCGTTTTTTATTTCCATGGCTATCCTTCTTCCCATACTCATTTTTTTTCTGTATTTTATATACGAGTATGGAGAATATGGTACAAATGGATTTGTTCCAGCAACGATCCTTGCAGATATCTCAAATGTTACTATATCGGGCTCGTCTGTCACTATTGTTTCCAGACAGTAAGGTCCAATAAGTCCCTTTTCATGTATTTTTTTTGATTCTCTGAGGACACTATCCCCTATCTCAAATACCTTTTCCAGAAGAGATTCTCTTATGACGATTGGAAAGTTTCCAACAACAACATAACTTGGCTCTATTTCAAAACCTTTTGGCATTCTCCCGAGAAAATCAACATTACTCTCATATCTCCTATCAATACTCATAAGAATATTTTCTTTTTCCAATGGTGAATAAAAGAAATGAAAATACATTGCTACTCCCTTTATATACTCCTGTATCTGATAGTTTTTCTCATTTCCAACTCTTTTGAGTATTTCCTCTCTATTTTTTGCAAAAAAATATCCCTTTCCTCCCTTAGCACCATGAAACTTTACTATGACCTCTCTGTCAATCTCTTCATCCTCAAAAATTTTTGGAATTCTTATTCCAGAGTTTTTCAGCCACTCCCTCTCCAGAGTTCTATCAGATTCCCATCTGAAAAGAAATTTGTTCCCAAATATGGGAACTTTAAATTCTCTCTCAAGAAAACCAAGACTGAGATAAGATATGTAACTTCCATGTGGGATCATTATCACGTTTTTTTCTATAAGCTTTTCCTGCATCTCTTTATTTCCTATATCCCTAAGAGTTTCGAGATATATTATCTCATCTGCAACATTAAATCTCTCATAAAACCGTCTCTTCTTTTCACACAAAAGGAGAGTTTTAAATCCCTCTTCCTTAGCTCCATTGAGAATATTCAGAGCAGAATGACTTCCTATTGTTCCAATGGTGTACTCCATGATCCTTCTATATGGGATAGTTTAAAAATATGTCTGGTATAAAAGTTCTGGAGTGCATAGTTATTTAAATCTATACACCATAAATGATAAAATGAGTAGCGTACCTT
>JAGGSE010000209.1 GCA_021159225.1 bacterium
TCTGTCTCCCTTTCCAGCGATGGCAAATATCAAACCGCAGTGGTGTATGGTGGCTACATCTATACCTCTTCTGCCGACTCTTATATATACGGCGGCAATGTCGGCATTGGCACAACCACCCCTTCAGCCAAACTCACCATCACCCAATCAGGGACAGGGGATATTGTTAATCTCTATGACGGCTCAAACAAGGTATTTCAGGTAGCAGATGGAGGAAATATTACCGCCTGGCGCAATGCCACATTAAGCGGAGGAAACCTGACAATTGGACCACTTTCTCCACCTTCTAATTTATCTGTTGCTACTTCTTCCTCTTCAGGTTCTTGTGCTACAGGAACTACCTATTACTACAGAGTAACCGCTGTCAATCCCAATGGAGAAACACTAGGTTGCACCGAGGTTTCCACCTCCACAGGAGATGCCACTGCCTTAGATATCTCTTGGTCAGCAGTAGCAGGAGCAACCGGCTACAAGGTTTACCGCGCCACCTCCTCCATCTCAAATGGTGATTTAGTTACTTTGGTTGATGGTAGCGCCACAACCACCACCTCATTTACTGATGACTGTTCAGGAGATGGAACAGGTACCATTCCTTCCTCAAACACCACAGGAGGCAACCTGGCAATAAACACCAACACCCTATATGTTGATGCTGAAACAGGAAGGGTAGGTATTGGTACCGCCACTCCTGCTTCTCTTTTAGAACTCTATAAAGCAGACGAGACAAAATTAACAATTACCTCTGCTTCTTCAACTGATGCTCTGATTGCTTTCCGCACTGGCTCCTCTCCTTCAACCCAAGCCCTCATTGGTATTGACCAATCTGACTCTAACAAACTAAAACTTGTCAGAGGTTCAGATATTGCCACCTCAACTGGAATTACAATTGATGCTTCAGGTAATGTTGGTATTGGCACAACAGCGCCAGGATGGAAACTGGATGTAAGCGGACCTGTTAGTGTAGACAATAATCTTTTAACTCAGATGGAAGGTGGTTTATATTATGGCAGGGTGAGGGTTTCAGAGAATCAATGGGCACTTTCTAATGTTGGTGCCACCTGGACAGAAAGAACAGGAGCTGGTTTAAGGGGTTGGTCCTCTATTTCTCTTTCCAGCGATGGCAAATATCAAACCGCAGTGGTGGATGGTGGCTACATCTATA
>JAGGSE010000225.1 GCA_021159225.1 bacterium
CTCTCCTCCGCTGTTATTGTTGCCGCCAGCGCCACTGCCACCACTACTGTCGGTGCTACTGCCACCACTGCCTCCACTGTTTCCACTACAATCTTTTGTTCCGATGGCATTTTTAGTTTCCTCCGGCTTGCCGTTATCAACTCCGCAGTTATTTAAATCAGTACAGTTTCGGGTTTGGGTAAAACTCTCGCCCGCGCAAACATTTTCGGGTAAAGGCGACCAATCTGTACACTGCCAATTAGGAGTGCAGGATGCTCCGCCTGCTCCGCTGAGATTTCGCTCTTTTAACAACTTATCTAATTCTGCTTTAGTGATACAGGTTGTACTGCCGTTCTCATCTTCCAAACAAATCTGATTGGTAACAACCTTTTTGGCAAATAATTCTTTTACCTTGGCAACTCCCTTTTCAACAAACAATCCAAGTTTTTGTAAACTACTCTTTACCGCTAAAGTGAATCTGTCAAGAATTGAGGTTTCTTCGGTAGAAGAGGACGCTGTAGTAGAACTGACTGAAGCCAATAAGCCATCCTCGGTAAGTTGACCAATTGACCAGTGGGGATTAACAAAAACCATAATCTCGCCTATCGGCAAGGAATTTCCAAATTCCGAATTACAAATTCCCAAATTAGAAGAAGTTGAGTTTTGGTCATTTGAGTTGGAGCACTGGGTAGTGATACCATTAAATGGCTCTAAAGCCATCCCAATTACCCTCCCCGGCTCGCTGGCTTTCATTGCCACGCCAGGCGTTGAAGAAGCGGAAGTCAACAAATCGCCAACCTCAATTGGTCCATTTTCAAGAGAGACCTTCACCGGCACCCTTCCAGCCAGCGCCACCAAACGGGAAGAAGTTGTCATATTCCAAGCCCCTATACTAAAAGCAGGACCTTCTGAAATTACCCCAATTAATTTTTCATCATAAGGAATGGAAGATTTTTCCAAAAATGAATTTTCCCCAACTGAAACCACATCTCCTATCTCGGGACAACTGCTTTTTTGTTCGCACTGAGGATCAATAGGATAGGCCTCTGCAATATCAAAACTCTGATTAGCATCAATTGAACCTGTAGCCCTAATTGAACCATAAACCCCTAACCTGTAAGTAGAGGTGGTATTTCCACTTTCTCCTACAGTTAAAAGATGGTTTGGTGTTGTTGT
>JAGGSE010000085.1 GCA_021159225.1 bacterium
GTCAACTGCACTGTCAGCGGTTCTATGGAGATATATCTTGGCACAACCGAAACTGCAGAAGCAATCACAGGCCGTTAGCCGATAGATTCTTCCTATCTTCTTCAGACAACTCGCATAGAAAACATTGATGCCTACCAGATAGCCCTGGCAAGACGTCTCTATACGGCGGCTCTTTTACATCTGCTTGTCTCTCTACGTCGCTTAAGCTTAACTGCTTCTCCTGAGAGAATCCTGACCCATTCCGAGCGCTTGTTCTCAGTGTTTAGCCCAGATTCGGAAAACTTATGAAAAACAAGGAAAACATATTGTTCTTGAATGGACTTCGAGTAAATGGCCACTCTTATTTGCTGCAAACATTTTGTCTCTACCGGAACAGACAGGAAGGTGTATCAGAACGCATTTCCAAGCGCAAAGCTTGCCAAGAAGTCGCAGAGGGCTAACTACCTATTTGTAGAACCCCCGCCTCCTTATGTCCCCGTTCTGTTGTTTGTTGTTATCCCAACTGATTCGCGTTCAGTACAGACCCAGGATCTAATCTTCAAAGTTACGGAGTCAAACTCTGCCTTACTTAACACAGGTGCAGGCTCGGTCGGAAAGATGGAGTTGCCGGCAGCACTATGGGCTCACTTCGGATATCTATTTCTGTGGGAGGGCTCTCCAGAGCCCGATTACGTCGGCGTCTGGAGACGCCTCCTACAATCTGTTTTCAAGGCAGAGTGGAGCACGTTTTCTGCGAAATTGCCATTTGTTAGCAGAATGTGTGCAAGAGATAGAGAAATCTTCAGGCCAGTTTTTTATGAATCTGGGTTTAAGTGACGTCGTTTCATTATGCCGTAGACGGCTGTGTGACCGATCTCAAGCGGCCCTTTTCGGGCAAGTCCTCTGCTGATTCTCTCTGGACCCCAGCTGGGAAACTGTTGCACAGAATCCAGAACCACCAGCTCATCCTCTAAAGGGGTCTGATTGGCAAACACCTTGGGTTCTTGGGGTACTGACCGAAGCCCCTCATCTCCCATGGTCTGCCGTCTCCTTTCAAGCCTGTAAAACCAGGTTCTGGACATACCAAACTGTCTGCAGATCTCTACCACGGCCTGTTCTCCCTGGTCGTAGAGCTCAAACATCTTCTTCCTGGTGATAAATACC
>JAGGSE010000032.1 GCA_021159225.1 bacterium
CCCGTAGCATCCTAGTAGGATTGCTACGGGGAGGACATAAGCGAGCGAGCGCGCTAGGCGAGCGAGCGGTTCCTAAAAATTATCCTTCCGAGCGATTGAATATTGTAAATAATGCCTATCTGTTACCAAAGCAGTTAGCAATTAAACCTCATAATTATCTGTAAAAAGCCATTAAGGCACGCCTCATTGCCTGCTGGGGCGGCTTTCTTCTGGTATAGTACTCAAACTGGTAAAACGCCTGATAAAGAAGCATTTCTGCTCCGGAAATAATTTTCGCTCCCTTCTTTTTTGCTTCCTTGAGCATCTTTGTCAGATATGGCTGGTAAACAACATCCATTACCAGTTGCTTTCTTGAGAAAACATCCTTGGGCACCGGCGAAATTTTCTCATAGGGGGGCATTCCCAGAGGTGTGGCATTGATAATAATATCAAAATCTCTTAATTCCTCTAATACGTCAAATCCGCTAAATTCGCATTTCCATTTTTTTGCCAAATCAGCCGCCTGTTGAAAATTTTTATTAAAAATTTTTATTCTCCCTCCCCTTTTCTTCAAGCCATAAACAATCGCTCTTGAGACGCCTCCCGCTCCAATTATTCCAATTTTCTTTCCTTTGATTCTTGTTCTCTTTTCAATCGGCTTTAAAGCGCCCAGCCAGTCGGTATTGTATCCTTTCAGCAAGCCATTCTGATTAACTATGGTATTTACCGCCCCAATTTCTTCTGCCGCTCTGTCTGTTTTGTCTAAATATTTCATTACCTTTGTCTTATGGGGCATTGTGCAACTTACTCCCCTTATTCCAAGTATTCTTATCGCCTCTATCGCTTTTTTTACCTCTTTTAATTTTACCCGGGCAGCCAAAAAAACAAACCTATCGTCTATGCCCAATGCCTTGTATCCCGCGTTGTGTATCAAGGGAGAAAGGGAGTGCTCAATTGGATCTCCTATTACCAGACAAAGTTTTGTTTTGGCAGAAAACATAGATTACCTTTTACCCACCTTGGCAAAAAAAATTCAAAATATAACCTGAACCACACAGGGTTCAAAATTCAAAGCGAAATTCAAGCCCAAAGCTCAAAGCGCAAAACGCAAAACTACAACTTAAAGCGAAAAGCGAAACCTTTCTTTTATAGCTTTAAGCT
>JAGGSE010000102.1 GCA_021159225.1 bacterium
GATATAAAAGAGTACTCACCCAATCTTAAACTTATCTATGATCCCTGTTCAGTGTTTTTGAATGAAAAAAAAACGATCACCATAGAAATAAAAAATGAGGGAAAGGGTCTTGGGGATGTAAATCTGAAGATATATGGTATGGGTGTTAACTACAGCTGGAGCGGTACTCTCGGGTACAAGGAATCAAAGGAGATAACGCTGGAGATATCCCCAAAAACGAAATATGATACTCTCACTGTAGAGATGAACACTGAAAAAATAAAACTTCCCATAACTGTAGAAACAGAAAAACCTCAAGAAACAGTACATGTATATACCACTTTACCTGCCACATCTCCTCAGAGTCCAGTAATATATAAAGAAACTCCTGAAAAAAAACCGCTCACAACGTTTGTTGCAATAATCTTTCTGACTTTTCTTGCTATTTTTGGCCAGAACAACTCAAAAAAAGTTCAGAAGAATATCCCCGCCAGAACAGAAAACAAAATTGAACAAAAAACAGATGGTCTTCCAAAAAGAGCTTTTAAATATTTCGACAAAAAAATCTAAAAAAGAAAAAAAGAAAAATTTATTTATGCTTTTAAGTCGTTTATCAGCATCTCAACAGCGTGCTTGGTAGCTTCTCTATCTGCACCGGCTACGATTATAACATCTTTGCCTTCCGCAAATGCGTTGGCAATGTACTCGTATTCACCGGTGGATGTTGACCAGTCAACTGTTGAGAGGCCCTGATCGACTAACTCCTGTGTGAGTGTGTTGGCTACCTGTGGCTCTGCTCCTACACAGACAACTAATCCAGGTCCTCCTACGAGGATCAGGTTGGATGTTGCCTTCATTGTCTCTGTAACTTCGTCATCGTTTACCACAATGGACATTGGGTCAATATCGACATTGTGGATCGTTGTTGTTGTTCCTGTGACGACTTCCTGTGTGATTGTGAAGCCATAGTTTATTATGTAGTCAGTGTGATCCCAGTCATCTGAGTCGTCCACAGAAAGTGTCAGGTATACAGGAGCATCTGCCACGTTGACATCGAAATCGTCAATACCGCACATTGGGAAGTCCCACTCACAGAGCGGAACATTTACCTGTGCACCACAGATCCTCACATCGAGTGTTGAGTGGAGCTTCATGTTCAG
>JAGGSE010000082.1 GCA_021159225.1 bacterium
CTTCTAAAAACAAAGGATATTATATAAAAATAGTGGCTGCTTTTACATGAGGTGAGACTATGAAATGTAAATGGATAGAAGATCATGAATGCAAAAGAGAGAATCCGGAAATGGGAGATCAGCAGAGGAGCACAATCGAAAAGTTAATATAATCATTTACCCAAAATATTACAGGTGTCATGATGGAAAAGAAGATCAAATTCTCTGAAAAGATTGAGAAGGATATTAAAATGGTCATGGATGAGTTTGGATTTGATAGTGAGAACGAGTTTGTAGAGGAAGCTGTCTCTGAGAAGATTTTAGAACTGAAAAAGCAGATTTTCTTTAACATTACTGATCAGATTGCCACAGGATTAAGATCAAAAGGTGTCTCTGCAAAACAGATACTTGATGAGTTTGAAAGGGTTCGGGAATGAAGATCACCATTGTCGTAGATGCAAACCCTATAATTGCCGGATTAATTGGTGGTACCTCAAGAAGTATTTTCTTTGAAAGAAGATTTCGTTTTTGTACAACAGAACATACAATAAATGAAGTTCGGAAATACTTTCCTTATATCTCAGAAAAGTCTGGAATAGAAGAGGAAACTATAGAATATGCATTATCATTACTTCCACTGCATTATTATCCTAAGGAATTTTATAAAGATAATCTCAAGAAAGCAGAAGAACTGATCGGAAGCATAGACAAAAAAGATGTGGATATCCTTGCATTAGTACTGAGCTTAGGAGCACCTCTATGGAGTGAAGATCGTGATTTTGAAAAAGTTAAGGGAATCACGCTTCTAAAAACAAAGGATATTATATAAAAATAGTGGCTGCTTTTACATGAGGTGATACCATAAAATGCAAATGGATAGAAGATCATGAATGCAAAAGAGAGAATCCCACAAATGAAGAATGTATCTGCTGTCTTCTGGCAAAGATACATAAAGATCTGTGGGAGATTGCGGCGAGTAGTATAGTGTGATTTGAGGAGAAATCAGGACATTTTTTATCAAACATGTAAAATTTCCTCAACATCATAATATTTTTTAAGATGCTTTCTAATCTCACTTCCTTTCAATTCCGGAATCAATTTCATCTCGATTAATTCTTCTTATTTTGTTAGCAGATATTTTGATTGTAATAT
>JAGGSE010000229.1 GCA_021159225.1 bacterium
GCCACCTTATTCCTCTTTTCGGCTCAAAAACCGCAGGCCTGGTATATTGAGGGTATTCAATAAAGCCCCTGCCTCCCCCTCCTCTTTTTTTGACAATTCTTTCTTTCAAAAACTCTGGTTTTCCAATTACTCCCGGAATTAATCTGGAAACTGCCTCAATAACTACCATTGCCGGCAGTTCACCTCCCATTAGGTCGTAATCTCCAATTGATAGAGACAAATCAGCAATATGTTTTGCCACCCTCTCATCTACCCCTTCGTACCTTCCGCAAATCAAAATCAACTGGTCAAGTTTGCTGAACTGATAAGCCATTCTTTGATTAAATTTTCTGCCCCGAGGAGTAAATAAAACTATTTTCTTTTTCTTTTTTAGGGGCTTTATCTTCTTTATCGCCTGGTAGATTGGCTCTATTTTCATCACCATACCCAATCCGCCACCAAAAGGCCTGTCGTCAACGCTCTTATGCCTGTCGGAGGTAAAATCCCTCAGATTGTAAATCCGAATGTCAATTAGCCCCTTGTCCCGGGCTTTTTTAATAAAGGACTCTTCCAAATAAGAGTCAAAAATATGGGGAAAAATGGTAATAATATCAAAAATCATAAAAAAACCGCGCTATTATTAATAATAGCACGGTTTAGGTTTTTTGTCAGCCGTCTTTAAATTTTCAGGTTTTCTAATTCCTCGTCCTTGGATGAGGAGGTCTCTTTTTTCTGGGTTTCCTGAGCCGACGGCGACTTCCCGGGTTCTTCAATCTTCAGATTGACCCTGGCATGATTTTTCAAGCCAATGATTCGCACCAATGACCTAATGGCTCTGGCAGTAGCACCTCCCTTACCGATAATCTGACCCATGTCCTCAGGGTTTACTTTCAGAGAAAGAAGAACCCCCATTTCGTCAACCTTACGGTCAATCTTGACATCCTCCGGATGGTCAACTAGGCTCTTTACTATGTATTCAAGAAACCCTTTATCGCTAACTTCGTTTGCCATATTTTCCTGTCAACTTAATCAAATTAACTCATCTATTTTATCCGACCTTTTTTGCCTCACCTGATTCCCTATCTTTCTGGAAAATCGGCGAGTTCTATGCCCAGAAACATAGCAACTTTTCCCAAAATTGTCAAGACCC
>JAGGSE010000024.1 GCA_021159225.1 bacterium
GTATACTATCAGAGGTAGTACTAATGGGATATTTAACTTTAAATAATTTTCGGTTTTTTACTTTTAGAGTCTATCATCCTTTTGTAGGATATAATGTAATTATCTCCATCTCTATATCTTCCTTAGTGGAGTCCCACCCTCCAACGGTAATTTGTTTGTCTTTCGTCTCCATGATAATTCTGTGAATGATACTGCTTTCTTCCACTCCCTTTATATCCCCTTCGATCTCTATAGGCATGTTATCACCTGTCCTTTTACCAATGACTTTAGCTCTCACGTTGTACCCCTCTTTTTTCAGCTTTTTATATTCATGAATAGCAACAGCTATGTGGACAAAACTCTTTGAACGAACGTCCATTTCTTCTAAGATAGGTCTTGATGTCTTCCATATTGTGTTTAAGAAAAAATCGCTTAGAATATGTAGCAATTCTTTATTTTCTATTAAAATACCATATCTTTCGTCTATAACTCTCCCTTCCCCTTTTAAGAACTTATATGGACAGGCAAAACCCTGATCTCTATCTTTTAAAACTATGATCATGGCAGGGACTTCTCTGTCAAATATCCAGACATTCCTGAGATCGGGATATGTTTTGGCGTGATTATATAGTACCGTGGATATAAAGACATTTCTTTCTTCAGCTTTTTTTAGGTCACCTTTTATCTTCCCTATCAACTCTTCGGGTACGGCTAAAAGTAGTTCATATTCTGTTTCTCTAATCATCTGCCTTATCTTATTAATCATATTCTGGCTTCCATAGACTGTCCAGACAGGAGATTCATAACTGACATACTCTTTCTTATATAAATTTTGTAGTTGTTTTACAATGAGTTCTTGATCTTCTTGAATCCTTTTAAATACCGTTTCTGGGTCTATGGCACGAAATTTCCTTGGTCTTCCCTCTTTAATCTCGATGAAACCTTTTCTTTCTAAACCCATCATTGTATCATAAATCCTCGGCTGGGGTATCCCCACAGACTCTATAACTTCTTTTGAAGAACATACGCCTTTTATCAATAATACCAGATACGCCTGAGATTCGTATCGTGTTAAACCAAACTTTGACATCTCTTTGATAATGTCTTCACTTATATTCATACATATTCCTCTCGTATTATATTTATAAC
>JAGGSE010000158.1 GCA_021159225.1 bacterium
GACAAACTATTATTTTGATGACATCCTTGAGAGTGAGATCATCCTCTTCCGACCTAAAACAAAAATAATTGCATACAACAGTGAGAAGATATAAGCAAAAAATTTAAATAGAAAGAGATCTATATAGATACAAATAGGGTTAATAGAGTGAGAATATGAAAAAAACGACACTTGAAAAAAGTATAGGGTATATAGCTGTTTTATTTGCAATTTTATACTATACAATACTGGTATTTACAGTGGGCAATGTGATCTTTGAGACAACTACCTCAATAGAAAGATTTCTCATTGTTTCAGGTTTCTTCCTGCTTGCCAGTCTCCACCTGATATTGGGTACGTACTTTTTGATGCTGGTGTACAATGCAGAGAAAGTTCAGAATGTGATAAGAGCTATAAAAAAGGATCTCCTGACCTATGATGAGCCCACAAGAACGGAGTATGAGGAGAAGGTAATTGCCAGGCTGAGGGAACTGATCGAGTGATCTCTGTGAGTGGATTTCAAACTTAATTTCATCTTCTAGTTTTTGACAGTTTTTCATAAAGTTAATTGATAATTCTTTTCAATCGGCTGATAGCTGTCACAACGCTCCCAGCCATAATTTTCGACGTAATAGCTCTACGGTATTCACTTTTACGGTAACATCTTTTCCAAATTATATTCATTCATTTTTCAGGTGATTCCTTTTTCTTGGTCTCGATCTTTATCTCTATCTTTACAGGAATGAGTGGAGGTTTAAACTTCATTTCTTTTGAAGAATCTAAAGAAAGTAACTCAGATACCCCTTTTTCTAAAACTGCAATGCGTTTTTTTATTATCTTTAGCGGAGAGACTGCATTGTAAACATATGGATTTCTTCCGGCATTTTCTATTTTTAATTTTTCTCTTTCAAGTAGCCCTTCCCTCACCATCTCTGTAAGTACCTCTCTTACGGTGGTGGGATATAGTCCTGCTTCTTCTATGATCTCTTTTGCAGTAGCTCTCTTTTTTTTCAGTAGGTACAGATAGACTTTTGATTTTGCATCCCCAATATTCAGCCATCTCAACGTTTCTGTCAAAAAGCTTTCTTTCTCCCTGTCTTTTTTCAATTCTTTTATCTCTCCTTTTAATTTTTCTATCTCTTTTTT
>JAGGSE010000153.1 GCA_021159225.1 bacterium
GTTTCTTATAGAACTGTTTTGATCTGAAATAGCCTCAATAAGACTCATACTCCATGAAGAAAAATACAGATCTAAAAACTTCAGAATGATTTCTAATTTTATAATATATCGTATTTTCCAAAAACTCTCATCTCTCTCTCCAGAAATGCCATTTCACTCTCTGTAAAAGCTTTGGGATTAACAGGAAGGATCAATCTTGCTCCCTCTACCATGATTATCTCATTTATCATGTGGAGATACTTCATCAGAAGTACAAATCCATTCTGAAGCTTCAGATACTCCACTCCATCGAGAAGTATAACACTTCCTTTATTGTCCCTGACAAAGTTTCTTATTGTATGAACAAGTTTGGAGACATTGGAAGGATCTATTGAATCCCCCGTGCCTGTCTGAGAGAGCCATATTACGGGAGTTCTCTTCAATCCATAGTTTATTCTGACTTTACTTGGATGCTGTCTTGTAATACAGAGTCCTCTGAAACCATGGGTTACCTGATCCACAAATATATCAAATGCAAGAAAAGGTTTTTCTTCTTTTATTAGATAAGAATAACCCTTTTCCAAGGAGTATTTCTGTCCTCTCTCAATTGCTACCTCCTCTTCAGAGACAATTTTTTGAGGCTCCAGAACCTCCCGAATCACGGATGTAAGCCTGTTCATCTCAAAGGGTTTCTGAAGGAACCCAACAACTCCAAGGCTTTTTGCCTCAAACTTTGCCATGCTGTCAGCACTCGCAAAAAGAACTTTAATTTCTGGATCTATCTTCAGAATCTCTTTTGTTACCTCAATCCCCTTTTTTGTGGATATTCTCTGATCCATTACCACCAGATCTATCTTTTTTTCAGTATTCTTGAACTTCTCTATTGCCTCCTCCCCATCCATGGCACACTCCACAACCTTATAGTCTCCAGCTTCTTCTATCGCCATTTTATACAGAGAAATAAGTTCTGGTTCATCTTCGACGATCATTATATTGTATGTCATTACTCCTTTATTCTTTACCATGACATAAAAATTTTTTCTGTAATGAAGCTGAAATGTGCTTTCTATGATAAACAGAAATTGTGAATGAGTATAAGTTTGCACAATTTTTTGTAAGTTCTATCCCAGATAAACATTAACCC
>JAGGSE010000031.1 GCA_021159225.1 bacterium
TATTTTATCTTCATAGAAAATATAGAAACATTTTTGAAAGGAGAAGTATGTATTGGACTTTAACCATACATGTTTTATTCGTAAAGTTTATATATAAAACTGAATAAGAGGATTTATGGAAACCAGAAAAATTCAGAAAACAGGCGGAAGTTCTTATGCAATCTCGCTTCCGAAGAGATGGATTGAACTCAATAGCCTAAAGAATGGAGATGTATTAGGAATAGTAGAAAATAAAGATGGTACTCTCTCTATAGTTCCTGAGAATTATAAAAAAGAGAGAAAATCATGTAAAATAGAGCTGAATGAAAATATAAATCTAACAAAAAGGATCCTGATCACAAAATATCTACAGGGATATGACACGATAAAAATTTATTCTAAAAAACCGATAGTGGCATCGAAAAGGAAAGAAATTGTTTCTTTGATGCAGAATCTGATAGGAATTGAGATATTTGAGGAAAGAGCTGATGAGATCGTATTTTCCTCACTCATAGAGTTTGGATCTACACCACTGGGAAAGGTTAAGAACAGAATAATAAATTTAACGAGCTCAATGCTTGAAGATACTATAAAGTTAAACGAAAAATTCGATGAATCTCTTGCAGAAAATATAATACAGAGAGATAACGAAGTCGACAAATTGTATTTCTTTGCCATAAGAGAGATCTCCGAGGCCTCCAGAAACTTAAATGCTGCGAAGAAGCTTGGACTCAACAACAATTTTGAGATAATACCAAATCTGATCGCAATAAAAAACATTGAGAGGATTGCAGATTATGCTGTTTTAATAACAAAAGATATAATGGAGCTTGATGCTCCTTCAGCAAAAATAAAAAGAGAGGGTAATCTAACACTCGATATCTTCCATAAAACATCGAGGTCTCTGATCAGGAAAGACTATGTCCTCGCAAACTCAATCTTGGAAGAAATAGAAAGAAAATTCTCTGAAGAGATTAACTCAGTGATAATATCATCGATCTTAAACTCTATGAACTCCATAAAAAGACACTGCGGCAATATAGCTGAGACCATTATAAATCTTTATGTATGACTTTATCTGATCCTTATAAACCCAGCCTCCTCAACTATCTTCTGTCCCTCATCGCTGAGTACAA
>JAGGSE010000142.1 GCA_021159225.1 bacterium
CTGTCGCTCGCGAAATTCATTGCAAATAACTTACTTCTATCTATTAATTTCTACTAGTTTCTATCAATTTCTATGAATTTCTGTGAATTTCCTTACCCTTAAGGAGCTTAGCTCCTTAATTTTTCTTTGATTATTATTTTGATTTTTGAGATTTGCATTTTGCATTTCATTTCAATGAAAGGTTTGCGCTTCTGTTGGGAAAACGCCCTTTCTTGTTTCCTCTATAAATTTTTTTACCGCTCTTTTAATTGAGCGGTTCAGGTTAAGATACCTTTTGACATGTTTGGCTTTGAATTCTTTGTCCATACCCAGAAGGTCGTTTATTACCAAAACCTGACCATCGCAGTATTTTCCTGCTCCGATGCCAATAGTCGGCACCTTTACCGAGGCAGTAATTTTTTTTGCCAGTTTTTCTGGCACACATTCCAGAACAATGGCAAAAACGCCCAAACTATCAAGTTGACGGGCGTCTTCTAAAATTTGTCTTGCCTCTTCCGGCATTTTTCCTCTTACCCTATATTTTTTGGCTGTTTGAGGAAGAAGGCCTAAATGGCCCATTACCTCTATACCTTGTTTTTTAAGCGCCCTTACAACCGCCGGATGATTGCCTTCCAGTTTTACGCCCTTTGCCCCAACTCTGAGGAATTTTTTTGCATTTTTAACAGCCAATTCAGGAGTATCATAACTATGGATGGGCATATCTCCGATAACAGGAGTATTTTTTGCTCCCCGAACCACTGCCCTGGTGTGATAAAGCATCTCTCTCATTGTTACCTTTTTGGTGTCGGGCATTCCCTGAAAAACCATTGCCAAACTGTCTCCGACCAAAATTAGGTCTACTCCTGCCTCGTCTAAAATCTTTGCCATCTGATAATCATAGGCAGTGAGCATTGAAATTTTTTCTTTCCTCTTCTTTTTGATTATTTCTTTGAGGTCCATAATAAACTGCAAATAAAAATTCAGAATTCAAAGTACCCGACGTGGTACAGGGCAAATCTCAAAATTACCTTTTACTTTCCATAGTTGAAATTTATTGAAATTTATTGAAATTTGCTCGCTATCACTC
>JAGGSE010000120.1 GCA_021159225.1 bacterium
ACTCTTATGTATGCAGATGATAACTACAGAGTTATAGCTATAAATTCCCGTTTTAAAGATCTTTTTGGTTATTCAATCGAGGAAATAAAAGGTAAGAATATAAATGACTTCATAGTACCCGAAGAAAAGAAAAAAGAGGCCGAAGATCTTGATTATATGTCACAGAAGGGGTATGTTTTCTATGAAACCGTCAGAAAAAGAAAGGATGGTACTCTGATCCATGTATCGATATCTGCAAATCCCATAATCTCCGATGGAAAAATAAAAGGCCGTATGGTGATGTACAAAGATATTACAGAAAGGAAGGAAATTGAGAGAAAACTCTCTGCGATATACGATTTTAGTAGAGATATATCTCTAACTTACGATATAAATAAACTTGCAAATGTGACTTTGAAGGCTGCAGAGAAGATTTTTGGCTTTAATATCTTTCATTTCATGTTAATCGATGATGAAAAGAACGAACTGGTAGTAATAGCTCATATAGGAGAGCTAAAAAAAACTAAGTTCCCTTTAGAGGGTAAAGGAGTTACTGTTTATGTCGCAAAAACTGGAATCCCATTAAATATCAAAGACGTTTCTAAAGATGATAGATATATTGAAGGTGTGCCCGGTGTTAAATCTGAAATGTGTGTCCCTTTGAAAGTGAAAGATCAGATAATAGGAGTACTGAATGTCGAAAGTAAAAAATTAAATGCTTTCAATGAAAAAGACTTAGAACTTCTGGAAGTCCTGGCATCTCAAACAGCCATTGCAATTAAAAATGCAGAGCTATTCACAGAACTTTCCTCTTTAAAGGAGTTCAATGAAAAAATTGTGAACTCTTTAAACGAGGGAATATGGGTGGAGGATGAGAAAGGATTCTGCACATATGCGAACCCCAAGATGAAGGAGATGCTCGGGTACGATACTCTTATAGGAAAGCACTGGAGAGATGTAATAGCTCCCGAAGAGATCGACCATGTAGCAAAAGAAACGAAAACAAGGCGACAGAAGAGAAAATCTTCTTATGAAACTCCTCTTTTAGCAAAAAACGGAGAGAGAATCCCTATTA
>JAGGSE010000172.1 GCA_021159225.1 bacterium
GAATTTTGGTCATTGGAAATTGGATATTAATTGGAATTTGGATATTGGATATTGGGTATTGGAATTTTCACTTAATAAATATTATCTCTTTTCTACTACCTTTGTCAAGGGAGTTTTGTCAGAACAAAAGGACCCTTTTTGGTTATTGCTATCATATGTTCAAAATGGGCGGATAAGGAGCCATCACTTGTTTCAAAGGAAAAGCCGTCCTTTCCTTTTTTTATTCGGTAGTCCCCCATTGTCACCATAGGTTCAAGGCAGAAAACCATTCCTTCTTTTATTTTTGGTCCCTTATGCCTCTTTCCGTAATTGGGAATCGGGGGGTCTTCGTGGAGTTTTCTGCCAATACCATGTCCGCATAAATCACGGACCACGTTAAATCCTTGACTTTCCACATACCTCTGAATTGTTTCTCCAATATCGCCGAAGGTATTGCCAACCTTAGATTTTTTTATTCCCCGGCTCAGGGCTTTTTTTGTTACCCTTAATAGCCGCTGGGCTTCAAAGGATATTTTTCCCACTGGCAGGGTAATTGCCATATCCGTATGAAGACCCTTCCAGAGCAGTCCCAAATCCAAACTTAAAATATCCCCCTCTTTCAAAACCCTTTCAGAAGGTACGGCATGGACAATTTCTTCGTTCACAGAGGTGCAAATACAGGCCGGAAAGTTATCTTCTCCTTTGAAATTGCATTTCCCTCCTGATTTTAAGATAAGAGATTCTGCTAATTTTTCCAACTCCTTGGTAGTAATTCCCGGCCTTACCCGTTTTTTTAGTTCTTCCACTATTCCTGCCAGTATCCTTGCTCCCTCAGTCATCACCTTAATCTCTTTTTCTGTTTTTATTGTTATCATTGGTTGCGCTTGCTAACTACCTTGGTAATGAGTTTGCTGAGGCATCTTGCCTCGGGGAGCACGAAGTCGCGGTAAGTGGTAAGAAGAAATTTATTCCCAGGCGCTTCCAAAATCTGACCGAGCCTCATAAGCCTTTTTCTGAAGCGCAAACCTATTCTGGGGCTCGGCTGCGATATGCTCCACCTCGACAAGAATGCCT
>JAGGSE010000080.1 GCA_021159225.1 bacterium
CTATTATGGATACTATACAGGATCTTTCTACCCTCGAGATTATCTTGTTTCTGGAGATATCATTGTTAAACAGGTGAAACATTATTTAGATCCCAGAGAAAGAATTTTTATAGCCAGGGAGATAGTTTCTTCTACCATATACAATATTTTACGCATTCTGGAGCATTACAGGAAACATAACAAGGATATAAAATCCGAGATCCTGAAAATAAGAGAGTGCAATGAGAAAATAAACAGTGCAAAAAATATAGAAGAGCTGATGCAGATAGAGGGAGAATCATGGAGGTATTACTATCAAACTTTTCCAAAGATTTTGAATTTCTTTGAGTTTCAGTCGAGGGTAAGAAGGCCACCAGACAATGAGATAAACTGTCTGATCTCTTTTTTGAATTCTTTACTTTATACGGCAGTACTGACAGAGCTGTATCATACCCAGCTGAATCCCTCAGTCAGTTATTTACACGAACCTTTTGTCAGACGATTCTCACTTGCCCTTGATATATCTGAGATGTTCAAACCTCTCATTGTGGGAAGATCCCTATTCAACCTTGTGAACAAGAGGATAATAAAGGAAGAAAATTTCAGGAAAGACTTGAATTCATGTCTTTTAAATGATTCTGGAAAGAGAATAGTTCTGAGAGAGTTTGATGGTAGGTTGAATCTCACTGTAGATCATCCCTCCCTGAAAAGAAAAGTTTCCTATAAAAGATTGTTCAGATTGGAAGGATACAAGCTTGTTAAGCATATTATAGGTGATAAGAGATATGAAGGATTCAGGATGTGGTGGTGATGTATGTAATTATAGTTTATGATGTTGAGGAAAACAGAGTCAGCAAAGTATGTAAATTTTTAAGATTATATCTGCACTGGATACAGAATTCAGTTTTTGAAGGGAATATAACGGAAAGTGAACTTAAAAAGATAAAAAAGGAATTGAAAAAGATCATAGATAAAAATTATGATTCAATATTGATATTTCGCATGAGAGATGAAAGATATGTGGATAAAGAAGTGATAGGGATAGAAAAAACTGAGCTGA
>JAGGSE010000110.1 GCA_021159225.1 bacterium
GAATTATCCTCTATGTCATCTATTATTATAGTTCCATTATGGATAAACTCTATAAGTGCTACAAAATCCAGAACTTTTTCTGTATCTCCTCCAAGAGCTTCTGTTAACAGCATAAATAAAGCAGGTCTCCATCTTTTTCCTCCTCTATCAAGAAAATCCCATACAGGCTCTGATATAGCTCTATTTGCAGAGTCTATATCAAAAGAGTATTTCTCCTTTCCGAGAATATTTCTTAAAGTTCTTTCATTGAACTTCCTTGGTATGTATTTTTCAAGTACAGAGTCAATCACTTCCTTTTTTTCCTTAAGATACAGATTTATATCCAAAATATCACCTCAGAACTGTATTATCTTCCATATTTTTATCCACGATCCTTCCAGGATATACACAGCAGGAGCTTCCTATTATTCTCCCCGGATATATCGTTACATTTATTCCTGTTTTTGTATTACTTCCCATAATACATCCCATTTTTCTTCTCCCTGAGTTTATTTTTTTACCCTTTACCTCCATAAAAACAGTTTTATCGTCGAATCTGAGATTTGCCACCATCGTCCCGGCTCCCAAATTGCAGTTCTCATCTATTATGGAGTCACCGACATAGTTGAAATGCGGGATATTTGTTTTATCATATATTATGGAGTTTTTGATCTCGCTCATTCCTATATGGCAGTTATTTCCTATCACAGTATTTTTCCTTATAAAAGAGTTTGGACCTATTTTACAGCTTTTTCCTATCACCACAGGACCAACTATGTAGCTTCCCTCTCTCACTGTTGTTTCTTCTCCTATGTATACAGGGGGGATGATTTTAACATTTTTCTCTACATTTCCAAGAATTTTATGTTCCAGTTTTTCCATTATAAACTCGTTAGTATTAAGAATATCCCAGAAATACCCTATATCATTCCAGAAACCTTTATACTCCAGAACCTTTGCATTGCATCTATTAAGGGCATCCGTTATTTCATATTCATTTCTTTCAGATTTTTTTATTTTTTTTATAGCTTCCAGGACTTCATCTGTGAAGAAA
>JAGGSE010000215.1 GCA_021159225.1 bacterium
AGCTGATATAAAGGTAGATAAGTACATATTTATAGCAAGAGGTATAAGAACTGTAGAGGAGGGATGGCTGAGATATTATGGAAAATATACAAAAAGTGAGGACAAGATACTACCTGAATTACATAAAGATGAGATTATAAAGATAGAAAAGATAGTGGTGGAAGAAAAAGAGACAAAACCACCTCCAAGATATAATCCCGCTTCTGTAATAAAAGAAATGGAAAAACTCGGTATAGGAACAAAAGCAACAAGGGCTGCCATACTCGATATCCTCTATACCAGAAATTATATAAAGGGAACTCAGATCGAGGTCACAGAGCTTGGTGAGAGGATAATAGATACACTTGAGAGATACTGTCAGGAGATCGTCTCTGTGGAGTTAACTAGACATTTTGAGGAGGAGATGGAGAAAGTCTATGAAGGGAAGGTTAAAAGGGAGGAGGTAATAGAAGAGGCAAAAAGAAAACTGATAAAGATCTTTGAGGAGTTCAGGAAAAAAGAAGAGGAGATAGGTAAAGAGATTGCAGAGGCTTTTAAGGCAACAGAGAGAAACAACAATATTATAGGGAAATGTCCGAAATGTGGGGGGGATCTGAGGATAATAGTATCAAAAAAAACAGGAAAGAGATTTGTGGGATGTTCAAACTACCCTAAATGTGATAACTCATTTCCTCTGCCACAGAAGGGCAAGATCGTGAATACCAAGAAAGTATGCGAATGTGGATATCCTATTTTGAGGATAGGAAGATGGAGTTTCTGTATAAATCCAGAATGCCCTAAAAAGAGTTAGTTTTTATATGGAATTCTTACTTTATTCCCACATTCCAGACATGTTATAATAATTCTTTTGTTCCGCAATCTTATTCTTGCATTCACACCAGGTTTAAGAAATTTTTGACATTTTTTGCAGTATCTTCTTTTCCATTTCCTCGGTATTCTAACTCTGCACCTCATGCTTATCCTTCTTGCTAACTGTGCATATCTATCTGCATCTTCTGGTTTTTCTTTAAAAA
>JAGGSE010000115.1 GCA_021159225.1 bacterium
TGGAAGAGCCCAAGACAAAGGCGGTTATAATTTTGATTACCGAGCATCCCAAGGTACTTTTGCCGACAATTATTTCCCGGTGTCAGACCATTAGGTTTTATCCTCTTAGAGAAAAGGAAATTGAAAATTATTTAATATCAAAAGGCGCTTCTCCAGATAAGGCAAAGAAGATTAGCCAAATCTCTTTGGGCCAACCGGGCTTTGCTTTAGATCTTTTCAGGGTTGATAGCCAGCGTAAGACCCTTTCTGATTTAATAGAGATTCTTAGAAAGCCGTTGGCTTTTCGTTTTCAGTACATCAATAATAGGTTATCAGAAGAACCACTGCCAGTATTGAAACTCTGGCTTCGTTATTTAAGAAACATTTTAATCTTACAACTGAGCAATAAAGCAAATGAAGAATTTAAGGGATTTAGGCCAGAGAGAATAAAGGAATTTTTAGAAGCCCTGCAGAAAACGATTTTTTTTCTTGAAACCAAGAATGTGAATAGAAGATTGGCCTTGGAAAATCTAATGCTTTCTTTTGACAAATTTTAGTTTCTGTGATAAAAAATATGGCGTAGTTAGATAATCCTGCTGAAGGCAGGATTTAAAAAGGTCGAGCAAAATAGATAAATTAAAGCATTTAAATCATTATGGCAAAAATTACAATTTCCATAATCAAAGCGGATATTGGTTCAATTGGGGGGCACATTAGGCCGAGCGAAAAGATGCTTAAGGCAGTTGGAGATTATGTGGCTAAAAAGGGCAAGGGTTTGATATTAGATTATTATGTGGACTACACCGGAGACGACATTAAAATTGTAACCACCCATCGGAAGGGGGTGAGAAATCCAAAGGTTCATAAACTATGTTGGGACGCATTTCTGGCTGGAACAAAGGTGGCTAAATCCCAGGGGCTTTACGGAGCGGGACAGGATTTGCTTAAGAGTGCCTTTTCAGGAAATGTTAAGGGAATGGGACCTCAGGTAGCAGAAATGGAAATAAAAGAAAGACCGGCGGAGCCAT